>JAGVME010000012.1 GCA_020053945.1 Gammaproteobacteria bacterium
AGCTGCTGATCAAGTAGTCTGTGTATAGTTCAAGGTTTTGTTTGTCCATAGGCTTTAGTATGCCATCATCGGTGAGGGGGGCTGCGTAACATCAGTTAATGATTACATCACCCCGCGTGCCGTGTTTGAAGGTGGCATCAATAATGGCCTGACGCCGCCGCGTCTCGGCGCCGCCACCCTGGCATATCTGCGTAACCCCGACTGGGTCGCTGTCGAAAAAGACCTCGCCTGGCAGGCCCAGCCCGACAACCACATAATCACCCTGCATGACCCCGCCTATCCCCCCTTGCTCAAGCAGATTGCCGATGCGCCGCCCCTGCTGTTTGTGCGCGGCCAGCCCAGTGTGCTGGCGCGGCCTCAGCTCGCCATGGTGGGGAGCCGTAACCCGTCCGCCGGGGGTAAAGAGATTGCCCATGATTTTGCGCGGCACCTGGCCAGTGTCAGGCTCACCATCACCAGTGGCCTGGCGCTGGGGATTGATGCCGCCAGCCATCAAGGCGCCTTAAGTGCTGGCGGCGTCACCGTCGCGGTGACCGGCACCGGGCTGGATCGTGTCTACCCGGCGCGTCACCGTGATCTGGCGCACCGCATCGCCACCCACGGCGCCCTGGTGTCGGAATTCCCTCCCGGCACACCGCCCTTGCCGGAAAACTTTCCCCGGCGTAACCGCATCATCAGCGGCCTGAGCGTGGGCGTGTTGGTGGTGGAAGCCGCGCTGCAAAGCGGCTCCCTGATCACCGCCCGCTTGGCGGGAGACCAGGGGCGTGAAGTCTTCGCCATTCCCGGCTCCATTCACAACCCGCTGGCGCGGGGTTGCCATGCCTTAATCCGCCAAGGCGCCAAATTAGTGGAGAATGTGCATGATATACTGGAAGAATTAGGCGCTTGTTTTATAGTAAAGGGGCTTAATACGCAGGGCGAATCACCCCCGCACAAAACTGATTTTGAGTCGGATGCGGAGGCGGCATTTGATGATAATCAACTGAAATTGCTAAGTTTTATGGACTTTTCACCCGTTTCTGTCGATATTTTGGTAGAGCGAAGTGGATTGACGCCAGAGCAGGTTTCCTCCATGCTTTTGGTATTGGAATTGCATAATAGGGTTGAATCGGTGGCCGGTGGCCTTTATATATGCCGGAATATACGGGTGAGCGGGAGATCCTGAAATGAAAGAAAACGTGTTGGATATCCTGATGTACCTGTTCGAGAACTATCTTGAAGGTGAGTTGGAATTCACTTCCAACCAGGAAGCATTAAAAAAAGAGTTGATCGAAGCCGGCTTTAATTACGGTGAAATCGACAAAGCCTTTGCGTGGCTCGAAGGCATGGCGCGGCTGCGTGAAAATGGCGCGGCGGTATTGCTGCCGGTCGGTAACTCCATCCGTGTTTTTACTGATGAAGAAGTGAGCAAGCTGGATACAGAATGCCGTGGTTTCCTGCTGTTTCTGGAGCAAATCGGCGTGCTGGACCTCACCAACCGGGAGTTGGTCATTGATCGCATCATGGCGCTGGAAAGCAGCGACGACATTGATCTTGCCCAACTGAAATGGGTGATCCTCATGGTGTTGTTTAACCAGCCCGGCCAGGAAGCCGCCTTCGCCTGGATGGAAGATTTAGTCTTCGACGAAATCACCCATAGCTTGCATTAATCCTGAATACACGCTACAAGGTTGCATCCAAACAGTTCACTCCCCCTCTCCCGCCTGCGGGAGAGGGTTGGGGAGAGGGGAAGCAAATGCGCAGCATCAGTTATAACTTCCGCTGGAATTGCCCCAACCCATGAAAAACCTGCTGATTGTTGAATCGCCCGCCAAGGCTAAAACCTTGAAGAAATACTTGGGCAAGGATTTTGAAATCCTTGCCTCGTATGGTCATGTGCGCGATCTACTGCCCAAAGAAGGCGCCGTCGATACCGCCCACGATTTTTCAATGAAATATCAGCTCATCGAAAAAAATGAAAAGCATGTAGACGCCATCGTCAAAGCCATGAAAAAGGCAGACGTGCTGTATCTGGCAACCGATCCAGACCGTGAAGGCGAAGCCATTTCCTGGCATCTGTATGAAATTCTCAAGCAAAAGAAACTACTCAAAGACAAGCCGGTGCATCGCGTCGCGTTCTACGAAATAACCAAGCGCGCCGTTAATGCCGCCGTAGAAAACCCGCGCGAATTGTCCATGGAGCTGGTGAATGCCCAGCAGGCGCGGCGCGCGCTGGATTATCTGGTGGGTTTCAATCTGTCACCGTTGTTGTGGAAGAAAATCCGCCGTGGCTTGTCAGCCGGGCGTGTGCAGAGCCCGGCGTTACGCATGATTGTCGAGCGCGAAGAAGAAATCGAAAAATTCATTGTGCGCGAATATTGGAGCATCGCCGCCAGTCTCACCAAAAAGGCGGAACGCTTCTCGGCAAAACTCACCCATTATCAAGATAAAAAACTCGAACAATTCAGCATTACCGACAGCGAGCAGGCCGCGCAGGCTCAAGAGGCTTTGTTGCGTGCCGCCGCCGGAAAACTGGTGGTCACCAAAGTTGATAAAAAGCAGCGCAAGCGCAATCCTTCGCCGCCGTTCACCACCTCCACCCTGCAACAGGAAGCGTCACACAAGTTGGGCTTTACCGCGCAGCGCACCATGCGTCTCGCGCAACAGTTGTATGAAGGTATTGACACCGGCAGCGGCGCCGTCGGCTTGATTACCTATATGCGTACCGACTCGGTGAATCTTGCTCAAGACGCGCTGGCTGAAATCCGCGAGCTGATTGCCGTGCGTTATGGCAAAGATAATGTGCCCGCGCAACCGCACATTTATAAAACCAAATCAAAAAACGCCCAGGAAGCGCATGAAGCGATTCGCCCCACCGCCGCTGAGCGTGTGCCAGAATCCATCAAAGATAGCCTGAGCGCCGAGCAATATAAATTGTATGACCTGATCTGGAAGCGCACTATCGCCTGCCAGATGATTCCTGCGACGCTTGATACCGTGGCCGTCGACATGACGGCGGGCGAAGGCAATATCTTCCGAGCCAATGGCTCCGTGATTGTCGACCCAGGGTTCATGGCGGTGTATCAGGAAAGTGTGGATGACGTCAAAGACAGTGCCGCAGACGCATCAGGCAAAGGCAGCAGCGACGATGAGCGCCGTTTGCCCGCCTTGCTGGTGGGTGAGAAAGTCGATGTGCTGGGCATCGAGCCGGAACAGCATTTCACCGAACCGCCGCCGCGTTATGGCGAAGCCAGTTTGATTAAGGCGCTCGAAGAACGCGGCATTGGCCGCCCGTCGACGTATGCCAGCATTATTTCCACCTTGCAGCAGCGCGAATATGTAGAGTTGGACAAACGGCGCTTTAAACCTACCGATGTGGGGCGCATCGTCAATAAATTTCTCACCGAATATTTTACGCAATATGTCGACTATGATTTCACAGCGCACCTCGAAGACGAGTTGGACGCAGTATCGCGCGGCGAGAAAGACTGGGTGCCATTGCTACGGGATTTTTGGACACCGTTCAAGGCGCTGGTCGATAACACCCAGGAAAATGTCGAACGCAAAGACGTTACCCAGGAAGCCATGGATGAAGCCTGCCCCAAGTGCGGCAAGCCCTTGTCGATACGCCTCGGCAGGCGCGGCCGCTTTATAGGGTGCACCACGTATCCCGAATGTGATTACACGCGTAATCTTAGCGAAGAAGCCGGCGAGGAAACCGTGCCTGAAGTGGTGGAGGGACGCACTTGCCCCAAGTGCGACTCAGCGCTCATCATGCGCATGGGGCGCTATGGCAAGTTCATCGGCTGCAGCACCTATCCCGAATGCAAACACATCGAACCGCTGGAAAAACCCGCCGACACCGGCGTCGATTGCCCGGTGTGCCATAAAGGCACGCTCCTCAAGCGTAAATCACGCTACGGCAAAATATTTTATTCCTGCGCCACCTATCCCGATTGCACCTATGCCGTCTGGAACGAGCCAGTGAAAGAACCCTGCCCAAAATGCAACTGGCCGTTGCTCACCATTAAAACCACCAAGCGCCGTGGCACAGAAAAAGTCTGCCCGCAAAAAGAATGCGGCCACGCCGAGCCGTATGCGGTGGAAGAAGCCGGTGCTGAGCCAGTGGATGCCGGATAGTGGGCGCTACGCACGGTAATACATGACGGTACCCGCGTGACATCCGAACCCGCGCCAGAAAATGCCTATTGGCCCACGCATGCGGCACTCCTGCTGCACAGTTACCAACATTGGACGGGACGCGCTTTACTCGTTGATGACGCCCCCGCCCGTGCCCTGTACCACGCCCCCTTCGCCGTTCTCTCGCACGACGCCACGCCCGACCCATGCTTCACCTACGCCAATCTCGTGGCGCAAACTGTGTTTGAAATGCCCTGGCCTGAAATCATCGGCCTGCCCTCCCGCTACTCCGCAGACACCCCCTCCCAATCCGAACGCGCACACCTGTTGGAACGCGTCACAACCCAAGGCTATATCGACGACTACAGCGGCGTGCGCATCACCCGCTCCGGCAAACGCTTCCTTATACAACAGGCCACGGTGTGGAATCTGCTGCGCCCGACAGGTAACCGGCTGGGCCAGGCGGCGTGTTTCATGCCGGGTGGGGGTTTTTGCACTGCACCGAAACTGCCGGATTGATGCGCGGTAGGATTAAGATTTTGATAAATAATTAAAACTACCTGCCATTAATCACGTGTCCACCCCTACCGTTTCGCCCACACTGTTAAACCCATCGCGGCGCAGCAACTCCAGCAATTGGGTTTTGATGGAACGGACCATGGCCGGACCTTGATAGATAAATGCAGTATACGCCTGGACTAAACTCGCTCCCGCGCGCAGCTTTTCATAGGCATCGTGGCCATTGCTGATGCCACCCACGCCAATGATAGGGACGCGCTTGCCGACAACACGATACAAGGCGCGGATCACCTGCGTGCTGCGGTTGCGCAACGGCATGCCGCTGAGCCCGCCCATTTCATTGACGTTAGAGATAAGGCCTTCACGGCTTAAGGTGGTGTTGGTGGCAATCAGCCCGTCAATGCCAGCGCCTGATACCAGCGCCAATCCGCCAATCGCTTCCAAATCTTCTGCCGCAAGATCAGGGGCTATTTTGAGTAAACAGGGCATAGGCACGCGCTGGTGCTGTGCGGCAAGGCGCTGATTAGCGGCCTGGATGTGCGCCATTAACCCACCCAGGGCATCCACACCTTGCAGCAGGCGCAGGCCCGGCGTATTGGGCGAGCTGACATTAATAACGCAGTAATCGCCGTAAGGAAACAGCTTTTCAAATGCGGCAATATAATCTTGTGCGGCGTCTTCTAATGGCGTGTCTTTATTTTTACCCAGATTGATGCCCAGTGGTACGCCTGCCTTGCCAAGGCACGCCAGGCGTACGGCAACAGCGTCTGCCCCATCATTAGGAAAGCCCATGCGGTTGATAATGGCCTGGTCGGCGGACAAGCGAAAGATACGGGGACGGGGGTTCCCCTGTTGTGGGCGCGGCGTGACGGTGCCGATTTCGATGAAACCAAAACCCAGCGCCGCCAACGCCGGGATAGTACGCGCATTTTTATCAAAACCGGCGGCCATGCCCAGCGGATTGGGAAAGCGTAAACCCCACAGGGTTTGGGCAAGGCGGGAATCTTCACATCCATAAACAGCAGCTACCGCCGCACGGCTGATGCGGCACTGGCCCGTTTTTTCCAGCCCACGGATGGCAAGATCATGCGCTTGCTCAGGATCAAGCTGAAAAATGGCAGGCTTTAAGAGGCTATAGAACACTGGCTTAACCTGGTAAAAAACATTTTAGTACGGACACGTACTGTTTACGGGATTATTTCGCGGCACCCATTTCCAGGGCGCGGCGGCGGCTGGCGGCGGCATCCCATAGGGCGTTTTCATCATGCCAGCCTTGGCTATGCTGAGCCACTAATGCAGCCAAGGCCTGGATATGGTCAGGCCGGTCATTCAGCGCGGGGATGTAGCTGTAACGCTCGCCCCCCGCCTTAAGAAACACACCACGATTCAGCATCGCCATTTCTTCGAGGGTTTCCAGGCAGTCTGCGGAAAAGCCGGGGCATACGATATCGACACTTTTTACGCCGGACTTACCCCAGGATTCAAGGGTTTCGTTTGTATATGGCTTCAACCATTCTTCCCGGCCAAAAAGTGACTGAAATGCCACTTGCCAGCGGTCTTGCGGCAAACCCAATTGCTCCGCAACTAGGCGCGCCGTGACATGGCATTCGCAGTGATACGGGTCACCCGCCAGCAGGCAGCGCTTGGGGATGCCATGAAATGAGAATAACAGTTTTTCGGCCTGACCGTGCTGCGCCCAATGCTCCCGCACGCTGGCCACCACGGCTTTGATATAGCCAGGGTCGTCATGATAATGCGTAATCATGCGCAGCTCCGGTATCCAGCGCCACGCTTTGAAGACAGCCGCCACCGCATCAAACGTGGAAGCTGCCGTAGCCGCGGCATATTGGGGGTAGAGTGGAAATACCAGGATGCGCTGCGCATTGGCTTGCCGCAATTCGTCCAATGCATCCGCTATCGAAGGGTTGCCGTAACGCATGCCTAGCGCCACTTTAACCGAGGCACCACGCTGCTGTGTCAACACACTTTGCAATGCAGCCGCTTGCCGTCGCGCAATCACCAGCAGGGGTGAACCTTCGTTCGTCCAGATGCTTTGATAGGCATGTGCGGAGCGTTTGGGACGTGTGCGCAGAATCACTCCATGCAAAATAATCCACCACACCGGCCGGGGTATTTCAACAATGCGGGGATCCCATAAAAACTCGGCAAGGTAACGGCGCAAGGCCGTAGGGGTGGGTGCGTCTGGCGTGCCGAGATTAGTGACTAATATGCCGAGGGGGGGTACAGTACCATGCACATAATCTTTTCCGCTTTGATCCATACTCACTTACAGCCTTATTTTTTAAACTTTGTCAGACGGTTCTTGTATTTCTTTATGTACTTCGGTCATATCGACCGCCTGGACTTTTTCAATCACGTCATGCAATGCCGCGGCAGGCAATGCACCTGCTTGCATAAAAATAACCACGCTTTCACGTACTGCCATCAGCGTGGGGATGGAACGGACTTGAAAGTGTTCCGCCAGCTCCTGCTCAACTTCAGTATTGATTTTGCCAAAAGCAATATCTGGGTACTGTTCTGCCACCTGTTCGTAAATGGGGGCAAAGGAACGGCAGGGGCCACACCACGGCGCCCAGAAATCTACCATGACAATGTTATGAGCGGCAACGATGTCAGAAAAACTTTCTTTGGTGAGCTCTATAACGGCCACAAAGGCATCCTCATTTTCAATAAAGTTAAATTACAACTTAGGGAGCCGCTGATTAATGTGTCATTTCGACCACAGGGAGAAATCTTTCATGAAGAGAATTTTAAAGATAATTATGGCGTTAAATAAAGATTTCTCCCGGTGGTCGAAATGACAATCCTGATTTAATCAGCAGTTTCTTAGCAAAATACTTTAATATTACTCAAGGATGCTGTCAATGTAAAACGGAAACCCAGAAGCTGGATTGCCGTTTTTACAATTTACTTTACGCCCCGTCCACTTTAGTCAGCAACATCAACATGTCATTCAACCGCTGCACAAAGGCGGTAGGGTCATCCAGCTGCCCGCCCTCATTTAACAACGCCTGATCAAACAGAAGATAGGTCCAGTCGGCAATACGTTGCGCATCCGTTTCGTTATTCAAACGCACCACCAGCGGATGCTGTGGATTAATTTCCAGGATCGGCGCGCTGGACGGCACGGCATGTCCGGCGGCCTTGAGCATTTTCTGGAAATTCACCGCCATGTCATGCTCTTCCACTACCAAGCACGAGGGCGAACGCGTCAACCGCTGGCTGATGCGCACTTCTTTCACCTTGTCACCCAGTGTTTCCTTCATCTTGGCGGTGAGGTCTTTCAATTCACCTGCGGCTTTTTCCAGCTCTTCTTTTTGCGCCTGGTCTTCCAGCTCGCCCAAATCAAGGTCACCTTTGGCGATGGATTGCAGCGGCTTGCCCGCGAAGTCATGGAGGTGCGATGTCAGCCATTCATCGACGCGGTCTGACAGCAACAATACCTCAATGCCTTTTTTGCGGAAAATTTCCAGGTGCGGGCTGTTTTTGGCGGCGGCAAAGCTGTCTGCGGTAACGTAATAGATTTTATCCTGTCCCGTTTTCATGCGCGCCACATACGCTTCCAGCGCAACGTCTTGCGCATCACTATCGGTGTGGGTTGATGCAAAGCGTAATAGCTTGGCGATGCGCTCACGGTTGGCGAAATCTTCCACCGGGCCTTCTTTGATGACGCGGCCGAATTCTTTCCAGAAGGTAGCGTATTTCCCCGGGTCGTTATTCGCCAGGTCTTCCAGCACGCCCAGCACTTTTTTTACTGATGCGGCGCGGATGGTATCAATACTTTTATTGCGCTGTAAAATTTCACGCGAAACGTTAAGCGGCAGGTCATCAGAATCCACCACGCCGCGCACAAAGCGCAAATAGTTAGGCATCAACTGTTCGGCGTCATCCATGATAAACACGCGCCGCACATAGAGCTTGATGCCATGGCGGGCGTCACGGTCCCACAAGTCAAACGGCGCGCGTTTGGGCACATAAAATAGCGTAGTATATGATTGATTACCTTCTACGCGGCTATGCACGTGCGCCAGGGGCTCTTCAAAGTCATGTGAAACGTGCTTGTAAAATTCCACGTATTCCTGTTCGGTAATGTCTTTTTTCGGGCGCGCCCACAAGGCAGAAGCACGATTCACTGTCTCGTCTTTATCTATATCGGGCTCTTTACCAGACGCTTTCATGATGATCGGCAGCGAGATATGATCAGAATATTTACTGATGATATTACGCAGGCGATAGTTATCCAGAAATTCATCTTCATCGGGGCGCAAGTGCAGCGTCACCTCAGTGCCGCGCGTGGGTTTGTCCACCGCTTCCAGCGTATAGGTGCCTTCGCCGTTTGATTCCCAACACACGCCCTGTCCACTGCCTGCGCGGCGCGTAGTTAGCGTTACTTTGTCTGCGACTATGAACGCGGAATAAAACCCTACGCCGAATTGACCGATCAGCCGCGTGTCTTTGGCTTGATCTCCCGTCAATGATTCAAAAAACTGGCGGGTACCGGATTTGGCGATCGTGCCAATATGATCTATGACCTCCTCACGGCTCATGCCGATGCCGTTGTCCGATACCGTGACGGTACGCTGGTCTTTATCAAACGAGATGCGGATTTTTAAATCGCTATCCCCTTCATAAAGGGCATTATCAGTAAGCGCTTCAAAACGCAGTTTGTCGGCCGCATCCGAGGCATTGGAAATCAATTCCCGCAAAAAAATCTCTTTGTTGCTGTACAGCGAATGGATCATCAGCTTCAGCAGTTGCTGGATTTCAGCCTGAAATCCCAATGTTTCTTTGTGTGTTTCTACGCTCATGGGTGGATCAACTCCTTAGGGTTAAATTTTACTCAAAACACGCTGATTGTAGTATATGGGGGTGCAAACTTCCCAAATCAAGCCTCGATTTCCATACGTATCTGTGCTTGAATGGAGAGGTACACATGATATATAAGGATGTAAAGATGACCCTACGCACCGTACCCACCAAACCCTTCGATGACCAGAAACCCGGCACCTCGGGCCTGCGCAAAAAAGTCAGCGTTTTTCAGCAGCCCCATTACCTGGAAAACTTTGTGCAGGCGATTTTCAACGCATTGGAAAACTGCAAAGGTAAGACACTGGTGCTGGGCGGCGATGGCCGTTTCTACAACCGGCACGCCATTCAGGTCATTCTCAAAATGGCGGCCGCCGCAGGTTTTGGCAAAGTGCTGGTGGGACACAACGGTATTCTTTCCACACCCGCCGCGTCCTGTGTGATCCGTAAACATTCGGCCTTTGGCGGCATTATTCTTTCGGCCAGCCACAACCCCGGCGGACCCGGCGGCGACTTTGGTATTAAGTATAATACTACCAACGGTGGCCCGGCGCCGGAAAAAATCACTGACGATATTTATGCCCGTACCCGTTACCTGCAACGCTATTATATTGTGGATGCTAGTGACGTGCCGCTGGACACGCTGGACCCCACCCGGCTCGGCGACATGCGCGTAGAGGTCATTGACCCTGTTTATGATTATGCCGAAATGATGGAGTCGCTGTTCGACTTCCCGGCGATTCGCCAGTTGTTCGCCAGCAACACCTTCAGCATGCGCTTTGACGCCATGCACGCCGTCACCGGCCCTTATGCCCACGATATTCTTGAAAATCGCTTGGGCGCGCCCGTGGGTACGGTGATGAACGGTATCCCCCTTGAAGATTTTGGCGACGGGCATCCCGACCCGAACCTGACATATGCACATGATCTCGTCGAAACCATGTTCAACGGCCGCTCACAGCATCCTGCCTCTCGCGGCACTGGCACATCCATGTGCGGCGTACAGCCCCCCGATTTTGGCGCCGCCTCGGATGGTGACGGCGACCGCAATATGATTCTCGGTAAACGCTTTTTCGTCACACCCAGCGACAGCCTGGCGGTGATCGCCGCCAACGCCCGCCTCGCGCCGGGTTATCATCGCGGACTGGCGGGCGTGGCGCGCTCCATGCCCACCAGCATGGCGGTAGACCGCGTGGCGCAGGCATTGAACATTGGCTGTTACGAAACACCCACGGGCTGGAAATTTTTCGGCAACCTGATGGACGCCGGACGCGTCACCCTGTGCGGCGAAGAAAGTTTTGGCACCGGCTCCAGCCACGTGCGCGAAAAAGACGGCCTGTGGGCGGTGTTGTTCTGGCTAAACATCCTTGCTGTGCGTCAGCAACCTGTGGAAGATATACTGCGTGAACATTGGGCCAAGTACGGGCGTAATTTCTATACACGCCACGACTACGAAAATGTAGATAGCACCATCGCCAAAGACATCATGGCGCAACTGCACAACAGCATGGCCACGCTGGCAGGCAAAACATTTGGCATGCGCCGCGTCGCCTACAGTGACGACTTCAGCTACACCGACCCGATTGATGGCAGCGTCAGCACCGGCCAAGGCATGCGCATTGGTTTTGAAGATGGCGCACGCATCGTATTCCGGCTTTCCGGCACAGGCACTGAGGGCGCCACACTGCGTATTTATGTTGAAGCCTACGAAGCTGATCCCGCAAAGCACATGCAAGACACGCAGCACGCGCTGGCGGATTTGATTGGCATTGCCAATCAGCTTTCGGGCATCCGTGAAAAAACCGGGCGGACGGAACCGACGGTGATTACTTGATCAGGACGCAGTATAAATTCAGGGTTATGATATAACATGTCTGTGGAAAAACGCTCATCACGTGATGTCTATGACGCACTGCGGGAAATGATCCTCAGTTTTGAGTTATATCCCGGCAGCCGCATTACTGAAACCGAGCTTGCCGATAAGTTTGGCGTAAGCCGCACCCCCGTGCGCGGCGCATTGCAGCGCCTTGAAGCGGAAGGTTATGTCACCATCCTGTCCAAACAGGGTTGTTTCGTCCGCAATATCGATATTGACTCCCTCACCAGCTATTACCAGGTGCGCATCACGTTAGAGATGTTATCCCTGGAAAACGCCTGCATTCACATGCCGGAAAGCGAACTTAAAAACCTTGCCGAGGCGTGGAATCCACAACATCAGAAAGGGCGCACCGATAACGCCGATGAAATGGAAGCGTGGGACGAAGCCTTTCACATGACACTGGCCGAAGCGGGCGGTAACTTCGCGCTCGCCGAATATCTGAACGACATCAATCACCACATCCGCGTGATTCGCCGCCTCGACTTCACGGATCCACACCGCGTCGACAAAACCTACGACGAGCACTATCTCATCTGCCAACATCTGTTACGCCGTGATCTCGCCGCCGCACAAATTTTAATGCGTGCGCACATCACGCGCAGCGAACAATTCGCTAGAACCCTGACTTTAACCCAACTGGCCAGACATAAGTCATCTCACGCACGGCAGTAATACTCTTTCATTTACCTCATTTTAGGGCAAAGTTAAAAAAATACGCTCCACAATGATGCAAAAATTTTACGTTTGCCCCCGCTATTCACTCTCCCCATTTTTAGAACCTACCTTATTATAAAAATATAATATATTGAATTTAAAGAAATTAAAATATTTCCCCTGCCTTAAACACCCCCTTGGCACGAATCTAGCTAGTTAATATTCTGTTGTATACAACATTGAACCCCAACAAGAGCCGGTGAGATTATTCCACCCAGGGGAAACCACCAGCACTTTCTAAAAATTAAAATTGTGGAGAAGGAGTTATGAACATAAAAACATCCCCAACATTCCTGAGTACGCGCTTCTATCAGCGTCTCGCCCTAAGTACTGTGCTTACAGCCGGACTGGGTATAAGTTACTCCGCCCAATCAGCCGACTGGAGCTCAACCAATATCCAGGTTCTGCGCGGTAACAGCTATGCCCTCATCCCCACCGGTGAGGAGAGCAAAACGATTATCACTTTCGAACACGCTAATGGCTGGAAGTATGGCGACAACTTCTTTTTTGTGGATATTGCCAACCCCACCACTAAAGGCACTTCCCACTTTGCAGAGTATTCCCCCCGCCTGAGTTTTGGAAAAATCAGTGGCAAAAATCTCTCCTTTGGCGTCATCCAGGATGTTCTTCTCAGCGGCACCCTTGAGCTGGGTGATGGTGTACGCGCCAAACTGCTCGGCATAGGCATCGACTGGAAACTGCCCGGTTTCGCCTTTACCCAGCTCAATATCTACGCGCGTGAGAGCGAGCGTGATTTCGCCGCCATCCAGACTGATACAGGGGGACAAGTAACGCTTTCATGGAAACTGCCTTTCGAAATCGCTACGCAAAAACTGGTTTTTGAGGGTTTTGCTGATTACGCTTTTGGTGAAAAAGGCGGCAGCATTCCCAAAGAGGACAATCTGGTGGCGGCGCCACGCTTACTGATTGATGTCGGAAATTGGGTCGGCGCACCTGGGACAGTCCAAGGCGGCGTGGAATATCAAATCTGGCGCAATAAATTTGGCGTCAAAGACGTAGATGAAGACGTGGCGCAGGCAATGCTGAAGTGGATTTTCTGAGTATTGGGGTTCTCTCAATGAATTCGCGACTCCGACAGCACGGGGTTGCGAATTAAACGGTAGCAAGCAAGGATGGGAGTATAAAAATGGCCATTTTTTTTCGAAGTACCTTGCGTGGGTCACTATTGCCATCATGGCGACGGATATCCAAAATCGGCGCGTTAATTACATTGCTTATTTTCGCGGGGATCGCACCGCAGGCATTTGCCGAGTCCTCCCCGAAGATCCGGATTGGCTTTTGGCCCATCGCCGCCGGCCTGCCGTTCTTTGTGGCGCTCGATAAGGGTTACTTCAAGGAAGCCGGTCTTGACGTGGAAAGCGTGAAATTTGCCGCGCCACCGCAGATCGTCGAGGCGATGATTGCCGGTCGGCTTGAGGGTAGCGCCAACGGCACCGCCTCGGCCGCTCTCGCTATCGGCGAGTTGGCATCGCCAGGATTGGTTAAAATTTTCGCGTCCAATCCGAGCAATGTAAAAAACGTACTCGACGAGTTTATTGTCGCCAGCGGCAGCACCTATAAATCGATCAAGGATTTGGCGGGGAAACGCATCGCTTCGGGGCCGGGAATCCAGAACACGACCTTGGCGCGCACGGTGCTGGAACGCAATGGTGTTACGGACGCGCAAATTGTTGAAGTTCCCATCGGACAGCATGTCGGGGCAATCATTGCCGGACAAGTGGATGCGGCTTACACCCTTGAACCAACCGGAACCGTCGGTCGGCTGGCGGGGGCGACGCGGGTGCTGGAAGGGGGAGTCATCGCCACCTACGTCTTGGGAGACCCCATGGCCCCTTGGTTCGGTGGATCAGCGAGCTTGACCACAGACTTTATCAAAAAAAATCCAGGAGTCGCCAAAAAATACATTGCCGCCTACGCACGTGGCATTAACTTTGTTCGTGCCAGTCCAGGTGAGGCACGCAAGTATCTGGCTGGGTATACTGCGATCGAGGGGGATCTAGCCAAGCAAGTGCCATTGCCTGCCTATACGCTACATAATGAGTTTACTAAATCCGACATCGCCATGTTTCAGAAATTCTTCGATCTATTTTCGGATAAGAAAATTTTCTCGGCTCGGGTAATGGTCGAGCCGATGTTATACAAGGGGGAGTGATGTCCAGTATAAATGGAGCTGGGGAGGTTACGGCATGGGTCGGCTAAGCGGCAAATCGCTGGTTCCGGCAATCGGCCCAATCGTCCTGTTCGCCGTTTGGTATTTCGTGGTTGCGGCGGGGATCGTCAACCCGGTACTGCTGCCTGGCCCGGGCGACACGCTGGCGCATCTCTACACGATTGTTGCATCGGGTTCGTTGCTCGTCGATTTGCTGGCGACCGCGCGTCGAACAGTGGAGGCGTTTCTAATTGCCGCGGCTATTGGCGTACCGCTGGGGGTGGCGCTGGGAAGTTCCCGCCCGGTGTATCGTAGTGTCGAGTTCTTGATTGATTTTTTTCGCTCGACGCCGTCCTCGGCGCTTATTCCGTTGTTCCTGATGATCTTCGGCATTACCGACATGAATAAGGTCGCAATCGCAGCGTTTGCGGCGGTACTGGTTATCCTGTTCAATAGCGCGTACGGGGTCATGAATGCCCGTAAGCAACGGATTATGGCGGCCAAGGTCATGGGAGCGTCCCGCTTCCAGATTTTCCGGCACGTGATGCTGCTGGAAAGTTTGCCCCAAACGTTTGTTGGGTTACGCAGCGGCGTGAGCATGGCGCTGGTGATTGTCGTCGTCGCCGAAATGTTTATCGGTTCCGAGCAAGGTATCGGCCATCGTATCATTGATGCCCAGCAGGTGCTTAACGTCAAGGATATGTATAGTTCTATCCTTGCGGCCGGGGTTCTGGGGTATGCCTTTAATGTACTGTTTATGCTTGTCGAAGGGCGGTTGGTACACTGGAGCGGAAAATAACGATGCAAGCCATAACCCAACAAATTGAAGAGTTATCGAAATATAGCGGCACGGCTATAACCTCAAGCGCGGAATCGTCCCTGCCATTTATCCCTGGCCCCATCGGTACGCATATCACCTTGCGGCATATCACCAAGTATTTTGCGGGCCAACCGCTCTACCAGGACTTCAATCTCGATATTGCCAAGGGAAAAATCACCTCCGTGTTTGGCCCGAATGGCTGCGGCAAATCGACTATGATCAATCTGATCGCAGGACTCATTCCTATCGATGCAGGAGAAATTCTTTTCGATGGAAAATCCTTGCGCGATACCAAGATCGGATATGTGTTCCAGAATTACCGGGATGCGTTGTTCCCGTGGATGAAAGCTATCGATAACATCCGCTATCCATTGAAACTCACTGGAACTCCCAAGGCCAAGATCGATCAGCGCATTGATGAGTTGATGGCTTTGTTCGAAATAAAATTCGATTTGAGCCGTTATCCATATGAGCTTTCTGGTGGGCAACAGCAAACGGTCTCGATCATGCGGGCCTTAGCGCCCGCTCCTGAAGTATTATTTCTCGACGAACCTTTTTCCGCGCTCGATTATGAAATGACCCTGCTGATCCGGGACAAGCTTCAGGATATTTTTATGGCGACCCAGGTCACGATCGTGCTTGTATCACACGATCTTGAAGAAGCGGTGTACCTGTCTGACCGGGTTTTGCTTTTGACCAAGCGGCCGACGCGTGTCGCCGAGCTTGTTTCATTCGACGTGGCGCGGCCACGTACACTCGCGACTCTTTCCGATCCGGAATTTATCAAAACCAAGGCGCGTAGCCTGCAAATCTTTCAACAGGAGGTACACCGGTGATCTCATGGACGAGCGGTAACAGCATCATCAAAACCAGTAGAGATGATGGTTAGTTGAGAACAAGCGTCTTATGGAGTGCGTGGGGAGATTGAGGGTGCAGTGGGTTTGCGTAGTTGCCGGAATCTTAAGTAAGTGGATAGTGAAACGGGGGCATGTAATGATGAATCAACAGCGGGGAATTTATCAATGAAAAAATATAATGGCAATGGGTTGGTTGATAACAAGCGCCGTACCTTGCTGAAAGGTGCGGCGGCACTCGGCGTGGCAACTGCATTGGGCGGATTGTTGCCCAGCAAAGCGTGGGCAAAAAAGAAAGTGGGCATGGGGTTCATTTATGTGGGGCCGCGCGATGATTATGGCTATAACCAATCGCACTATGAAGGGAAATCATCGCTTGCGAAGCTGGATTGGGTAAAAGCCGTTGACCAGGAAAATGTACCGGAAACCATTGAAGTGCAAAAGGCCATGGAGAGCATGATTAATCTCGATGGCGTACAGGTTTTATTCCCTACCTCCTTCGGTTATTTCGACCCGCACATATTGAAAATTGCGCCAAAATATCCGGATGTCATGTTCCTGCATTGCGGTGGATTATGGGATGCCAGCAAGCACCCGAAAAATGTCGGCAGTTATTTCGGCTACATTGACGAAGCCGTGTATGTCGCAGGAATTGTGGCAGGCCATACGAGCAAAACCGGTAAGCTTGGCTTTATCGCTGCCATGCCTATCCCGCAAGTGTTGCGCAACATCAACAACTTCACATTGGCGGCGCGCAGCGTTAATCCCAAAATTACCACAACTGTAGTATTTACGGGTGGCTGGTCATTACCGGTAAAAGAAGCTGAAGCCGCCAATAGCTTGATCGACCAGGGCATCGACGTGCTTACCTGCCATGTTGACAGCCCCAAAGTAGTGATTGAAACCGCCGAAAAGCGTGGCATTTATTCCTGCGGTTATCACACCAATCAAGCCGTGCTTGCCCCGAAAGGATTTTTAACTGGCGCGCAATGGAACTGGAGCAAAGTCTATCAAGACTACGCTGAAATGATTTCCAAAGGCACAAAAATTCCTAACCTGGTGCGCGGTGGATTCAAGGAAGGCCTCGTGACCAGCTCACCCTATGGCAAAGCGGTGAGCGCAAAGGCCAAAGAACAGGCCGACAAGGTACGTTCTTCATTCATGAGCGGCTCGATGGTAGTTTACAAAGGTCCCATCAAAGATAATACCGGGCGCGTTGTGATTGCGGCAGGAAAAGAATACAAGCAAACCGATGTATGGTTAGAAAGCATGGACTGGCTAGCCGAGGGTGTTATTGGCAGCACCAAGGGTTAATATAATCTTGGCGGCGTCAGGTAATCCATAGTCCGCTTAAGGGAGCCCATCATGATGCGGTCATTTGAGCCGATCGTTATCCCGATCGCCGCTTTGCTGGTGTCATTGCTTATGTTCGGGATTTTTATCACCGCCGCGGGCGCCGATGCGCTAGGTGTCTTCGAGTCCATGTACCGTGGCGCATTCGGCACCTGGTTTTCCTGGCAAAACACGCTGGTGCGTGCCGCACCGTTAATGCTCACTGCCTTGTGTACTGCATTACCGGCGCGGATTGGTTTGATTATCATTGGTGGCGAAGGCGCCGTGGTGGTGGGCGGCATGACGGCGGCATTAACCGGTATTGTGTTGACCCACGCATCACCGATCGTCGTGCTCACTGCCATGGCTTTTATGGGGATGACCACTGGCGGCTTGTGGATCGCCGCTATCAGCGCGTTGCGCCACTACCGGGGCGTGAATGAAACCATCAGTTCACTACTCCTCAACTATATCGCCATTGCAATAATGAACTTTCTGGTTTTCGGCCCATTGCGCGACCCGGAAACGCTCAACAAACCTTCCACCTACCATATTGGCGAAGCTAATATGTTGACTGAAATGGGCAGCACTTCCATACACTGGGGTTTTGGCCTGGGAGTGATAGCCTGCGTAGCATTGTGGGTGCTGATGCGCCATACCCCGTTTGGTTTCGCCGTTGATATTGCCGGGGGCAACGTGCGGGCCGCAAAATTATCCGGCTTGCCGGTGACACGCTTGATGATTATCACCTCATTGCTGGCGGGCGCCGCTGCCGGCTTGGCCGGCATGATTGAAGTCGCCGCGGTGCATGGCCGCGCCAATAGTTCACTGAATGCCAATTACGGTTACGAAGGCATCCTCGTCGCCTTCATCGCACGCCACAATCCCCTCGCCATTATCCCGGTCGCCATCCTGTTTGGCGGGATTCGCGCCAGCAGTGGCCTGCTGCAACGCGATCATGACCTGCCAGATGCCAGCAGCCTCGTGTTACAAGGCATTATTTTTATCGTGATTCTCGCCAGTGAAACCTTGTACGGACGGTTTTCCTGGCTACGCGCCAAGGAGAAAACAGCATGAACGAAACCGAGTTTAGCCTGTTGAATATCCTGATTGCCGTGATCGGCGGCGCCATTCGTGTCGGCACGCCGTTTCTGTTTGTGAGCCTGGGCGAATGCCTCACGGAACGCAGCGGACGTATCAACCTGGGCCTGGAAGGCACCTTAATGATGGGTGCCATGACGGGCTATGGCGCCTCGTATCTCAGTGGCTCACCGTGGTTAGGCGTGATGGCAGCGGGCATGACCGGTGTGATACTCGGGGGCGTGCATGCGTTATTGTGCCAGCAACAAAAAGTTAATGATATTGCCGTGGGCATCGCACTGATGTTGCTGGGCACCGGCTTGGCGTTTTTTTTAGGCAAGCCACTGATCCAGCCCACCGCTGCGCACTTGCCCTCGCTTCATCTGGGTAGTTGGAGCGATTCACCGGTGATTCAGGCCGCGTTGGATATCAATGTACTGTTTGTGATAGGCGTCCTGCTCGCGCCTGCCATGGCGTGGTTTTTCCGCTATTCACGCTGGGGATTGTATGTGCGCACTGTGGGTGAAAGCGCCGATGCGGCACGCGCCATGGGCCTGAATGTAAACCGGGTGCGCATGTACAGCACCATGGCGGGCGGTTTTCTTGCCGGTGTCGGCGGATCATTTTTGTCGCTTTACTACCCAGGCGGATGGAGTGAAGGCTTATCAAGCGGCCAGGGATTAATGGCTGTGGCATTGGTAATTTTTGCGCGCTGGAACCCGGTGTATTGCCTGTATGCATCCCTGTTATTTGGCGCTGCCGCAACCCTGGGTCCCACCTTGCAATCCATCGGCATGACGTGGGGCTATTATCTGTTTCATGCCGCGCCTTATGTGCTGACCCTGATCATCATGATCACCACATCGTCGAGCACACGCTTGCTATCAGGCATGCCGGGGCAGCTTAGCAATGTTAAATAGTAATTATATTGACTGAATTAAACAGGTGAGTTATGAGCTTATACGTACCGTCTGATCCTTATCCATGGCCCTATAACGGCGATCTTAGTCCCAGTAATACTGCGATTATTGTTATTGACATGCAAACTGATTTTTGCGGAAAAGGCGGCTATGTGGACAAAATGGGATATGACCTGTCGCTCACCCGATCCCCCATCGAACCGATTAAAAAGGTGCTGGCGGTGGTACGCAAACAAGGATTCACCGTTTTTCACACGCGCGAAGGACACCGGCCCGATTTGTCAGATTTACCGGCCAATAAGCGCTGGCGCAGCCAACGCATCGGTGCAGGTATTGGCGATGCGGGGCCCTGCGGCAGGATCCTGGTGCGTGGTGAACCGGGCTGGGAGATAATTCCTGAGTTGACGCCTTTGCCTGGCGAACCCGTCATCGACAAACCCGGCAAAGGTTCATTCTGCGCCACCGACTTAGACATGATGTTGAGACAGCGCGGCATCGCCAATATCATTCTCACTGGTATCACTACCGATGTATGTGTACATACCACGATGCGAGAGGCCAACGACCGTGGTTATGAATGCCTGTTGCTCGAAGATTGCTGTGGGGCCACTGATTATGGAAACCATGTGGCAGCGATAAAAATGGTGAAAATGCAGGGCGGTGTTTTCGGCGCCGTATCAAATGCCAAACAACTTATTGCGGCCATTGCATGACCATCCCTGACAAATACGCCCTTGAAGCACTCCACATCAACAAGCGCTTTGGCGCATTGATTGCGCTCAACGACGTATCACTGCATCTTGAGAAAGGCACATTTCATGCGTTACTCGGCGAAAACGGCGCAGGAAAAAGCACGCTGGTGAAATGTATTATGGGGTATTACGCCCCTGACAGCGGTGAGCTGATGATAGAAGGGAAGCAGCATGATATTTCCAACCCACGTCATGCCCATCAATTGGGGCTGGGCATGGTATATCAGCATTTCACGCTGATTCCCAATATGACCGTCATGGAAAACCTAGTTTTGTCCCGCCCTCATTTGCCCGTAAAAATTGACTGGCATGCCGAACGAAAATCCCTACAGGAACGTATCGCGCAACTGCCCTTCCAGTTTCAATTGGATATTCCAGTGAGCCGTATGGCGGCGGGTGAAAAACAAAAATTGGAAATCACCAAGCAACTGCTGCTTAACAGCAAAATATTGATCCTGGATGAACCTACGTCGGTACTCACTCCTGTGGAAGCCGATGAAGTATTAGGTAAACTGCGCGCATTAACGCAACAAGGTGCATTAAGTGTGCTCATTATCACCCATAAATTCAGGGAAGTGATGACCTTTGCCGATGAAGTGACAGTATTGCGCAAAGGAAATTTCGTGGGCACCGCCACCGTTAAAAACGTGGACACACAACAACTCGCAAAAATGATGGTGGGCACCGAGTTTGTTAAAAAACCCTTACACCGGCAACCGTCACCCACTCAGAATGCGCGCCTGGAAATTCATAATCTCAAGGTCAACGACGATACCCAAGCCCAAACCGTTAAGGATCTTTCATTAACGGTACATAGCGGCGAAATCGTGGGCATCGCGGGGGTATCAGGCAATGGCCAGCGTGAACTGGTAGAAGCCCTCAGCGGCCAGCGCGGTACGAGTGGCGGCGAAATACGTGCACACAAACAACCTTACCAGGGCCGACGCGAAGATATGCGCAAAAGCCGTTTCTATTGCCTGCCGGAAGAACCGCTACGGAATGCGTGCGTACCGGCCATGAGTGTTGCTGAAAATATGGTATTTCGTGATTTTGATCACGTGCCCTTTACACGTTACCGTTGGTTATTGGATCGCCGTGCCATCTTACACCATGCCAAGGAGCTGATCAGCCAATACAAAATCCGCACCCCAGGACCTCACGCACCGATCGCCACACTCTCGGGCGGCAACGTGCAACGCACCGTATTAGCCCGCGAACTGGAGAATGAAGTTGATATATTGGTAGTCGCAAACCCCTGCTTTGGCCTGGATTTCAGCGCGGTTGCAGAAATCCACGACAAGATCATGCAAGTGCGTAACCGGGGAGGCGCTGTGTTACTTGTCAGTGAAGACCTGGATGAAATATTGGAACTGAGTGACCGGCTCATGGTGATGTCTGGGGGAAAACTGGTTTACGAAACCATCCCCGCCCAAGCCGATCTGGCCACTATCGGCCGTTATATGGCAGGACACTGATATGGATAAAAAAATGATAGAAGCACATCCTTATGCCTACCCTCTCACTGACACTCCCCCGGCACTGGTTATTATCGACATGCAGCGTGACTTCATCGAACCCGGTGGGTTTGGCTCAAGCCTGGGCAATGACGTGCGACCTTTAATGAAAATTGTGCCCACCATAAAACGCCTGCTGGATCTTTATCGCCGCCTGCACTTGCCGGTAATTCATACGCGAGAGGCGCATAGTCGTGATTTACTCAACTGCCCACCCTCTAAAATAAAGCGTGGCAATGCCGCGCTGCGTATTGGCGATGAAGGCCCCATGGGGCGGGTTCTTATCGATGGCGAACCGGGCAATGCGATCATCGACGCGCTAAAACCCCTCCCCGGCGAAATAGAACTGACGAAGCCCGGCAAAGGCGCATTTTATGGCACGCCATTGCATTCGTTACTGCAGGCGCGTGGCATCACCCATTTGCTGTTTGCCGGTGTTACCACCGAAGTTTGTGTGCAAACCACCATGCGTGAAGCCAATGACCGGGGCTATGAATGCCTGCTCATTGAAGATGCCACGGAAAGTTATTTCCCGGAATTTAAGCGCGCCGCCCTGGAGATGATCACCGCCCAAGGGGGCATTGTAGGCTGGTCGGCCCCCAGTATGCACGTTATAAAAAGCCTGGAGCATGCTTATGGCCCTCCTTAAAAATCCGGTTTTACTCAAAGATTTATTCAAGATAGCTGAAAATCAGGATCAGTATGCCTGGAAACCCTTCCGGCAGGGTATTGAGATTTATAATTTATATGGGGGCGATGAAAATCAGCCTGCCGCGGCATTGCTGCGTTATCAAGCAGGTGCGTGCGCCCCTAAACACCTGCATGAAGGTATAGAACATATATTGGTGTTATCAGGCGCACAATCTGACGACCAGGGTGAATATCCCGCAGGAAATCTTCTAATAAATTTTCCTGGTTCCTATCATCAAGTCACCAGCACCCATGGATGTATTGTGCTGGCGATCTGGAATAAGCCGGTTAGCTTTATCAAAGAAAAAAACTCATGACGTGGGATGCGCTGCACAGCAGCCTGGATATTTCTACTTTGCATCGGCACTATCACGCGGGAACTCTATCGGTTACCGATGTCATCACCGCGGTGCTGGAACGTATTCGACTTCGGGGAAAAGACCATGTCTGGATCAGTAGAGTCTCTGTCGCAGAAATTTATCAACGCGCCCGTCAATTAGATGACCTGCATCATACTGCGGATTTATTTGGGCGATACCCATTATATGGCATTCCGTTCGCAGTAAAAGACAATATAGATGTTGCTGACATGCACACCACGGCGGCGTGTCCAGCCTATGCTTATCTCGCGGAGAAAGATGCCACGGTGGTTCACAGGCTTTTGGATGCGGGTGCGATATTGATCGGTAAAACCAATATGGATCAATTTGCCACTGGGCTAGTCGGCACGCGTTCGCCCTATGGCATACCGGTTAATCCTTTTAATCATGCTTATATTCCCGGTGGATCCAGTTCTGGTTCTGCAGTGGCTGTCGCCACAGGATGTGTCAGTTTTTCGTTGGGCACGGACACGGCCGGATCTGGCAGGGTGCCTGCGGCACTTAACAATATCATCGGACTAAAACCCACGCGCGGTTTGCTCAGCACCCACGGTATAGTACCGGCCTGCCGCAGCCTGGATTGTGTATCAATATTTTCCCTAACGGTAAACGACGCTACAAAAATAATGGCCGTTACAATCAAGTATGATTCTGATGATCCATTTTCAAAATCGGAAGCGGACCGGCAACACCCTGCATTACTGCCTGTATGCCGGAATTTCAAGTTTGGTGTGCCTGATGCGGCGAGCCTCACATTTTTTGGGGATGTTGATTCAGAACAATGTTTTTCCCAAGCCATCGTCCAACTTCAGGCATTGGGTGGAGAAGCCATAGAAATAGATTTTTCCCCGTTCCGCCGCACCGCCGAATTGTTATATCAAGGCCCCTGGGTTACTGAGCGCTATCTGACCGTGGGTGGGCTTATGGAAAAAACACCCCACGCCCTGCACCGGGATGTACGCCAGGCTATTGAAACGGCTTATCGCTATGATGCTGCCGATGTGTATGCGGGTTTATATCAATTAAAAACACTGCAACAAGAAACCGATCGCATTATGCGCACGATTGATTACCTGGTGACGCCTACCGTGGGGACAACATATCCGATTAGTGATGTGCTTGCCCAACCAAAAATAACCAACGAAAATTTGGGTTATTATACCAACTTCATGAACCTGCTCGATTTATGCGCCATAGCGTTGCCTGCTGGAATGTTACCCAATGGTTTACCCTTTGGGATTAGCGTTGTAGCGCTCCCTTATCAAGAAAATACGTTGTTTTCAGTGGCGGAAGCCTTTCATCGCGCCAGTCGGTTGCCCACAGGAGCCACCCAACAATTTCTACCCCCGGCATTCCCAACAGCCCTCGTTGTAAAAGATGAAAAATATCTCCGCCTGTGCGTCTGTGGCGCCCACATGTCGGGGCTGCCTTTGAATTATCAATTACTGGAATGCGGTGGCCGTTTATGGGCAAAAACACGCACTGCCCCGCATTATAAATTATATGCAATGGAAGAAATGAAACCTCCGCGGCCCGGCATGATACGCGCTGAAAATGGCGTGGCGTTAGATGTTGAGGTATGGGAATTACCCATAGAGAAATTTGGTGTTTTCATAAAAAAAGTGCCCTCGCCTTTATGCATTGGCACGGTAGCGTTGGAAACGGGGGAGCCTGTCAGTGGTTTTCTTTGCGAACCTTTTGCATTAAAAAACGCCAAGGACATCTCCCTACTGGGCGGCTGGCGCGCCTATCTGAAGGGCTTATAGCTAATTCAGCACCCTCCAAACAAACCCCGGCTTTGCCCTGCAAAGAGCAGCCAGTACCCTGCGGGCGCGAGTTGAACCCCATCCATACCGCGGACGCCGTCGGGGATTTTCCATGCAACATCACACCTCGTGCCTACCCATAATCCTAAAAACCTCAGTTGGAGTAGCGTGCTGGGGCGTTTTCATGTGATCCACCACAGCCAGTCCGTGCGTAATACAAGAGGCAACCCACGCATAAGAGTCTGTTCAATGGCGCCTGTCAAACGTCATCATTAAGCGATACACTAAAGGTTTGGCTAACCGGCGAACGTGGCTACCGGACGGCGGCTAAATAATAGTCATTTCGAATGGCCTGCCGGACGGGAGAAATCCTGGAGCCGCTTCATTTAATAATTTCAAGGTCACTGAATAACGTATGGCTGCATTTGAATATATAGCGCTAGACGCCAGCGGCCGCGAACGTAAAGGTGTGCTGGAAGGCGACACGCCCCGCCAGGTACGCCAGCAATTGCGCGAGAAAGGCTTGGCGCCCGTGAATGTCGCTGAAGTGCGGCAGAGCGAAGACCACCGCTCTGCCGCACGTTTTTCATTCGGACGGGGGATCAGCGCCACCGACCTGGCATTGATTACGCGGCAGTTTGCTACCTTGGCGCGTTCCGGCCTACCGATTGAAGAAGCCTTGCAGACCGTATCACGGCAAACCGAAAAACCGCGCTTGCGTAACATGCTGATGGCGGTGCGCTCAAGAATTATGGAAGGCCATTCGCTGGCCACGGCATTGCGCGATTTTCCGCATATTTTCTCCCAACTCTACACCGCCACCGTCGCCGCCGGCGAGCAATCGGGGCATCTGGACATTGTACTGGAACGATTGGCTGACTACACCGAAGCACGGCAAACGCTCCGGCAAAAGATGCTGCTGGCGTTGCTTTACCCATCCATAGTCACGGTTGTTGCGCTTCTGGTGGTGGTTGCTTTGCTAACCTTTGTGGTACCACAAGTAGTTGATGTATTTGACAATATAGGCCAGGACTTACCCATATTGACGCGCATGCTGATCGCTGTCAGTGACTTTTTAAAAGATTATGGCATAGTATTGCTGCTGGCATTAATTGGCGTGGGCCTGATAATTGCCCGGGCATTACGCCAGCCTGGCCCCAAACAGCAATTTCATCGCTTATTATTAGCCTTGCCACTGATCTCGCGGCTGGTGCGCAGCATGAATACAGCGCGTTTTATGCGCACCTTCAGCATTCTTACCGCCAGCGGTGTGCCGGTGATTGAGGCGATGCGCATTTCGGCGCAGGTGATTTCCAATCTGCCGATGCGCGCGGCGGTGGAAGAAGCCGCACGGCGCGTACGTGAAGGGGCGAACTTGCATAAATCGCTGGAACGCAGCGGCTATTTTCCGCCGATCGCCATTCATCTGGTCGCCAGTGGCGAAGCCAGCGGCAAACTGGAGAGCATGCTGGACCGTGCCGCAATCAGCCAGGAAAAGGAAATTGAAACCCTGCTGGCGGCGCTGATGGGGCTGTTTGAACCGCTCTTGATCATCGGCATGGGCGGCGCTGTATTGATTATTGTCATCGCGATCCTCCTGCCGATATTTGACCTCAACCAACTCGTAAAATAACACTCATCACAAGATGATAATGGAACATACCTTTATGAAATTAAAAACCCGCAATCCCAGACTGGCCCAACGTGGCGGCGCACGTGTACCCCAACGTGGCTTCACGCTCATCGAAGTGATGATCGTGGTGATCATCCTGGGCATCCTGGCTTCGTTTATTTTACCGCGCATCATGGATCGCCCCGATGCGGCGCGCATTGTCAAGGCTAAACAGGATATCCGCACCCTGGTCAACGCACTCGATCTCTACAAACTCGATAATTTCAAATATCCGACGACAGACCAAGGGTTGGAAGCGTTAACCAAAAAACCCGCTGACGCCACGCGCTGGAAAGAAGGAGGTTATATCGACCGTTTACCCAATGATCCGTGGGGGAAGCCCTACCAGTACTTAAGCCCGGGTACCCAGGGAGCCATTGATGTGTTCACCCTGGGCGCGGATGGGCAAGTGGGCGGGGAAGACAGTGACGCAGATATTGGCAACTGGAATCTTGAATAGCCCAAGAACCGTTAGCGCGCGCCCACAGCGCGGCCGCTCCTGCGCATCATGCGATGCACAGGGAAGAGCGATAGCGAAGGGTTCTGCTAGTGTCGCCAGAGGCAGGATGCCGGGAGCGACCGCCCACGGCACTTGTGCGCCGGGCAGGATGCCCAAGTGCGGTGAGCGCAGGGAAGAGCGCAAGCGAAGGGTTTCGCAAGAACCGCCGTCCATGCACGGCGGATTCACGCTACTGGAGTTATTGCTGGTGATACTGATCATCGGCATCATTTTAAGTTTTGCCGCCTTGTCGATCGGGCGCGGCAATGAACGGGCGACCGAAGATGAAATGAAACGCCTCGCGGGGTTGATTGAACTGGCGGCACAGGAAGCCACCCTGGCGTCGCGTGAATTGGCGGTGCAATTCAATGGCAATAAATATGAATTCCTGGCATTTGAAGATAACAAATGGGCACGCATCGCCAATGATGATACTTTCCGCCCACGCACGTTGCCGGAAGAGATACGCTTAATTGTCAGGATTGAAGACGAGCCGGTGGATCTTGGTACAGAAGACGCCCCGGAAGCGGGGCAGGAAACACAAAACGCGCTGTCGCGTATTTACCTGTTATCCAGCGGGGAAATAACGCCCTTTCAACTGATTTTGCAAGATGCCACAACAAACCGCGAAGGCGCCCACAGCTATCGGATTGATGGCGGCATCAATGGCAAGATTGGCACACATGTGATGGACGGCGCATCCGCCCAATGAACACCGCCAGGATAGTTCCGGGCACCCGCAAGCGTGGAACAGGATTTACGCTGATTGAAGTATTGATCGCGTTAGCCGTGCTGGCGATTGCCTTGTCTGCGGTGATTAAAGGGGTAGGGGCGAATGTCAACAACGCCGCCCACTTGCGCGACCGCATGCTGGCGCACTGGGTGGCCATGAATAAAGTTGCGGAATTGCAGACAGATACCACTTTTCCTACGCCGGGGGTAACCACCGGCACGATGTTGATGGCGGAACATGAGTGGATCTGGCAAGTCACAGTATCCACCACGCCGAATGCGACCATACAGCGGCTGGATGTGGAAGTGCGTGGCAAAAAAGAAGATAAACAACCGTTGGACAGCGTGGTAGCGTATGCGGGACAACCGCAGTGAGCAAGTGGGCCATCAACGCCGATAAAAAGCAACACGGCTTTACGTTGATTGAACTGATGATCGCATTAGCCATCTTTGCCGTGCTGTCGGCGATGACTTACGGTGGTTTACGCGCGGTGCTGAATGCGCGCAACCATTCCGACCAACAAACCGAGCGCCTGGCGGCGTTGCAAACGGCATTGGTGGTCATGGGGCGGGACATCGAGCAAGCCACGCCCCGCTCGATCCGGGACATAGGCAGCGGCGGCCAGCCCGCAATGATGGGCGGTGGCAACAACACCGCGAGCGCCAGCGGCGCCATGCTGGAGTTTACACGCACCGGCTGGCGCAATCCGGCCGGCCGGGCGCGCAGTAATTTGCAGCGCGTGGCGTATACGGTGCAAAACAAACAACTCTTGCGCATGACATGGATGGCGCTCGACCAGGCGCCAAACCAATTACCGCAAACCACGGTATTACTCGACAAGGTTAATGGGTTGGAGATACGTTTTCTTGACCAGCAAATGCGTTGGCAATTGCTATGGCCACTCGCCACCACCGACACGGCGGCGCAAGTTATTTTGCCGCGCGCGGTTGAAATCAGCATTGACGTTGAAGGCTGGGGGCGCATCCCACGGTTGTTTGGCGTGGCTGGAACAGGCGGAAAAGCCGGATGAACGCACCAAAAAACACATCACAATCAGGTGTCGCCCTGATTACCGCGCTGCTGGTGGTGGCCATTGTAACGGTCATTGCCACGGGCATGGCCACGCGCCAGCAACTGGATATCCGGCGCAGCGGTAATGTATTAGACCGCGACCAGGCGTATTTGCTGGCGCTCGGCGTGGAAAGCTGGGGCAGGAGTATTTTGGTACAGGATCGCCGCGAGAACAACGTGGATAATTTATCGGAGGTGTGGGCTACCGTGTTGCCCCCCTTAAACGTGGAAGGTGGCGAGGTCGCAGGACACATTGAAGATATGCAAGGACGGTTCAACATCAATAACCTGGTGAAGGACGGCAAACCCAGCCCCGTGGATACGCAACGCTTTGAACGCCTCTTGAAAACCCTGGAATTAAACCCCAACCTCTCCCAGGCCGTGATCGACTGGATTGACAGCGACAGCGAAACCATGCCGGGGAATGGCGCCGAAGACGGCGAATACTTGGGGCATAATCCCCCTTACAGGACCGCCAATAACATCATCAGCAGCGTCAGTGAACTACGCCTGGTCAATGGCTTCACCAAAGAAGCGGTTGCGCGCCTGGAACCCTTCATTAGCGCATTACCGGCTTACACGCTCATTAATGTCAATACCGCGCCTCCCGAAATATTCATGATGCTGGCTGATGATTTAACCAAAACCGATGCTGAGGCGATAATAGAAGACCGCGGCGCAAAAGGTTATGCGGAGATTCAGGCATTCATTACCAGCCCGACCCTAAAAAGCCGCAATATTCCCGCTGATGGACTGGGCGTCAGCAGCGATTATTTTAGGGTGGATGCCGCGTCCCGTTTCGGTAAAGGACAGGTGCGGTTACTGGGTTTAATCCACCGCACGGCCGATAACAAAGCGCAAACACTGGTTCGGGCACAAGGGGTTTACTGACGATGCGCGCAAAATTATTTATTTATTTACAGCCTGATTCATCCGGTGCTGCCAGTTGGGTCCGTGTAGAAGAGCCTGCACGTCAAAGCCTGAATGTGGGCCACGGAACATTGCAAGATATTGCCGCCGTCAGTGCAGGATGCCGTATCATTGCGCTGGTTCCTGGCGCGGATGTATTACTCGCTATCGCCAATATACCGGCAGGCAACCGTCAGCGCGCCATGAATGCGATTCCCTATGCGCTTGAAGATCAACTGGCAACCGATGTTGATACCCTGCATTTTGCGCTGGGTGAACGGCTTGATAATACGCGTATCCACGCCGCTGCGGTTGACCGGGCCCCTATGGATAGTTGGCTCGATACGCTGCGTCAGGCGCATATCGAGCCGGATGTCATCACTTCCGAAATTCTTGCGCTGCCCTGGCCGGAAGCAAGGCCAGGATTGGCCGCCACCTCATGGGTAATTCTCGTTAATGGCAATAAAGCCCTGGTGCGTACCGGCCCACAAACCGGCTGGGTAGCCGACATCGGCAATCTTGATGCGTTATTGCGGATTGCATTACAGGAATCCAGCGCGGCACGGCCCGAACAGGTGCGCGTCATCCACTGTACTCCTGCCACCACCTTTGCGCCGGGCGGGATGCCCACGTGTGGTGAGCGCAGGGATGCGCAAGAGCCACCTGAATTGCTGGCTGACACAGGCATTACAGTGGATGTCGAGCACAGTGATGAAGCCATGCTGTCATTCTTGGGCCGTGCTTACAATGAAAAAAATGCCATAAATTTACTGCAAGGATCCTATAACCGCCGCGAGCAACTGGGTAAATTGTGGAAACCCTGGCGCCCCGCCTTGGCCATGCTGGCATTGCTGCTGATGATACAAAGCGGCATGACCATTGCGGATTACCTGCACCTTAAAACTGAAAATGATGCGCTTACCCAGCAGATCGCGCAGACGTATTTACGCACTTTCCCGGACGCGCGCAAAGTCGTAAACCCGCGCGCACAAATGGAACAACGCTTAAAAGAATTGCGCGGCAATGGTATTGAAACGGGGGGCTTTATCTCTTTGCTGGGCGACATCGGCCCCTCCTTAAAAGAAACACCCGGGATCGAAATACAGCGCATCAATTACGCAAACGCGCAAGGAAGCAACGCAGGAAAAATTGATCTTGCCTTATCCATTGGCGACCTGCAAAGCCTCGACCAACTCAAACAGCGCCTTACGACCCAAGGCAAAGTCACTGTCAGCATCGAGTCAGCGGCCAGCCGTGACAACAAAGTGGAAGCCCGGTTGCAAATCACCGGCCAAAACCCCGGATAAATCCCGGTATAAATGCCCGTACAAATCAGGATAAGGCCCATGAAATCATCCTTAATAAACATACTCGGCAACCTTAGCGCGCGTGAGCGTAATGCGCTTATCATTGGCGGCATCATTCTCGGCGTGTTATTGGCTTACGCCGCATTATGGAAGCCCTTCAGCAACAAGGTTGAAAAACTCGAACACTCCGTTCAGGAACAACGCGCCCTGCAACAATGGATCAACACCGCTTCAGCCGAAGCGCAACGCTTGCGCGCCACAAAAAATACTAACTCTACGATGCAGAATACCGCAGGCCAATCTTTACTTTCCCTGGTGGACCAAGCCGCCAAACAAGACCGCCTGGGCACGGCGTTGAAACGTATCGAACCGGAAGGCTCCACCAAAGTACGTGTATGGATAGAGCAGGCGCCTTTTGATGATGTGGTGTTATGGATGGGCAATCTTAAAAACGCCTATGGCGCCCAGGTCACCAATGTGAGCATTGACCGGCAAGGCACCTCCGCACTGGTGAATGCGCGCATCACTGTGGAGGGCGGCGCCCCATGAAATTATTTCCAGCGAAGCTATCATCACCCAGCTTGGCCCTGCCCTCCTTTGCCCGTAGTGGGCGTTATATTTTTTTTGGGCTGCTGGCTTACATAATATTTTTGTGCGTGATGCTGCCCGCGGAACGCGGCTATGACTTGATCAAAGAAAAAGTAGCGCCTTTACGTTTATATCAACTGCATGGATCGGTATGGTCTGGCAGCGCGGGCATGGCCGTGACAGGTACCCGGCAAATGCAGAATGTCCAATGGACACTGCGTCCATGGATGTTGTTACTGGGGCGCATCGAAGCATCCATAGAATTCGATGAAGCCGGACGCCACACCCAAACAGTGCTTGGCCGTACCCTGGGCGGCACAATTTATCTTGCCGATGTAAAAACACAACTGCCGCCCACCGCCCTGGAAAATGCCCTGAATATTCCAGGATCCGGCCTTGATGGCGCCGTGGATGTCGCCTTGTCGGATGTGAAATTCACTGACGGAAAATTAACCACGCTGGAGGGCACGCTCTCATGGAATAATGCAGGCCTGTTTGTTACGCGCACTTCGCCCAAAACCAAGCTCGGCAGTTTCGTCATGACCCTCACCACCAAGAGCGGTGGCACCGGCAACGAAATCAACGGCGTGCTCAAGGATAATCCCGCCAGTCCACTCCGTGCCGACGGTATCTTGCGCATCAAGCCAGATGGCACGTATCAATTCACTGGCTCGCTTGCGTTGCGCGACGCCAGCCGCGCGGATTTGGTACAAGCATTGCGCTTGTTCGGCAGCCCAGGACCGGGCGGTAAAATCCCGCTTTCCGCTACAGGCACTGTCCCCCTACTCGCGTTCTAAGCCCTTCATTCCATATTAAATATATTTCATTTTGCCTTACCTGCCCGTAATTGCGTAAAATAGCCGGGGAAGCCCTTTATATTTAGGCCATAATGGATCACCGTATTAATTTTTAGCCAAACAGCAGGTAACAGTGAAACAGTCCACCAAGGAAGATCTCAAGAAAAAACCCCACGGAAAAGACACTGCGCTGGACATCAAAGGATCAGTATTCACGCTGACCGTGCTCTGCCTGAAAAGTGCTGACAGCGCGGCGATAGAGCAGGCCCTGCACGAACACTTGTCGCGGGCGCCGCGTTTTTTTCATAATGCCCCCGTGGTAATTGACGTAAAAGCATTGCGCCATGACGTAAGCGGGGACACCGCGACTACCTTGGATTTTGCCTTATTGACGGCCTTGTTGCGCAAACATAACTTAGTTCCCGTGGGTGTGCGTCATGCCGCCCCGGAACAACTTAATGAGGTCATTACCGCGGGTCTTGCGATACTGCAAGGGGGAAGCGCTAAACCTGAGCCTGCCGAACCTCCCGTTGCGTCCGCCACAGGGGCAAGTGCCACGCCTCCGCCGAACCGGATGCCCAAGCACGATGAGCGGTCGCAGGATGCGCCAGAACCGACGCCCCGGGTGGCCACCACGACAAAAATCGTGCGCCAGCCCGTGCGCTCCGGGCAACAAATCTACGCCAAAGACGGTGACTTGATATTACTGGCGCCCGTCAATGCCGGTGCGGAAGTGCTGGCCGATGGCAACATCCACATCTACGCGCCGCTACGGGGCCGCGCCCTGGCGGGCGTCACCGGCGACATGAACGCACGTATTTTCACACACTCACTGGAAGCCGAGCTGGTATCCGTGGCCGGGCATTACCGTATTTTTGAGCAGCAACCGGCAGCCGATGTACATGGCAAATCCGTGCAAATATATCTGGAAAATGAACGTCTCGTCATTACGCCATTAATTTAACAATCTATTTTTTTATCATCCAAGGAGCACACATTGACCAAAGTTATCGTCGTTACTTCTGGCAAGGGCGGGGTAGGGAAAACTACCAGCAGCTCCAGTTTTGCCAGTGGACTCGCCTTACGTGGCCACAAAACGGCCGTGATTGATTTTGACGTTGGCCTGCGCAACCTCGACCTTATCATGGGCTGTGAACGCCGCGTGGTCTATGATTTTGTCAACGTCATCAACGGTGAATCCACGCTGAAACAGGCGCTCATCAAAGACAAACACTGCGACAACCTGTTTGTGTTGCCCGCCTCACAAACACGCGACAAAGACGCGCTGGACACCGCCAGCGTAGGCCGCGTCATCAATGAATTGCGCGACAGCTTTGATTATATTGTTTGCGACTCCCCCGCAGGTATCGAAAAAGGCGCGCTCATGGCGCTGTATTACGCCGATGAAGCGCTGATCGTCACCAACCCGGAAGTATCTTCGGTGCGTGACTCCGACCGCATTCTCGGTATTCTCGCCGCCAAATCAAAACGCGCTGAAGATGGCGCCGAACCCATTAAAGAACACCTGCTCATCACGCGTTATTCGCCACGCCGCGCCGCCGCAGGCGAAATGCTCAGCGTCACAGACGTGCAGGAAATCCTCAGCATTCCCCTGCTCGGTGTCATCCCCGAAACCGAAGCGGTGTTACAGGCCTCTAACGCTGGCGTACCGGTGATTCATGATATAGAAAGCAATGCAGGCCAGGCGTATCGCGATGTAGTCGCACGCTTCCTCGGTGAAGATGTGCCGATGCGCTTCTTGACCGCCGACAGAAAAGGCTTCTTCAGCCGCCTATTTGGAGCCTAAACCATGTCATTTCTTGATTATTTGCTTGGCACACGCAAGAAAACCGCCACCGTCGCGAAAGACCGTCTGCAAATCATTCTCGCCCGCGAACGCGTAGACCGCAAAGGCCCCGACTTCTTGCCGGAACTGCGCCAGGAATTACTGCAAGTGATTTCAAAATACGTCAAGATTGACCTTGACCAAGTCAAAGTCAATCTTGAGCACGATGGCAACTTTGAAGTGCTGGAATTAAATATTGTATTGCCAGAATCCATCAATACCGTAAAAAAAACGGCGTCATAAATTGTGGGGTTTCGGCTTAGTTAACACCAGGGCCAAGCCGAGACCGCCGCATCTCATACATGGCTGCGGGCACGCTGGATCATTTGTTTCACCTCGGGGCATGCATTAAGCTCAATCAATTCCATTCCTGGATGCGCGTTCGCAAAAACACGGAAGATTTCATCGGCAAACGCCTGACCCACTGACTCGATACCGCTGAAATCAAATAGGACTGTCTTAAACCTGTCGACCCGCGCCAAAAGCCGTTTCGCCTCTGAACGCGAAACCAGCTTACTGTCACCGTACTGCGCCAACTTTACCGGAACAATGGTTTTATTAAAGCCATAATCGTCACCCGAGGTGTATTCATCGAATACTTTTTTCAAGGTTCGTGCCGTATGGTTATTTAGCTTCATCCCAACATAAGTTCCATTTAAGCTGCCATCCTGTTCCAGAATCCAGTCTTCCTTGTCTCCAAATTGATGTGAGAAATAAATCCCACCAGACATAATTCGAAAGTCATCAAACATCCTCGATGTAAAAAAAATACCTTCGCCGCTATGACGCGTTGGGTCGGTTGTGAGCTTCCCCTTGGCGAGTTCGAGTACAACATGGCGCTCATCCAATAACCCAAGCTGCGTTTGAATTTTTTTGAAGATTCCCACTCCGTTGTCATCAATGATAATCCGTGTGCTAACTGCCGTCTTTTCAAGAGTGACGTGGATAGTTGTTCCACCGGAATGATCAATTGCATTATTGAACATTTCAGTGAATCCATAATGCCAAATATCGAGCACGTTACTGGGCATTGGCCCCAACTTTTCTTCAATGTCCTTTCGCCAAACAGCATCCTCGGCCAAACCGCTGGACAGCGTATAGTCCTGCCGCCACGTCATAAGAGGCGCTAACCTATAAGTGCGACTACGCGTATTGCCTGACGGAATAATGGCCTTTTCATGGACGAGGCTGGCCAGATGCTTATTCACCGCCTGGCGTGTTACATCAAAATGTTCTGATGTAACTTTCATAATATCAGCGGGATGCTTATCAAGATGTTCAAGAATATAGTGGCGTATCGCCTCGCCACGCACACGAATTTTGCTCATTTCACGACCTTTTGACAACTTTTAGTTGATTTATTGTCAACTTTTTGTTGGCTATTGTCAACTGTTGCCAATTAAGGCGTTGCCCGGCGGATCTTGTTAACCGCTGCCATAACGAAGGCAGAAAAAATTACGATGTCTTGCAGGAAATGAATAAACCACGCCCAAAAAATCCCGGTCGTCTCGATAACCGATTTCGCCAGCAACCATCCCAACAAGCCTGCCATGAACGCCCCCACAACGCCGTTGGGCATGCCGCGAAGATGAGGCGCCCCAAAGGCCACTGCAGAAATAAGGAGAATGTATGGGGTATCAATTACGCCAAACAGCGGCACAATAATACCAAGACGGTAAACAACTTCTTCCGAGAAGGAATTGGTAAGGGAAAACAACAGCACCCACGGAAGGTAAGGCACGAGCCGGTTTATGCCACCGCCTGATTTACGAAACTGTAAATAGATAAAAATGAATGTACCAAGCGTGATGAAAAACGACAGGCTGACTCCAAGACCAAGCCATGACTCACCCTCCTCAATGTCCAACCACGAAACCCCTCTGGCGGGAGCCGCTATATTGCCAGGAGCGAAGAAGGCAACAAAATTGGCTTCGTTAACCAAATAGAGGACGAACAATACAAACATGGCAACGCCAAACAATAGTGATTGATATTTTAATTGAGTATTGATGTATCCAAGATCACTTACAGAAAATGGCGATTTCTCCGTAAACCGGCCAAGGTTCAAAATAACTGCCGTAGCACCAAGCACGATGAACAACGCGAGTGTAATTTCCATTCGAATTATTCTCCTGAAATATTTACCCGCAAACGACCTTTCGCTGTTTCTCGTTTTCCCACGGCAGGGACAAGCCGCGTTGCCGCACCCAAACCATAGGCAGGCATATTGTTATATACCGTCTCGTACTGCCCGGCGCTCACTTTATAGGTCTCGTGCCAAATACCTACGTCACCATTGACGGCGATCTTCTTATTGAACGCAGACCAAGCCGACAAATGTGCTTTGTTCTTATCATGGGCATAAGATTCCAGATGTTCAAAGCTACGCCAGTACTGCACCAGCAGCGTATTGGGGAATCCAAAATGAGAATGCACGCCCAGTAATCCACTTTCAGGGTTTTGCAATAACTCCTTGAGCATCGGTGGCATCGCCATGGCGACAGGTAGCCATTTATGAATCTTCCAGAATTTGTTGACGCGCATGCCAATAAGAAATACTACAAAATCACCTTCAATGTCGGTGGCCATGCGTTGCGCAATAATATTAGGCATGCTGTTCTCCTGGCGATTTTGGCCGGGCACATTGATTAACGATAACGCGGGCATCACGCAGCAAATCTTGCTGATGCTCCTTGATACATACTATCGCTGCATGCGTGGCTGCCAACGCATAATGAACCGTGAATTTCATGCCTGCGGGCATCTCACGTTTGGTAAGATCTTCCAGCATTGCAAGCTCCCGTTGAGATTCATCGAGCCGCTCTTGCAGAATTTCCGCCAGTCGCGGTGGCGACAACAAATGGGCAAAGAACATGAGTACCAAAAATTCAGAACGTAATTTTTCCCGTGGCGGGGTTTGGGTTAACTCTGCAATAAACACTTCACGACCAGCCGCCGTGATGCTGAACACTTTTTTGTCAGGGCGTTTTTCCTGTTGGTGGCGGTCATATGCCACCTTGCCTTCTTCAGTCAATTTCTCCAGCGCCGGGTAAATAGAGCCATATCCGGCCGCAAAAAAATGGCTGAATGCCTCATCAAACAGTTTTTTGATGTCATAACCCGTCGCATCCCCCAGGCTCAGCGCGCCCAGACACAGCATTTTAATGTCCATGATGCCTCCATTCACACTCTACCGCCATAAATATATATCTTATAGATATATATTGTAAGGATATATATTCGAAAAATCCCCGCAATCCGTGTTCCGAGAGTAAAATGCGCATTCATTCAACAAGATAAAGTACCTCCATGACCCTCCCCCCGCTACGCCTCAAAAAGAACGAAGATCGCCGCCTGCGTGCCGGGCACCTGTGGGTGTTCAGCAATGAAGTGGACACCGCGAAAACGCCGCTGAACGCCTTTGAAGCCGGGCAACCGGTCGAGATTCAGGACAGCAAGGGCGAAGCCATCGGCAGTGGCTATGTCAACCCGCATTCGCTGATCTGCGCGCGCCTGGTGAGCCGCGATACAGCGCATGTGCTGGGCAAGTCACTGCTGGTGCATCGCCTTAACATGGCGTTGTCATTGCGTGAAAGGTTGTTTGGCACGGACAAACCTTATTACCGCCTGGCGTTTGGTGACAGCGATGGCCTACCAGGGCTGGTGGTGGATCGCTTTGGCGATGTATTAGTCGCGCAGATTACGACAGCAGGCATGGAGCGCTGCAAGGCTGACGTGGTAACAGCGTTAGAGCAAGTGATAAAACCCACCGCCATTCTGTTTCGTAACGACACCAGCAGCCGTGCCATGGAAGGGTTGGAAAGTTATGTAGAAACCGCACTCGGCACGGTGCCGGAGCATGTCATGCTTGAAGAAAACGGCGTGCGCTTCAACGCACCGCTGCTCAGCGGCCAGAAAACCGGCTGGTTTTACGATCATCGCCTGAACCGCGCGCGCATGCAGCACTACGTACAGGGCAAGCGGGTGCTGGATGTGTTCAGTTATATCGGCGGCTGGGGCATACAGGCGGCCACCGCCGGTGCCGAGCATGTCATCTGCGTTGACAGCTCTGCGGCGGCGTTGAACCAGGTTCAACAAAATGCCGCGCTCAACAATGTTGCCGAACGGGTCTCCATCATGGAGGGTGACGCCTTCGAGGCGCTCAAGTCATTGCGTGCTGATCATGAGAAATTCGACGTGGTGATTCTTGACCCGCCCGCCTTCATCAAACGCAGCAAAGATATGCGCGCCGGCTTGGAAGCGTATCAACGCATCAATCAGCAAGCCATGCAAGTGCTCGCCAAAGACGGCATTATAATCTCCGCCTCATGCTCGTTTCATCTGCCGCGCGCGGGCTTGCGTGATGCGATGCTGCGTGCCAGCCGCCACATCGACCGTAACCTGCAAATTCTCGAGCAGGGCCATCAAGGGCCAGATCACCCCGTGCATCCGGCGATTTCCGAGACGGATTATCTCAAAATGTTTATTGGACGGGTCGTGCCGAGCGCCTGAATGGCATAATACCGGCAACACCAAGACATTAAGCCCGTCTTGATTATCATAAATTAAAAACACTTATGCATAGCCGCCCTACCGAAAATACTACAACCCCCCGTCGGGACTGGCAGACCATCGGCATTTTAATGCCGTATTTATGGGAATACCGCGCGCGCGTGGTGGTGGCCATGGCTTTTCTGGTGTTAGCCAAAGTGGCGGGGGTTACTGTGCCGCTGGTATTAAAAGGTGTGGTTGACGCACTCGATAGCACACGCAACGCGGCGGTAGTTTTGCCATTGGCGCTGCTGATTGGCTACGGCGCATTACGCCTCGCCAGCACGCTGTTTAACGAGTTACGTGACCTGGTGTTCGCCAAGGTGGCGCAACGCGCCATTCGCAACATCGCCCTCAAGGTGTTTCGCCACCTGCATTCCCTGGCGTTACGTTTCCATCTGGAACGCCAAACCGGCGGCATGTCCCGCGACATTGAACGCGGTACGCGCGGCATGAGTTTTTTATTGTCATTCATGCTCTTCAATATCTTGCCGACGCTCCTGGAAATTGCCCTGGTGGCCATTATCTTATTCGTTACCTACAATGCCTGGTTTGCCATCATCACCACCGCCACCATTGTGATTTATATTGTTTACAGCCTGGTGGTGACCGAGCGGCGCATGGCGGTGCGCCGTGTCATGAATGACATGGATTCAAAAGCGAACACGCGCGCCATTGACAGCCTCATTAATTATGAAACGGTAAAATATTTCAATAATGAAGACTATGAGGCGCGCCGTTACGATGAACACATGGCGGGCTGGGAACAAGCGGCGCTTAAGAATCAGTCCTCACTTTCAATGTTGAATTTTGGCCAGGGCGCCATTATCGCTGTAGGTGTGACGTTACTGATGGTGCTGGCGGGACAAGGCGTGGTCGATGGCAGCATGACCATGGGCGATCTGGTGCTGGTGAACGCTTACCTGTTACAGCTTTTCATCCCGCTGAATTTCCTGGGGTTTGTCTACCGCGAAATTAAACACTCACTCACAGACATGGAAAAAATGTTCAGCCTGCTGGACAAGCCACAAGACATTAAAGACCGGCCGGGCGCCCCGCCACTGGATGTCGGTGAAGGCTCAGTACGTTTTGAACATGTTGATTTCGGCTATCAAGCAGAACGGCAGATTCTTTTTGATCTTGATTTTGAAATCCCCCCCGGGAAAAAAGTCGCCGTAGTGGGCTCCAGCGGCGCGGGAAAATCAACATTATCACGCTTGTTATTCCGCTTTTATGACGTGAATGGCGGGCGCATTCTCATCAATGGCCAAGATATCCGCGAGGCCAGCCAGCAAAGTGTGCGCGCCGCGATTGGCATCGTGCCACAAGACACTGTGCTATTTAACGATACTATTTATTACAATATCGCTTACGCCAAACCGGATGCCAGCCGCGAAGAGATTATCCGCGCGGCAACCATGGCGCACATCCATTCCTTCATTGAATCCATTCCGCAAGGTTACGAAACCCTGGTAGGCGAGCGTGGACTAAAACTTTCGGGCGGTGAAAAACAACGCATTGCGATTGCGCGCACCATCCTTAAAAACCCACGCATCCTGATTTTTGATGAGGCAACATCGGCGCTTGACTCCCACTCAGAACAGGCGATCTTGGCTGCGCTTGCGGAAGTGGCCGCCAACCACACTACGCTGGTGATCGCACACCGCTTGTCAACCATAGTCGACGCCGACCAGATCCTGGTGATGGAACACGGCCATGTGGTGGAGCGCGGCACGCACAGCGCATTACTGCAACAAGGCACGCTCTATGCGCACATGTGGGCGTTGCAGCAGCAAGAACGCGGCAAGGAAATTGCGCCGGACGCCGCAAAAAACGGTGGGGAGGCGGCGCTGGCGGGGAGTTAACCGCGCGCAAAAAACAGGTTTGTCATCCCGCCTTCTTTAAGCGGTAAACCAACCCCCCCTGGTAACGCACGGTTTCAAAAAAATCCACATATCCTGACATTGATTCAGAAGCCCCCAGGCAGATGTATCCGCCCGGCTCTAATACCTGGGAAAAACGCTTAAGAATCTCCCGTTTCACTTCAGAAGAAAAATAAATCAGCACATTCCGGCAAAAAATCACGTCAAATTTCCCCAGCGCAAGATAATCTTTTTTCATCAGGTTCATTTCCGAAAAAGTAATGCGCTTCCGGATCTCGGGTTTAACCTGCCATCCCTTGCCCTTATTGTCAAAGAAACGTTTCTTGCGCTCCTCGGATAAGCCACGCGCCAGGGCCATGGCATCATAGAGGCCCTCTTTGGCATCTTTAAGCACCGATGATGAAATATCTGTGGCAGTAATTTGTACGTCACGTGGCAAGCTGCCCGGTTTGGTTTGCAGATACTCCTGGATGATCATGCTCATCGAATAAGGCTCTTGCCCTGACGAACACGCGGCGGACCAGATGCGCGCCGGGCGCGCACGCAGGGCGGATAATTCAGGCAAGATATGCGATTTAAGGATTTCAAAAGGAAAATGGTCGCGGAACCACAACGTCTCATTGGTAGTCATGGCATCAACGATGCGTTCACGCAAACCGGATTTCGTATCAGATTTGACGCGCCCTACCAGCTCCCCCACGGAGCTGAGCCCCATTTCTGTTACGAGGCCACCCAGGCGGCTATTGACCAGATATTGTTTATTATCACCCAGGGCGATTCCACTCGCGGACTCAAGAAATTCACGGAACTCCTGATACTCATCATAAGTAATAGATTGGTTTACCACATATATCCCTGAATTTTATCCCGCAAGCAGTTAATGTATCCCTGGCCGCGCCCCTAATGCCACGCGGAATTTAAAGTAAAATACCATCTTATAAAAATAATACACAGTCCTTATTTCAGGTTAAACGTTTCAATACCGCCATCGCCAAATCGTCCGCGCTGAACTTTGCGATAAATTGATTGGCGCCGACCCGTTTCACCATCGCGTCATTGAATACCCCGCTTAATGAGGAGTGCAGTAAAACGTAAATGTCTTTCAGCTTGTCATCTTTCCTGATTTCAGCGGTAAGCGTATAACCATCCATCTCGGGCATTTCAATATCAGAAATCACCATATTTAGGCGCTGCAATAACGGATCTTGGGTTTCAACCCACTTTTTGAGCATTTCAAGCGCTTCCCTGCCATCTATAGCCAGCGTGGATGAAATGTTGATTTGGTCAAGCGTACGTTTTATTTGGTTGCGCGCCACACTGGAATCATCAACCACCAGCACATGCGGTTGTACGGCATTTTTCACGGCCGTGCCAATCACACTGCCGGAAACTTCCTCCGCCGAATGGATCACCTCCGAAAAAACCTTTTCAACATCCAGGATCCCAATCATCTGGTCGCCAAATTGCGTTACCGCCGTCAAATAATTATCAGGCCCTACCCCTTTGGGCGGCGGCTTAATTGATTCCCATCTCATGTTAATGATGCGCTCTACGCCTTTAACCAGCAAGCCTTGCACAAAGCGGTTATATTCCGTCACTATCACAAAACACTGGGTAGGATCCCCTAATGACTGGCCACCAATCGCCAGGGACAAATCAATAACCGGCAAGGTTTTGCCACGGATGCTTGCCACACCGCATACCGATGGATGGGATTTTGGCAGGTGGGTCAAGGGTGGACAAAGCATTACTTCCCGCACCTTAAATACATTAATCCCGAAGCTTTGGCGTCCATGCACGCGGAATAACAGTAATTCAAGGCGATTTTGACCCACCATTTGGGTACGTTTATCAATATCTTCCAAAACATTTGACATGGGTTTCTCCGCACGTGAATTTGCTTTTATAAACTATCGGCAAACAGCGGTGATCCTTAACTACTAAAGCTTGCCAAAGTCCTGGCGTGGTAATTGCATTCATCAAATGCATGTCAAACTTTCTTACACCCAGTTTATTTTTATTGATGGCGACGCTCCCGTTCCTCCCTGCCCATGCGGAGACCTACCAGCCATTATCGTCCATCCACGATGCCGCCCAAGCCTTTGTTTTACAGCACACCCGCGGCGGGCGCGTGGAAGCCGATCCCGGCCCCATCGACCCGCGCCTGAAGCTTCCTCCCTGCGGGGAAGCCTTACAGGCGTTTTTACCGCCAGGCGGGCGTAGCGGCAGCATCAGCAGTGTCGGTATCCGCTGTCAAAAACCCAAACCTTGGTCGCTGTATGTTCCGATCCGCGTCAAAATTTTTACGCCGGTCATCACCGCCAGCCATCCCATATTGCCGGGTAACCGCATTACCCCCAGCGATTTTCAAACCATTGAAATGGATGTGGCCAGTTTACCAGCGGGTTATCTTACCCACCCCGACCAGGTGCTCAACAAAATCCTGAAACGGCCCTTGGGTATGGGAGGTGTTTTTAGTCCCGAAACAATTGCCGATGCCCCAATGATACGCCGTGGCGAGCAAGTGGTTGTGCTGGCGGAAACCCAAGGCATGCAAATACGCGCCTCGGGCAAGGCGCTAAAAGATGGCGCGGAAGGCGCGGTGATCCAGGTACGCAACTTATCATCGCAGCGGATTATTGAAGGTGTTGTAACCTCAGCGGGGATTGTGAAAGTTATCATGTAGATGCGCGGCTGGTAACCGCCAGGAACTATTGCCAATATAGATTTTTAGGTTTAAAGTTATTGCGTGACTTGCCGCTAAACTTTACAACCGCACTTACAGAGGTATTACCATGCCTATTGAAATTACTGGCAAACCTGTTTCGAATATCCACCCCTTGGCCAGCGGTACCGTTTCATCTATCAATAAGCCGATCAACGTTCCTCACGACACTGCACGGCCTGCTGCGGATTCCATTAAGCTGACGGATACCGCCGCTTATTTGCGTAAGTTGGAAAACACCTTATCGGCATTGCCAGTCGTGGACATGCAACGCACCGAAAGCATCAAAAAAGCCCTCACCGACGGCAGTTTTGTGATTGATCCTGCACGTGTGGCGGATAAGTTATTGGATTTTGAAAGCATGCTTTATTATCGCGCCGCATAATCCAGCACTGTTTGTTTATGTTGAGAACCCGGATCAAGCGATAAACGAAGATTACACAATTTGAGCATGCTCCAATAAAAAGGTATACATGAGTGTGACTGCGCATTTGCATCCCCTGTCCATAATATTGCGGCAAGAAATTGCGATGGCTTCCATCTTGCTCGACACGCTCCAGCAAGAACAAATTGCGCTGCTGGGAAAAAACGCATCCGCCATTGACCATGCCCTTGCCAATAAACAACAACCCACGGCTAATCTTGAAAAAACCAGCCAGCAGCGTGAAGCGTATTTACGCAAAAACAATTTCCCCGCCACGGCTGTTGGCATGCTGGCCTGCATCGAGGAACACGACCCCCAAGGCCATCATCAACTTGGCTCATTATGGCGCCAACTCAACGCGCTCGGCACACAATGCCTGCAACAAAACCATCTCAATGGCAGCATCATTGCGTCCCGGCGTTTATCGGTTCAGACGGCACTGAGCATCTTGCGCGGCTCAGAGCCAGGGCATCTTGCCTGCTATACACCTACTGGACAAGGCCAAACAAAAGCTGATTCCCATTCGCTTGGCCAGGCATAAATCTGTTAGCATTGTCCCCTATGGACAAAATTACAAACTCAGCACAAATCATCGGGATTTTAAAAAAAATCCATAAACGCCGCGCGATACTCAACATCAGTGTAGCCAACGTCCATTTACATTCAAATCCAGGCCCGGCCGCAGGCACAGGCCAGGAAAAACTTTATAGCAGCGCCATCCTCGAAGTTAAACCCAACGGGCACATCATTATTGATGAGCTCACCCCAAAAGAAGGCCATGCACTATTCTTGAAGAGCGGCAAATTAAAAGCGCGCCTGCAATTAGACGGCGTAACAATATCTTTTTCCGCTACGCTTGAATCCAGCGGCAACGATGCTGGCATTGCTTTTTACACCCTCGCGCTCCCACGGGAAATTGACTACTTACAGCAACGCGCCCATCATCGCGTCCGCCCGAGCCTTGCAAAACCACTCAAGGTTAATCTAACACATGCGGATGAATCAGTATTCACTGGAGAAATCCATGATATCTCCGCAGGTGGACTCTCCATAAAGATTAAAAGCGATTCCTTGGCCACCACCCTCAAGCCTACTGACATTCTCACCTGTTCGTTTATGCTCGAGCCCAAGCAAGAAATCCTCTGTAAACTGGAAGTACGCTCCATTCATGCGACCAATCAACAAAACTTCATACGGATTGGCGTGCGCTTCAGCAACTTGCCCGGTCCCTTGGAGAAGCTTATCCAGAGATACATTTCCATGCTCGAACGGGAACAGATCAAGAAAATGCCGCGCGGCGCGTAGCCGTTAGGCTTTCCTCATGATAGAATCGGCGTGTTCTTGCAAAGAAGCCGGTTCAGGCGCCTGTAAAGCCCGGCTTTTTTGGGGCCGTAGCTCAGCTGGGAGAGCGTCGCGTTCGCAATGCGAAGGTCGGGAGTTCGATCCTCCTCGGCTCCACCATCATTAAAAGCCATCCCTGGCTTTTTTATTTTCCGCTCCAGCGCCTGCAGAGGCGCAGCTTGTAATCATGCCCACAAATAAGAGGACGTTAGCTTGCACTAAACACGGGCGGTGATTTACTGGGAATCCCTATGGAACAATACCTCGAAAGTAGCGAATTTATTGACTGGAAACATCCGATAATAAAGAAAAAGGCGGCGGAGCTTGCCGACGGTTGCGCCTCAGAGGAAGCCGTAACGAAAAAATGCTTTGAGTTCGTCCGTGACTTCATTAAGCACAGTTGGGATTACCGGAAAAACCCTGTCACCTGCAAAGCGTCGGATGTCTTGCTCCACGGCACGGGCTACTGCTATGCCAAAAGCCACTTGTTGGCCGCCCTGTTAAGGGCCAACAGCATCCCCGCCGGCCTATGCTATCAGAGGCTTGCCATTGGGAGCGCTGGCCCCCCTTACAGCCTTCATGGCCTAAATGCTGTTTATTTAAAACAGTATGGCTGGTATCGAATTGACGCAAGAGGTAACAAGCCTGGCGTTACCGCCGAATTCTTCCCTCCCATCGAGAAACTTGCCTTTTCAATCGCCCACCCGTCAGAAAGGGATTTTCCTGAAATTTGGGCCGAACCGTTGCCGCCCGTCGTGAAGTCTCTGACTAAAAACAAAACAGTTGAAGAAGTATTTCAGAACTTGCCCGATGTTGAAGTATTGCAAACTCAACACGTCGTTTAAAGCCGTACACTTATCTCACTGAGTTAAAGAGTCGGGTATACTACTACCCACAGATTGCATCAGTTTGTCATTGCATCAGCTATCAAAGAACCATCGTATTACCTGCCATAAACCCCAGGGTGTAGAGTGACTGTTCCCGTTAAAATACCGCGCGCATGGGCTGTGCTGCTGATACTGGCGCTTAATGCCTGCGGTACTCAGCCAGCGCAACTGCACCAGCGGCAATTTTTGCTGTTTGGCACGCTGGTGGACATCAGTATATGGAGCGCCGACAAAAAGAAAGCCGAAAATGCCATTGCCCAGATCACCGCCGATCTTGAAAAAATGCACCACGAATGGCATGCGTGGCATGACAGCCCACTGACACGTCTCAACAAAGCGCTGGCCGCAGGACAACCGGGCACTGTACCGCCGCCCATGATCCCGCTGCTACAAAAATCCATCGCCTTGTCGGATGCCAGTGACGGCTTGTTTAATCCTGCGATTGGTAAGCTGATAAACGTATGGGGATTCCAGCAAGACGATGCGCCCAACAGCACGCCGCCTGACGCCGCCAGAATACATGCCCTCGTCACTCAACAACCAACAATGCAAGATTTGACTCTTGCCCAAGATCAGATCACAAGCCGCAACCCTCACGCACAACTTGATTTCGGCGCGATCGCCAAGGGCTATGCGGTGGATCTGGCCATTGAAAAATTACGCACGCTCGGCATTCACAACGCGATCATCAATGCGGGCGGTAATTTGCGCGCCATCGGTACACATGGTGACCGTCCGTGGCGCATTGGCATACGCAATCCACGCGGGCCGGGGGTGCTGGCTTCCATCGAAGCACGCGGCGATGAAAGCATGTTGACGTCGGGTGATTATGAACGCTTTTTTGAATACCAGGGCAAACGCTACCATCACATTATTGACCCGCGCACCGGCTATCCAGCCCGTGGGCTTGCATCGGTAACGGCCTCCGTCACGGTGATCTATCCTGATGCCGCCACAGCCGATGCCGCTTCCACCGCGCTGTTTGTCGCCGGGCCACCGCGCTGGCGCGATATTGCGAAAAAAATGGATATTCAATACATTATGATCGTGGACGATAAAGGAAATGTCACCATGACACCTGCCATGGCGGAACGGGTGCGCTTTGAATTAAAACCTGCGCCCACTGTTAGCATCGTTGCATTGCCATGACACGCGCCGACATCATTGTGGTAATACTCGCGGTGGCGTTACTGCCGTTTCTGTATATGACTTATTGGGGATCATCACAACAGGGCGACGCGCTGCGCGTGATGGTGAATGGCAAAGAAACCATGACAGTATCGCTGCGTGAAGACCAACATTTTACCGTACAGGGGCCGCTGGGAGACAGTGTGATTGACATCCATCAAGGCAAGGCGCGTTTTGTCAACTCACCCTGCCGCGGCAAGCAGTGCGTACATACCGGTTGGCTGGGTCAAGGCGGTGAATTTGCGGCGTGCCTGCCGAACCGGGTGAGCATTGCAGTGATTGCGGAAGAACAGCGTTATGACAGCATTGTATTTTAACACCACCCGTGACGATCACCGCATTGCATGGCTTGCGGCGCTGGCGATTACGCTGCATATTGTGGAGAGCGCCTTGCCCAGCCCCATCCCCGGCGTTAAACCCGGCCTAGCGAATATTATTACGATCATCGTGCTGATTCAGTTTGGCTGGTCGACAGCGGCCTGGGTCAACCTGTTGCGGGTGCTGGTGGGCAGTGTATTGATCGGCAGCTTTCTGTCACCCACGTTTATCTTGAGCCTGGTTGGCGCGTTGTCCAGCCTTCTGGTATTGCGCCTGGCAAGCTGGCTGCCGGGCCCAAAAGGCGCCTTTGGCCCTATCGGTTATAGCGTGCTGGCCGCCCTGGCGCATATGGCCGGGCAATTTTACACGGCTTATCTGCTGTTTATTCCCCACCCCGCGCTGTTTCACTTGCTGCCCGTGCTCATGACCGCCGCCGTAATTTTTGGCCTCACCAGCGGATTTATTGCGCAGCGGATTTTAGGCCACGGCCCCCATCCACTCGGCCAACCTTCGGCGCCTTAACCCTAAAACCTCAGTTGGAACCGTAGCGAGAGCGACTTAGATGGTGAAAATTTTGTTCAGATTCGGCATATCAGGCGTTCGCAGTAGGTTCCAACTGAGGCTTTTAGGGTAACCGCATGGCCATTGCCACCGCCTCTCCCATCACCGCAACAGACCGTTTGGGCCTGACGCTGTTTTTTGCGGTTGTGGTGCATGCCTTGATCATTCTTGGCATTACCTTTATCGCGCCCGATGAAAAACCGGCGGACGATCAACCCACCCTCGAAATTATTTTGGCCACCCAACCCGCCACCCAAAAAATCACTAATCCCGATTTTCTGGCGCAAGCGCATCAGGAAGGTGGCGGCACCCGGGAAACCCGCCACCGGCCCACTGCACCGCCGGCGGCCTCAACAACCCCCAGCCCGCTGGCGGGGGAGAGCCCGGCCAACACATCCACCGGCGTCACCAAACCAGCCGCCGCCCCGGCGCCCACGCAAATAACCACCACGCGTAATAATCCACAGCAACAAGCCACGCCCGAGATCGCGCCCTCGTCAATGCCCACAGAAACGCCGTCCGCCGCTGACATGATGATGCGCAGCCGCGAAATTGCCAAACTCAGCGCTGAATTGAGCGCATCAATGCAGGCGTATGCGCGTCGGCCAAAACACCGTTACATCGCGGCACGCACAGCGGAATTCCGCGATGCGGCTTATATGGCCGCCTGGCAGGCCAAGATCGAAATGATCGGTAATCTCAACTATCCCGAAGAAGCGCGCCGCCGCAACATATCCGGTAATTTACGCCTGGATGTGGCGATTAATCCCGATGGCAGCGTCAACAACATTAGCGTACTCCGCTCTTCCGGGCACAAGTTACTGGACGATGCCGCGATACGCATCGTGCGCCTGGCCGCCCCTTTTGGCAAAATGCCCCCGGAAATGAGCAAGGAAACTGACGTTTTGCATATTATCCGCACCTGGCAATTTCTTGATAAAAATGGGCTGGTGACGGGTCAGTAATGCTTATCAATAAAAAGATGAATCACCACTGAACCCCCAAATTCATCAAAAATATTTCCGCCGCCTATAGCTACCTGCCCGGACATTCCCTATAATCTGGTCATAAATTAACCTTAGCTTCCCAAGGCCACCCCATGCCTACCATCAATCCCCGCCACGCCCTCTCAGCACAGATTCAGGGCCTATTAGCGCGCTTTGCCAGCGACACGCGGCTTTATGAACTCACCCTTAAAGACGCGCCAGATAATGTTGATCTCGCCCTGGGTTCGGGGGGGTTACTCGTGGAAGCCTTTGCGGCGGTGGAAACGCTCCACAGCGTAGGCGCGCGTGATGTGATCGTGCTGTCAACCCATGCGCATATTGACCTGGACTGTTTGCTGGGCAGGGTGGCGAGCCTTCACGTCAGTTTGAGCGACGGCCGCCGCACCACTTTCACCGGCTTAATCAACCAGACCGCCCAGATCGGCAGCGACGGCGGCCTGGCGCGTTACCGGGTGCGCCTGGTGCCGTGGCTGTGGTGCCTGACGCAATCCTTCACCAGCCGCCGCTGGCAAGACAAAACCGTGATCGAGATCATTGAAGCGGTGTTTGCCGGGGTGGCGCCCTATGCCGAGTGGCGCATCAGCGACGAGGTGATGCCCTTCCTAGCGGAGGTGGCGCCGCGCAGCGCCTGCGCCCAATACCGCGAAAGCGATTTTGATTTCGTTACGCGCCTGCTCACCGAAGAAGGCTTAAGCTGGCGTTATGAAGACGCCCCTGACGCCCCCAGCGGCCACCGCGTGGTGGTGTTTGCGGATTCCACGCTGTTTCCCGAAGATGCCAGCAGCGCCCATACGCTGGGCGGCCATGGCATCCGCTTTCATAGCGCCCGCGCCGGGGAAGCCCAGGACAGCATCCAGGCCTTCACCGCCCAACGGCGCTTGAATGCGGCGCTCACCACCGTCACCAGCACCGATTACAAACGCAAACACACCCTGACCCACCCGCAGGCCATCCAGGCGCCCACCGTGCATGACTACGGCGGCGTCCACGCGCCGGTGCTGGAAAGCTACGACAGCCCCGGCGCCTATGCCTGGGCCCATGTGGATGCCGCCTATCATTATGCCAGCCTGCAGCAGCAAGCCCAGGAAGCGCACAATAAAACCTGGCGCGGACACAGCACGGTACGCACCTTGCGGCCGGGCACGCAGTTCACGCTGACCCAGGCTCCCCTTGATTACACAGGGCAACAACCCGGAGAGACTCACCCCGCCTATGCGGTCATCAGCGTCACCAGCCTGGGCATCAACAACCTGCCGCGCCCGGCGCAGGAGGGGTTGGCCGAACTGTTGGGCGCGCTGCCCGAATTGCTCGAAGACTGTGGTCGGTCCCTGGCGCTTGATGCGTCTGCAGGCCGGGTGC
>JAGVME010000033.1 GCA_020053945.1 Gammaproteobacteria bacterium
CGCTCTTCCGATCTGATTCCTCTCAAAGCCCTGATCAAGGTGGATACTGTGATTGGGCCTGAGCAGATTGAGCGTTATAATTCTTATATTGCCGCAAAAGTAATGGGTTCTGCCAAACCCGGTTTCAGTTCGGGTGAAGCGATACGCGCCGTTGAGCAGATTGCCAAACAAACCTTGCCCAAAGATTATGGCATTGAATGGACAGGCCAGGCTTATCAGGAAAAGGGTACAGGCAGCGCTTCTGTATTCGCATTCGGTTTCGCATTGATTATGGTTTACCTGATCTTGGCGGCGCTCTATGAGCGTTGGGGCGTGCCGTTGGCGGTAGTGCTTGCCGTGCCTTTCGCATTGCTGGGGGCGTTGGGTTTCGTATTCTTGCGTGATATGGAAAATAATATTTATTTTCAGATTGGCCTGGTGGTGTTAATTGGCCTCGCGGCGAAAAATGCCATCCTGATCGCCGAATTTGCCATGCAGGGCATGGAGCAAGGTAAGACCGCCGTCCAGGCGGCGCGTGAAGCGGCGCGATTACGGTTTCGTCCGATAGTCATGACTTCACTGGCTTTCGTGTTGGGTGTTATACCCTTGGTGGTTGCCACGGGAGCGGGGGCGGGCGCGCGCCAGGCCATGGGCTCGGGGGTATTCGGCGGCATGATTATCGCCACATTCATCGCGCCTATTTTCATCCCGCTGTTTTTCACATTACTGGCGCGCAAGGCGCGGCCCACACACAAACATGATCAGCCACCTGCCATTGCGCCTTTCTCCACTACCGCAGTTGAGGACCGCCCATGATCATGCTCCGTTTGCCGATAGCCCTCTTGGTTATGGCCCTAACCCTGGCAGGTTGCGCCGTGGGTTCCCACTACCAGCGCCCCGCAGTGGACTTGCCCTCCAATTATCTGGGCACGGAGGATACCCACATCAACGGCGATCAGGTTGTGTTGCCTCCTGACTGGTGGACGCTCTATGGTGACGCAACACTTGATGGGCTGGTAGCCGCCGTATTGAAAAATAATGCGGATATCCACAAAGCCATCGCAATGATTGAGGAGTCAGAAGCGCGGTTAACCGAGATTGGTTCCAACCTGTTGCCCGAAATAAACCTGGAGGCTTCCAGCGCCCGTTCACGTTCCAGCACTTTAACGGCACAACCCTTCCCACCCGGAACGCCCGCCGTATCCAGCAGCCACCGCTTGGCGCTCTCGACATCTTTTGAACTTGACCTGTGGGGTAAATTACGGCGCGCTTCGGAAGGTGCGCGGGCTAATGTGCTAAGCACCCGTTACGCCAAAGACGTTACTGCATTGACGCTAGCAGGCACTACTGCACAACTTTATTTTGCGTTGCGGGCATTGGACGCACAAATAGCCATCGCCACGCAAACCCTGGCATCACGCCAGGATACGCTGACCATAATAAAAAACCGCGCGAACGGCGGGCTCGCCTCAGCGCTGGAAGTCAGCCAAGCGCAAGGTGCAAGTGCTGATGTCTCGCTGCAATTGCGTGATCTGCAACATCAGCGTACGCTGGCCCAACATCAACTCGGGCGATTAAGCGGCAACCTGGGCGCCACCTTTGCCGCCGATGATGTAATGAACTTGCCGGTGCCCGCCGTGCCTCCTGTGGGATTACCTTCCACCTTGCTGGAGCGTCGTCCTGACGTGCGGCAGGCGGAGCAACAGATGATCGTAGCCAATGCCCAAATTGGCGTGGCCCGTGCTGCACAGTTACCCACCTTTTCACTGACCGGTAATTTTGGCGGGCAAAGCGCGGATCTTGTTGACCTGCTCAAAGGTGGCGCACGTATCTGGTCGCTGGGTTTGTCGGCCGTAATGCCCATTATTGATGCGGGTAAATATGCCGCGCGCACGCGCCAGGTTGAAGCCCGGCAACGCCAAGTGCTGGCGGATTACCAGAAAGTGGTGGAAATCGCCTTCACCGAAGTGGCTGATGCGCTCGTTAACGTGCAACAAACCAGCGCCGCACTGGCAGATCTGCAGGTCAAGGCGGACGCCGCCAGCAATGCGCTACGCTTGTCACGCTTGCGCTACGAAGCGGGATATAGCGGTTATCTCGATGTGCTCGACTCCCAACGTGCCGCCTACGCCGCCGCGCAGGCATTAGTGCAAAACCACCAGGCGCAATTGGCTTACAGTGTGGACTTAATGAAGGCGCTGGGGGGTGGCTGGTCCACGGCAACTGTTCCATGATGGCCTCCATAAAAGTAGTCAATACCCGCATAGCGCAGCCATGCCGAAATGCATCAATTTGATCTTAGAGGAGGAGGGGTATGACAACACCAGCAAAAAATACGATTTGCCTTTGGTATGACCGCGACGCCGAGGACGCGGCACGGTTTTACGCGGCGACCTTTCCCAACTCATCTGTCGGTGCAGTGCACTGTGCGCCTGGGGACTTTCCGTCTGGAAAGAAAGGGGACGTGTTGACCGTCGAGTTTACAGTGATAGGTATTTGTAATGGTCAAGTAAATTTGGACAGTCCCTTAGGCCGCTTTCAAAAACTGTTGTTCATATTGGTTGGGTGACATTGAGTCAATGGCGGAATGTATC
>JAGVME010000078.1 GCA_020053945.1 Gammaproteobacteria bacterium
ATTATTTACTAAAAATAGTGACGGGAAGACCGGTGAAAATAAAGAGGAAAACATAATGACATGTTTTATAAATAGTTTTTAATGCGATTGCCCTGCCAGGTATTTCGGGATATTTTTAACGTCACCGATTTCTTCCAGCATGCGCAATACGGCTTCGTTGGCACCGCCGTGCGCGGGCCCCCACAACGCGGCAATGCCTGATGAGACGCAGGCGAACGGGTTGGCGCTGGAGCTGCCCGCCAGGCGCACCGTAGAGGTGCTGGCATTTTGTTCGTGGTCTGCGTGCAGGGTGAAAATAAGGTCCAATGCTTTTTCGGCAAGAGGATCCACTTGATATTCTTCGCAAGGCACGGAAAACATCATATGCAATAAGTTACCGCAATAACTGAGATTGTTGTTTGGGTAAATAAAGGGTTCACCGATGGAGTGTTTGTAACTGGCCGCCGCGATGGTGGGCATTTTGGCGATCAGGCGATGCGCGGCGATGTCGCGGTGGCGTGGATTATGGATATCCGTTGAGTCGTGATAGAACGCCGAAAGCGAACCCACCACGCCGACCATAATCGCCATCGGATGCGCATCATGATAAAAACCACTGTAAAAACTTTTCAGGCTTTCCTTGAGCATGGTGTGGCGCCGGATTACGCCCGTAAACTCATCAAGCTGGGATTGTGTCGCCAGGTTACCGTATAACAACAGGTGCGCAACTTCCAGAAAGCTGCTTTTTTCCGCTAATTGTTCAATTGGGTAACCGCGATACAGCAACACCCCCGCATCGCCGTCAATATACGTAATGGCGCTGCGGCAGCTTGCCGTGGCGATGAAGCCGGGATCATAGGTGACATAGCCCAGGTCACGGTAAAGGCGGCTGATGTCAACTGCCGGTGGGCCTAGGGTGCCATGCCGTACTGGCAGCTCGATACTTTTGCCTGTGACATTATCTATGATGGTGAGAGTGTCTTTCATTGCCCGTCTCCTTCGCATGCTAATGCGCCATGTAGGTTATCGGCGTGTGAAAGGAGACGCTAAAGCAGTTAAGACTAATTCGGATAATGTGCCGGATACCCTAAGCGCGCGACGCCCGAATCCACTGCCGCCCGCGCTACCGCAGGCGCCACTGCTTCAAGCAGGCGTGGATCCAGCGGCTTGGGGATGATGTAAGCCGTGCCGTAACTCATTTCCGTGAGCTGATACGCGTCGAGCACTTCACGGGGGACGGGTTGGTGGGCGAGCTTGCGCAGGGCATGCACGGCGGCCATTTCCATGGCTTGATTGATACGCCGCGCGCGCACATCCAACGCGCCACGGAAAATGAACGGGAAGCCCAGCACGTTATTGACCTGGTTCGGATAATCACTGCGGCCCGTGGCCATGATTAAATCTTTGCGCACGGTGTGCGCGACTTCAGGGCGAATTTCCGGGTCAGGGTTAGACAAGGCAAATACAATCGGTTTGGGCGCCATGGAAGCCAGCATCTCCGGTGTGCACAGGTCGGGGCCGGAGACGCCGATGAACACATCAGCGTCTCGCATGGCATCCGCCAGGGTGCGTTCTGGGGTGCTGATGGCGAATTCCAGCTTGTATTCATTCAAGTCATCGCGGCCACTGTGGATCACGCCATTACGGTCCACCAGGCGCAGATTTTCCTTGCGTGCGCCCAATGCCAGCAGCAAACGCATTGAGGCAATGCCCGCCGCCCCTGCACCCAGGCACACGATACGCGCTGCGTCGATAGTCTTGCCCTGTAGCTCCAGCGCATTGATCAAGCCCGCGCTGATGATAATTGCCGTGCCGTGCTGGTCGTCATGAAACACCGGAATATCCAGGCGTTCGATGAGCGCTTTTTCCACCTCGAAGCAGTGGGGCGCGGCAATATCCTCCAGATTAATGCCGCCAAAGGTAGGTGCGATGCGCGCCACGGTGTCGATAAAGGCTTGTGGTGATTCAGCGTCAACTTCAATGTCAAACACATCAATGTTGGCAAATTTCTTGAACAGCACGGCCTTACCTTCCATCACCGGCTTGCCCGCCAACGCGCCGACATTACCTAATCCCAGCACCGCCGTGCCATCGGTAATCACCGCCACCAGATTGCCCTTGGCGGTGTAGCGATAGGCGGCCTCCGCGTCCGCAGCGATTTCACGTACTGGCTCGGCTACGCCAGGCGTATAGGCCAATGCCAGTTCGCGTTGCGTATCACAGGGCTTGGTGATGGCGATGCCCAATTTTCCAGGTGTGGGATGCTCATGATAATCGAGCGCTGCTTGTTTGAGATTGGTTGTCATTTTTGCCGGTCCGGGTTGAAGAAATTTTGGGGATTGTCACTTCGTTTTCCCTGCGCATCGAAGCGTAGCGGGAAACGACAAAAGTTTCTTATTCCACAACTTTAATCTGTTCCCCTGCGGTAGGTTCGCCGCTGGGATAATCGTCATTGAGTAAACGTAACTGCTCTTCCGCATGATGCTGAATGTTTGAGGTGCGCGCCAGGTCAGCGTAACGTGTCGTCGCGGATGCCTTGATAATTTTGATGCGCAATGCCTTGGCCAGGGAAAGTTCCTGATCAGTCAAGCCATGCAGGCTGCGTGCAGTTTGCAAAAACTCGCCATCATAACGGTTCGGTGCCTTCTCATCTTTGGCGCTGCCCACAAACAGGAATGCCTGGTTCTTGAAATATATTACGCTAAAGCGTGTGGGGCGCCTGCCAAAAGGTGTGTTGACGGTGGCTATGGCGGTGTATCCCTCCAGGCCGTTGCCGGTGAGCGATTCGCCTTGCGTCAGTTGCCCGACCTTAAGGCGTTTTGCCATAAATTCACCGGGGGGGATGCGCTCATTTAAATCCGTGGTATTTACCATCAACAATGCATCATTCGCCGGAGGGCGGGCGACTAACCGGTCCGGCAGGTTTTCCACACGCCATCCCACGGGAAAACTTAAGGCGAAGCCTAGATCCTTGTGATAAAAATGATTGGCGCGCCGTATGCCATCCTGCTCGCCATCACCAAAAGCCATGCCCTCGATTTTTTTCAGCAATGCCTCGCGGTTGATGCGGCCCGCCGTCGTGGTTTTGAGCGCACCCGCTTTGGCCACTACTTCTTGCAAGCGGGTGTCATTGTCGGGGTGGCTGGCGAACACGCCATGATATACACGCGCTTCACGCCCTTCTTCTTTGGCGAGCTGTTTTTCAAAAATCTCCTGATTTTTTAATACGCCGATGACCTTGATCATGGCTTGCGGATCATAGCCGCTGGCCGCCAGATATTCCGCGCCGAGACGGTCTGATTCAAGCTCATGTTCGCGGCCATAGCCGCTGATCCACGCGTTCCCTAATACATTAAACAAGTCCTGCGCCGCCTGGTTGCGCAATTCGGGAACCAGAATCGAGCCAATCGCCAGGCCCAGCCCCGTGGCTTTCGATGCGCTGATTTGGCGCACTGAATGGCGTGCAGTAACATGGCCCAACTCATGACCCAACACCGCCGCCAGTTCCGCTTCGGAATTAAGATAGGCCAGCAGGCCGCGTGTGGTATAAATGTAGCCACCGGGTAAAGCAAAGGCATTGACTTCAGTGCTATCCAGCACCGTAATGCGATAGATTAAATGGCTACGGTGGCTTTTCTGCGCGAGGCGCTCGCCGAGTTCCTGCACATAAGCTTGCAAAGCAGGGTCTTCAAGGCGACGGTATTGTTTGAGGATAGTCGGATGGGCGGTGCGGCCCATTTCGATTTCGTCCTGTTCGGACATCAGCACAAAATCTTTCTGGCCCGATACCGGGTTTTCTGCGCAGCCCGCCGCCGCGAGGGTAATGACCAGGATAACGGCGGCCCTGCGTCTAATGCAGAAAGAAAAAAGTGCATGGCAAAGATGTTTCATTGCATCCCTTGTATTTGTAAGGTTGCCGGGTGGCGTATCTGCATGCGCAACGTCCCTTCTGCAAAGTATACGCGGCCACGTGCGATTATGGAACGTCCTGATATTTCAGCGGGAAATGTATCAGGAAAATATTTGCGGTCACGCGGGCCAATATGCAGTATCAACGTATCATTCAATGTTAGCCAGATATCCCCTTTGCGTCGGTGTGACGCGGTGACTTTACCTGTGACAATGCGCACGCCGGTATCCGCGCGGCGGAGTTGTGCGGCATCAATCGGCTGATACTCCGGCAGGGCCCACAGGCCACGCCGCGCCATGCGCGCCCGTTGTTCGGTGGTTTGATAACACGGCAAGTTCCATACGTTAGGCGGGACGGGTAAAATGGTGGCTAGGCCACGCTCCAACAAATGTGCCGCTACACTGCTGCCGTCGCTGAGATAAACATGGGCAAGGTCGCGCGCATAACGATCGTGGCGTTCAGCGTCATAACGCAGGCTGATTGTATGGTTGGATTTTTCCAGCAAGGTTTGCAGCATGTCACGCGCGGCGTTGGCTAACGGCTGCGACGATGTGCCATGGCGACCCATCTCAGGGGTGTTGATGCCAATAAAGCGGATCTTGCGGCCATCGCGTAACTTCACGGTGTCGCCATCATAGAGCCGCTCGACGGTAACGCGCTCATCAATCCGGTCAGCGGCGCAGCCCACCCCGGCAGGGTTGTCGGCGGCAAAGGCCGGAATGCTGAAAATAAACGCCAGCCATGCTGCCAATAAGCTCAGCAGTGGGGCGCATCTGCGCCTGGCAGGTAGTGCGGCAAAACAACAAAAAAGGGCACCCAGCGGGTGCCCTTCAGGCGATGCGGTGCGCAGTGGCGTCAACCGGTTACTTTACGCCATACTTCTGGCGGAATTTATCGACACGACCGGCGGTATCTACAATTCTCTGCTTACCGGTGTAGAATGGGTGGCACACGGCGCAAACGTCAAGATTCAGGCTTTTGCCCGCGGTAGAGCGCGTAGTAAATTTATTACCGCAGCTACAGGTCACGGCAATTTCGGAATAAGCGGGATGGATATCGGCTTTCATGGTGCACCTCTTACGTCATAGCGTGGTATCGCAAACCCAGCGCCCCGCTTTAATGCCGAGGCCTTGGCAACGATAATCAGTTATTATACCCAGAATTGAGACTGGCAGCAACCAACAATAAGCCGTTGAATTACGTGGGAATGGTTCAAGGATCAGGCACATCGTCCGATATTTACCTGTCTGATTCATCGGCAAGGGTGTCATGAAAACGCTAAAAAATTTTAAAATTTATAATTATCAACATGTTAAATAGTTTATGCGCCGGATAAAAATAAAATAAGGGGAATAATGGCATGTCCATGAAAAGCACGATGCGTTCTTTCAAATACGATTACATGGGTCTTGATGCGGAATCCATCAAGTATTCGCTGGCAAACCGGCTGGAATATTCGGCGGGAAAAGATCTTTACACCGCCACTGACCGCGACTGGTATAACGTCACCGCCTACGCCGTGCGCGACCGCCTCATGGAACGCTGGATGGAGACCATGCGCACCTATTACCGTGAAGACGCCAAGCGTGTGTATTATCTCTCCCTGGAATTCCTGATTGGCCGTACCCTCAGCAACAGCCTGCTTAACGTCGGCATTTATGACGAATGTACCCAGGCGCTGCACGACATTGGCCTGAACCTGGAAGAGATCCGCGAGCTGGAACCCGATGCAGCCTTGGGAAATGGCGGGCTAGGGCGGCTCGCCGCGTGTTTTCTCGATTCCATGGCTACCCTCGGCATTCCTGCCTACGGTTACGGCATTCGCTATGAATACGGCATGTTCACCCAGCGCATCGAAAATGGCCGTCAGGTGGAGCATCCCGAAAACTGGTTGCGTTACGGCAACCCGTGGGAGTTCCCGCGTCCGGAAGTGATCTATTCAGTGCAGTTTAATGGCCGCGTGGTGGAATACCCCGGCGAGCATGGTCAGCGCCGTTACCATTGGGTCGATGCCGACGAAGTCATGGCGATGGCCTACGACACCCCGATTCCCGGTTACAAGACTAACACCGTCAATAATTTGCGCTTATGGTCTGCCAAGGCCACGCGGGATTTTAATCTGAAATATTTTAACGAAGGCAATTACATTAAAGCCCTCGAAGACAAAAACGAATCCGAAAATCTTTCCAAGGTGTTGTATCCCGATGACACTACCGCCATGGGCCGTGAGCTGCGGCTCAAGCAGCAATACTTTTTTGTCAGCTCCTCATTGCAGGATATTTTGCGCCGCTTCAGCAAGTCACATTATCACTTTGACAAGCTGCCCGACCGCGTCGCCATCCAGCTTAATGATACGCATCCGGTGCTGGCGATTCCTGAATTGATGCGGGTGCTGATGGATCTCCAGGGCTTAACGTGGAGCCGCGCCTGGGATATCACCGTGCGGACTTTTTCTTATACCAATCACACCTTGCTCCCGGAAGCGCTGGAAACGTGGCCGGTGAGATTATTTGAAACCATGTTGCCGCGCCATTTGCAGATCATCTATGAAATCAACCACCAGTTCCTCAAAGACGTCATGCATCGCTATCCTGGCAACACGGACCTATTGCGCCGCATGTCGATTATTGATGAATCGGGTGAGCGGCGTATCCGCATGGCGCATCTCGCCGTGGTGGGCAGCCATAAGGTGAATGGGGTGGCGGCACTGCACACGCAATTGATGAAGACCACGATTTTTGGTGATTTTGAGCGGTTCTACAGCGGAAAAATCATCAATAAAACCAATGGCATCACTCCCCGCCGCTGGTTGAGCCATGCTAACCCGCTCTTATCAAAGCTGATCACCGCGCGTATTGGCGATGGCTGGACAACCAACCTTGATGAATTGAAAAAACTCGCGCCACTGGCAGATGATCCTGTGTTCCGCGAAGAATTCCGTATCGTCAAGCGCGCCAACAAAGAACGGGTGGCCGGGCTCATCAAGAAATACATGGGCGTGGCCGTAAATTGTGATTCGTTGTTTGATGTGCATATCAAGCGCATCCATGAATATAAGCGCCAACTGCTCAATGTGTTGCATGTGGTCACTTTGTATAACCGCATCCGTTTTAATCAGGATGCTCCGGTGGTGCCACGTACCATTATCTTTGCCGGCAAAGCGGCGCCCGGTTACGTCATCGCCAAGCTCATCATCAATTTGATTAATGATGTTGCGGACATTGTTAATAATGACCCGGCTACGGGCGGTAAGCTGCGGGTGTTATTTATCCCTAACTACAATGTGTCTACGGCTGAAGATTTGATCCCCGCCTGTGACCTGTCGCAACAAATCTCTACGGCGGGTACCGAGGCTTCCGGCACGGGCAATATGAAATTGGCATTGAATGGCGCGCTGACTATCGGCACGCTGGATGGCGCCAATGTTGAAATTCTCGAAGAAGTCGGTGAAGACAACATCTTTATTTTTGGCCTGACTACGCCACAGGTGTCTGAACTCCAGCGTAGCGGTTATAACCCGTGGGATTATTATCACGGCAATGCCGAGCTCAAGCAGGTAATGGATATGATCGGCAGCGGCTTTTTTTCACCCGGCGACCCCAATTTATACGCGCCGATTATTGATGCGTTAACCCATGGCGGTGACCGCTATCTGTTACTGGCCGATTATGCCTCATATATCGCTGCGCAAGACCGCGTCGCCGAGCTGTACGCCCATCCCCAGGAGTGGACGCGTAAAGCTATTTTGAACGTGGCAAACATGGGTAAGTTTTCGAGCGACCGCACCATCCGTGAATATGCGAAAGAGATCTGGGAGGTCAATCCGGTGACCATCACACTGGAGCAGCGCGTGGAAACGAAGAAAGTTAAACAGAAATAGCCGTTTTGGGCAATGTTGATGACACAAAAAAGCCCGGACGAACCGGGCTTTTTTGTGTCATCAGACCAAGCAGCTATCTAAATGTATTAGCCTTTTTTGCTAAGACGGACTGCTTTGTCCCGGAAGGCGGCGCTTGACATAAGGGCGGCGCCAAAGATAAGAAAGCTAAATAATGCTATAGGAATCAGGATGTTAATGCCGATATTTTGAACCATTTTTAATGTCCTCCCCGTGATATTGTTACCAATTTCCCCCTGTACTCTTAAAGGGGGGCAACTTGTTTATATAAGTGGCCTTGTGTATATATATCTGATTGAAGGGCGAAACGCAACACCCCTGCATGGATTTATGTAATCTTTAATTCCCAATGGTTTGCAGGCGCGCACTAATGGCGGCATGGTAACCTGATGCATTGTGTGTTATGAAACGCCTATGCTAACATCAAGCCTATGAGTGCCAACGAAGCTTTGCGAAAAATCCCGGTTGTTGTTCATTCCTCCTCCAAGCAGGCGCCCCCTGCGGCGGCAAGCAAAAATTTGGAGTGGAAGCGCCGCGCGATGCAGATCGGCACCTTGGTTCTATTGGTTCTTATCCCCACCCTGGGGGTATTTCGGATTGATACCAGCGCCGGTTTTGTGGTGTTGGGGCGGCAGATCTGGTTCTCCGATTTTTATATTGTATTTGGCTTCTGGCTTGCCACGGCATGCCTTCTGATCATGTTCTATTCCACCCTGGGCACCGCTTTTTGTGGCTGGGTATGCCCGCAAAATACCTTGTCGGCATGGGCGAATAAGCTCACCGCCCGTTATCTGGGCAAACGCGCCGTGCTGGATTGGGACGGCACCGAGAATGCGCATCTGTCCCCCGGTAAAAACAAGGCAAAGAACTGGTTTATGTTGGGCGCTAAGTTGCTGGGGGCGTCGTTAGCGGTGGCGCTGTTGCCCATGCTGTATTTTTATGAGCCGGATGTGGTGTTGTCGTTTGTTATTTTTCGTGATGATCCGCGCGTCATCAGCTCGTTGTACCTGATCTATGCGGTGTTCGTGTTGCTGGTGCTGGGTAATCTCGCGGTGATGCGTTATTACATTTGCCGCTACACCTGTGTCTACCGCATCTGGCAATTCCTGTTTAAAACCCGTCAGACATTACATGTGATTTATGACCAGTCGCGCTCTGATGAATGCGTTAAATGTAATTTTTGTGAAGTCACCTGCCCGGTGGATATTAATCCGCGCAATACGCTATTGTATGACAGTTGCACCAATTGCGGTGAGTGCATCAGCGCCTGTGATTCGCTGCATACTAAACAGGGTACACCGGGTTTGCTCACCTTTGAATTTGGCGAGCGCCAGAAAGTGGATGGCGTGCGCCCCGCCTCTAATCTCGCCTCGCTGGCGCAACGCGCGGGCTGGGCATTGCCCGCATTTTCACTGGGCGTATTTCTGCTGGCCTGGGGCATGTGGAATTATGAGGATTATAGTTTTTCGGTGTACCGCGCTGAAAACGCGACGGGCGCCAATTTCAATGATTACCGGGTGAATGTGGCGCATAAAATTTATGCGCCGGGCGCAGTGACGATCCAGGTGGAAGGTTTGCCGGAAGGCACTTATACGCTGGATGCGTCCCGCGCCGAATTTAAAACAGCGGAACGTAAGGATATCGGCCTGCATGTCGCGGGGAATCTGGCGCCGGGTTTATATCCGTTTATTGTGCATGCGCAATCTACGGATGGCTGGCGTGAAAGTTTTCGTGTGCAGCATTTTGTGGGAAAAGTGTAGTGGGGTGTAATGATGAATGACACAGAAAAGCACAAAACGCCGCCCCTACCTGTCGCGGAACCGGGGTGGGGTGAGGCCATTGACAATCATTTGGGCTACGCCAGTGAAGATGAACGCCTGAAAAAACGTGGCCTGGAAGATTGGGAGTTGGTTGAAAAAATTCCTGAATCAGAACATAACATCCCTTATTGGTTCATCGCTATTTTCATCGCCATGTTCCTGGTCGCCATCGGCTTGAACTTTCCGTTCTGGGGTGATCGTGCCGGGTATGAGCGTGAATGGTTTAACTGGGGCTTGCCGTTGGCGCTGCTCTATACCGGCACGGCCGTTGTCGTGATCTACTGGCTGGTGGATTACCGCCATATACACCGCGCTAAAAAAGAAGCGCGTGCCAAAGCGCTGGGTGAAAAATCATCCGCAAACGCATCATCCCCACCCCCGCAGGACCACTGACCGGATGAGTTCAATAAAAAGATGCGCATTGCTGGTGATTGGGCTGGCCGTGCTGGCCGGGTGTTCGCATAAAACCAGCAGCCCGGCTGTGGCCGTGGACGCCGGATACCCTGATCCCCAGTCAGTGGGCGCCATGGCGTTTAAGCAGCGCTGTGCCGACTGTCATGTGCCGCCGCTGCCCGCCAGCCGCAAAGCGCAAGATTGGCCGCAAATTGTGGGACGCATGCAGAACCACCGTATTATGAATAACTTTACGCCCATTACGAATGATGAAATGCGGCAGATCCTGGATTATTTACAAAAGCATTCGGCAGGTTAACCATGAAATTATTTTGGCTGGCGGTGTTGGGTTTTATGCTGGTGTCATGCGGGGATCCGCAAGAAAGCGCTGCACCTACCACGCCGCCGCAGATGTGGGGTGATGTGGAAGTCATTGTTGAAACCCGGCCGGAAATTGCTACCGTTGGCATGAATGAGTTTTTGGTGATGGTGACGCGTAAGCCACGTAAGCCTATGTTTGACCTGCTGGTGTCGATCCGCATGAGCGAAAGTGACCCGTGGCGCCAGGCGATCCAGGACGGCCACGTGGGTGTGTACCGGCGTTCCTTGCAAGTCACCGATCCAACCACCCAGGCGGTGCTGGTGCGCCTTGAGCATGGCGATGATAAAGTGGAGTTGCGCTTTCCGTTGCGGGCCAAATAGATTCACGGGGGGAATGCCGCGAAACGGGGGGTATATATTCCACTGTTTTAATTTGATCCCATGCTATACGCAGGACGGCACGGAACCTAATTTAATTTCCCCTGGGTGGAGCGCGCTCCCTCTCATTTTATAGGTCAACATGTTGCCTATTGCCATTCTAATCGCGCTTGGCGTGCTGTTGGTGTTTGGCCCACAGCTCTGGGCGCGCCATGTGCTGAAACGCTACAGTGTCGAGCAGGATCATTTTCCGGGCACGGGCGGCGAATTGGCGCGCCACCTGCTGGATAAGCAGGGTTTGCATCATGTCTATGTCGAAGCCACCGACAGCGGAGATCACTACGATCCCCAAGCAAAGCGCGTGCGGTTGAACGCCGCCAACCTGAAAGGCAAATCGCTCACCGCCATTGCCGTGGCGGCGCACGAGGTGAGCCACGCCATTCAGGACCACACCGGTTATGCCCCGCTCAAGACGCGCACCCATCTTGTGCACGTTGCGCAACGCGCCGAAAAAATCGCTTCCATAGTGATGCTGGTAATGCCGGTGGTGATGCTCGTCACCCGTTCCCCCGTGGCCGGGTTGGTGTTGTTTGTGGCCGGGCTGGGCGGGTTCGCTTTGTCTACCTTGGTGCATCTGGTCACCTTGCCGGTGGAGTGGGATGCCAGTTTCGGCCGGGCGTTGCCCCTGTTGCGCGAGGGACGGTATATTTCAGATCAGGAACAACGCGCCGCGCGGCGTATTCTCAAGGCCTGCGCGCTCACGTATGTGGCGGGGTCGCTGGCCAGCCTGTTTAACCTCTGGCGCTGGATAGCAATATTGCGGCGCCGTTAAACGGGCGGCGCCGCAGGGAGCCGCTTTTCCGGGGATGTGGTACTGGCCTCTGTGATAAGGATTCACGCCGCGCGCGGCGCGATCAATTTTTTCACGGCTGATAAATGGCTGCGGCTAATTTCCAGTTGGTCGGGGATTCCCTGCAGGGTGATTTCATAATGGCCTTCTTTGCTTTTGGCCATGCCGCTGATGCGCGCCTGCGCTACCAGCGCATTGCGGTGAATGCGCGTAAAGCGCCCGGCAAATTCTTCTTCGAGTGACTTCAGTGATTCTTCAATCAATACTTGTCCCGTTTGCCCGGGGGCGGCAAAGCGCACCGTAACGTATTTATTATCCGCCTGAAAGTAAATGATATCGGGCACTGCCACTAACTGGATTTTTTCGCCGCTGCGCGCGCTGATGTGGGTGCGCGCGTGGTGCATGCTGTGTGGGGTGTCATTTCCGGTTTGGGTGGCCGCATGGCGTTGGGCGCGGTTGAGTTTGCTGGCCTTGTCCAAGGCATGGGCTAGGCGTTCCTTGCGTATCGGCTTGAGCAGGTAATCGACCGCATGCGCTTCAAAAGCGGCCAGGGCGTGGCCGCTATAAG
>JAGVME010000058.1 GCA_020053945.1 Gammaproteobacteria bacterium
CTACCTTTTCAGCAGGTAAACGTTTGCTGGCGACGAATAGATGGTCGAATATAGGTGACGATGTAGCTATGGCTCTTAACCCACGTTGTTCCTGCGCAAAAAATACATCTTCCTTGACCGCTCCAGCATCAAAATCACCCGCCAGCACTGCCAGTACAATGTTCATGTGATCGCTGACATGCTTAAAGCTGGCTAATTGTTCTGCCCGCACTCCGGCTTGCCACAGCATATAACGCGGCACCAAATGGCCCATGGTGGAGTTAGGGTCGCCAAACACGAAGCGCTTGCCTTTCAATTCCTCGATAGACTGAATGGGGTTATCCTTGCGAACTATTATCTTGCCGTGAAAGACGGGGCTGCCATTGATGACTTGTCGAGCCAATAATGGCTTTTGTCCATACGTCTGCACCATTTGCACATAAGGAGCCGGTCCCATATAGGCAAGGTCAAATTTGTCCTGACCCACCGAGTCAATGTGGGTTTGATAATCCTTCGATATCTTAATTGACACAGGCTCATTCATCTTGTGGCTTAGATAATTGGCGAGGGGGGTGAAAGACTTGATAAGGGTGGTTGGTGGTTTAAAGGGGTGAATGCCAAGGGTTAACTCTGCCTGAGCCGCGGGGCCAAAAAATATGGCAATCAGTATGATAAAAATGCGTCCCCTGGATTCCTGCTTTAGGTTCATTTCCTTGCCCTCTGAGTAATGCTGTATGAGGAATTGCCGATCTCTAACCTAACGGCTATGCTGGTTAACGAATAATCGGCTGAAGCATTGTGCCAACCTGCGCTTCGGCGACGCCAGTTGGAGGTCGGGTTAGCGTAGCGTAACCCGACAAATACCGCAATTGGGGAAAAAGAGGACGAAAAAAGGATCCGCGAGGTAATACGTGGTGGTGGGGTGAGCGCGGCCACGGGAAGTGGCTCAGGTAAATGGTTTCCGGAATCGCTATGCCAGTGCGGGTGGTCGCTCCTGCGTATCCTGCGTCCACGGTACTTGCACATCCTGTGCGGCGTAATCACCGAGAAGATGGCCTTGCGCGTCGTAGATAAAGTGGTTAGTGCCAGGAGTTCCGGTCAGGCCTTACGTTTGATATCCCCATCCCTTTTTTTAGAAAATGTGAAATGTAAGGCCTGACCCCCAGCTTCGTGACCCCCAGCTTCGGGCATCGAATTGCACCGGGGCTTCGAGTTGGCGTACCGTGGTGTACTTGACCGGTTCGGCAGCTAAAGTGGAAACACCCTCGCGCAACAGTTCGACGGCGTGGCGGAACGACACGCCGCTGGTTTTCATCACCCAATCAATCGGGCCACCGGCAGCACCGCAGCCGAAGCAGTGCCATAGATTTTTTGAGGGCGTGACCACCAGGCTGGCGGTGTCTGTAGTGGTCGGGCATTTGCCGATGAGGTCTTTGCCGGACTTTTCGTTTTTGAGCCGCCCGATCTCGTTTTCCGGTATCCGTGCCATAAATCGCCTCCGCGCTAAAAACCTGTCAAAGGGGTAAACAAAGAAATAACTCGGTTGCAGTTTACGCCATTATGGCGTATAATCAACTACCGCTTAAAAACAAGGGGGTATCTTTATGCAATCACAACAACCTAGATTGCCGTAATGACCCAAGACGAGAAGGAATATTTCAAGGTGCTGGGCGGCCGCGTCGCACTCCTGCGCAAGGATCTGGGGCTGACCCAGGTGCAGCTCGCCGAGACGCTGGGGATTTCCCAGCAGATGGTGGCCTCCTACGAGGTGGGGCGCCGCCGCATCCCGGTGTCGATGTTGCCGCCGCTTTCCCACGCGCTCAAGGTGCAAACCGATGCGCTGCTGGGGAACGAAACCAAGGCGAAATCGAAACGCGGCCCCGCGCCGAAATGGCAACAGCAGATCGAGGCCATCGCGCAACTGCCGAAGGCGCAGCAGCGCTTCGTGTCGCAGGTGTTGGATACCGTGCTGGCGCAATCCGACCGCTAAAGGAGGATCATCATGACGACCGTACAAATTACTTTGCCAGACCAATTGGCGCAGGAAGCGCAGCGCGCCGGCCTGCTGTCGCCGCCCGCGTTGGAGAGACTGTTGCGCGAGCAGTTGCAGGCGCAGCGCCAGGATGGGTTTTTTGCGGCCATGGGGCGGATGGAACAGGTTGCGGAGCCGCCCGCGATGTCGCCGGAGGAGGTGGCCGGGGAGATACGCGCCATGCGTGAGGAGCGGCGCGCCAAGGCTTCCGGTTGATGCGCCTGGTGCTCGATACCAACGTGGTCGCTTCGGCCATGTTGTGGGGCGGCAGCCCGAAGCTTCTGTTGCAGGCGCGGCGCGAGAAGCGGGCCGAACTCTACACCAGCACCCCGCTGTTGGCGGAGTTGACCGACATCCTGGGCCGACGCAAATTCGAGAAGAAGATTGCGGCGTCTTTGCTGACCGTCGATCAGTTGGTGGACCGTTATGCGGAGTTGGCGCAGGTGGTACGGCCAACGCCCACACCGCGCATCGCGCCCGATCCCGATGACGATGTGGTGATCGGCACCGCGCTCGCGGCAAAAGCCGATTTGCTCGTGACCGGGGATTGGCCTTTGCTTTCGGTGGGCAGGTATCAGGGGGTAAGGATCGTCGGTGTTGCCGAGGCGCTGGCGTTGATCGCGGCGCGATAGACCACCTTTGCCACCACCGCTTTAGCGGCTAAAAAAAGAAGCCACCGGCGCCGGGGTACCGGAGGCGGGTGGCTTCTTTTTTTGAAGAAGAAGGGATAGAGAAATCATCCGGCGCAATGCGCTTCGCTTATTGCCGCCCTACCAGTGCGCCTTACGCGGGTTCGATTGTTGGGCTTCATTTCATTCAGCCCAACCTACCGCGCTATAACCTTTCATCCAGCTTTTTTACGAGATCAATTAGTTTCTCAGTCGTTATCGTTTCCCCCTTTTTGGCAGGATATGTCCGTATCGCTTTTTCCAAATAGAGTTGAGATTTATTTTCGTCAATGTAGTGGTCAAGTATTTTCGGACACATCAATAAGTTTTTATGCTGCCAATTCCATTTCGTAAATCATCGGTGGCAGATTACCTAAGTAGGACTTACGCAAATCAGTTGAAAATTAAGGAAACCTTATTTTGAATGGCGAAGTGCTATAGTCCGGGACATGAAACCAACGCGCCTGGATTACTGCC
>JAGVME010000034.1 GCA_020053945.1 Gammaproteobacteria bacterium
CAATTGGGCAATCGTGCGCCCCAGCTCGCGGTAGGTGGGTTGGTAAGGGTTGAACATCAGATGCGTAATGCCCTTGATGTTTTTCAGGAAGTCCTCACCTTCTTTAGCAGGCGGTGGCAGGGGTAGCACGTCACGTTTGCAGGCAATCATGGTGCGCCCCGGCCATTGGCTGGCGGCACGAAAAGGCTGCTTGGTATCCGCCGCTTCCATGCTGAGCAGTTGGATTAATTTGTCCTCGGCACTTAAAACATCATCCTGTATCACTTGCCGATAATCCCTGAGATTCAGCATAAATACCGTAGCCGCAATCACCATTACCACCATCACCAAGCCGCGTTGGCCCAGCAAGCTATTTTTATTGAACGCCTGATTCACCGCAATCAAACGGGGTATGCCGTAGTATAGGATCAACACCAGCGCCACCATTGCCCAGGAGGCATCCGCTGCCGTAAGCCCAATCAACACCCCGAACAACAGCATATTCCCTACTAAACTACCCAGCAGCGCGCGTCTTTCTGCCACCATCACCCCCAACAGCAGCACGGCAAAAATAATTCCCCCGGCCAAACCCGGTTCTTCGGAAGGATTAATGGCAATAATCCTGCTCAACCCAGTAAAGGGATTGCTCCACCAATGCATCAAATCCCAGCCTTCGCGCATCACCAGCAACACCAGCGCGGCAATCGGCACCCCGATCAGGACATGCTTTCGGTGGTTGATGCTGACCGCATCCTGGGAGGGCTCTTTATACCAGCGCCATAACAAAGCCAGGGGGTACGCCAGACCCATGGGATGCAGCGTCACACAAATACCCACCAGCAATAACTGCATGAACAGCCAGCCACCGGATGAGCGGGACGAGGCGCGATAGGTCTTGTCCAGCCAGGCCGCCAAGCCAAAGATCAATAAAAGATAAGGGCCGACCCCAATCGCATCGGCCTGGGTTAATGTAATGGGCGCAATGGCCAGCAAGGCGCTTGCGATTAAAGCGGATTCATTGCTGACTGTTTGGCGGTTCCAGTTATAAAAAAGCAAGATCGCGGAAAAGGTCATGATTAAGGTATAAACCTTTGCGGCTACCATGCTTCCGGTCCAATACAAGCCAAGTGGCACAAAAAATAACGCCCGAAAATCGGGAAGCCCGAAAATAACAATCGGGTTAGCCACGGCATCGACAATTGACCAGTTTAATAACAGTCCGCGCGCGGCGCCTTCATCCAGGCCGTAAGGAGTGAACCGCACCAGACCCAAGGCCAAGATCGCCCCGCCCCATACAATCATGGCAAGAATCCCCCAAGAGTAACTTGGAATTCTGGATATCATTGATTTTCCTCTATAACTGATAATTTGCGATGAAATTTAAGGTCACGTATTGAGCCGACTTTTGCGAGAACATCTTATACTATGATACCGCTGCCCTAGGGAAGGAATAGTTTTTAACCCATTTGCCCCGTCCTTCGCCGCGGTCTTGCAGAATTATGGGGCTAGTGCTTGCATTACTAAAATGGTCATGTTATATATTTGCAAGCTTGGTTTAAACCAGCTTAAGAATAATATCAATTTATGGGCCTGTGGTATTGGGTGGCTACAAACAAAGTGGAGGTGGTTCGCATGATGTACACAGCTGATGTTTTTACGATTTACGCAATTTGGTTTCCGGCTGCCTTTGGCTTCGCTGCGCTTTTGGTCAAACTAAACTCTTAATGTAATGCGCAGCACCTGATCTTGTTGTTGGCCGACAGTCAGGCATGCGTGTTTGATGGGTGCGCATAATGTCGGTTCCCTATTAAAGCGTTATATTTAAAGTTTAGGTTTTACAAATTAAGGCTTGCTGGTAGGCGACAATATAAATAAGCCATCAGTAAGAAAAATGGTTAAAAACTGGGAGGGTGTCTTAAAATGAGACGTATAATAATTTCTGCTGCAGCAGTACTTATGGCGGGGTTTGTGACGGCAATGGTGCCATCGGTGGTAATGGCATCTGCGGCGGCATGGCCCAAGGGTGATGGTGATTTAAACAACGGTAAGAAAATTTTTACTGAAGGTAAAGGTACTGTGCCTGCCTGTAACTCATGCCATGGCCCGGAAGGTTTAGGTGATGACAATATGGGTACGCCGCGCATTGCCGGTCAGTTTTATACCTTCTTACATAAGCAATTGGAAGATTTTGCTTCTGACAAGCGTACAGACACTACTATGTTCATCATGAACGCCAACGCCAAAGGCCTGACTGAGCAAGATCGCAAAGATGTTTCTACTTACCTGGCAAGCCTACGCAAGAAAGGCGACATCAAAACCGCAAATGGCAAAATTGGCCCGTCAGATCTCGATGAATTGAAGGCTGCAGGCATTGCAGTGGGTTTGCCGCATAAAGGCAAGTCCCTGGTTTTCTGGGGCGGTAATGATAAGGGCATTCCGGCGTGTTACTCTTGCCATGGTTTTAATGGCATGGGCGCGCCACCCATCTTCCCCATGATTGGTCAGCAGCGCTATGTGTATCTGGTCAACCAATTGAAGAAATGGCGTGACGGTAGCCGTGCTAACGATCCGAAGGCTGCGATGCAGGCGGTAGCAAAGAAAATGTCTGATGAAGATATCAACAATGCCGCTGCATATTTGGCGACCACTTCATTTTACTCCGGTGGCAATCTTCACACCGCGTATGATCCAGCGCACTAAGCCAACGTTCGTTGGTTTATAAGAAATAATAGCCAAGTCCTTAGGCGGGGAAGCTTTTCCCCGCCTTGTTTTTTAGGGGCAAACGATTTGAACTTCCCATTTCATATATTGCCTAACCTCCGCGTGGCCTGCATCTCCTTTGCTTCTATGCTGATGGATTACAGGAGATTCCTGTAATCTCTCTCCGTATGCGATAATTTTTTATTTTATAGGCTCTATTCATGGGGAAACAACGTCTCAAATCCGGTGAAAAAATACTTTTTAGTATTTTTGGCGCGTTCTTTGTATTGGGTGTCATTGCATTTATTGGCATGGAAGTAGTCCGTTCGCGTACCGCAACTCCAATGTTTGTCAGTACCACCCACTTTAATTTTTCGCCAGTGGGGTTGGAAGGCTCCAAAATTTATCGTGAGGCGCGTTGTAATTCGTGTCATCGCGCCTTGCGCATGGGCACGAATATGGGCCTAAACTTGGACGGTATCGGTTCGCGCCGTTCATTACAGTGGATAGAGGGTTTTTTAAATGACCCTGAAAAAGTGTATGGCGCTGCGACTCTTGATCATGGCAGTGCTTTGGCGGGTCCCAAAGAGGCAAACTACGTCGCCAAATTGCCCAAGGAAAATTTGCGTAAGATTGCTGTATTTTTATCAGAGTTAACGGCGGATTCCGGTTCGGCCGTGGCCAAGGCTCCGCCACAAGAGCGGTCCGGGTTTATTGATCAGATGGTGGGTACTTTTGCGCCGGAGAGCTGGAAAGAAAAATATCAAGATGTGCGCACCAAGCCACCTCAAGAGGCTCCACATGAAGCCCCGCATGAAAATGGCGCGGACGTAAAGGATAGTGAGAAAAAGTGAAGAGTAGTGAGCCGTGGATCCATGTTGATGAAATGGATTATAAGCGTTATACCCTGTGGTTTTTTTATGCGTGCGTTATCTATAGCCTGATTGGATTTTCCTGGGGTGTGGTCGTCGGTATGTTGCCAGATTTGCGGGAATTCATCAATCATCGACCGCATGGCAACCTGATTATGTTAGGGCATGGACATATCAACTTGCTGGGTTGGGTGGAGATGGCTATTTTTGGTTCAGTGTATTATATTATTCCCCGTATTGTGAAGCGTCCTATCTATAGTTTGGGGTTGGTGAGGCTGCATTTTTGGACGCATAATTTCGGTTTGCTGGGCATGGTGATCGCGTTCGTGGCCGCCGGTACCTTGGGTGGCATGGCCAGTATGCAAATGACACCCGACGAAGTAAAAGCCGTGGTGCGCCCCTTCATGATCATGGTGGGTCTCTTTGGCTCACTGGTGTTGGCCGCAAACTGTATTTGGGCTTACAACATTTTCCGTACCTGTGCAGGTTGGAAGGAGCGTCAATGACTATAATCGTTGAGGTTGATAACAGTCCGGCCAGAGACAAGATGTGGTCGGTGGTGGTCGCCCTCGGTATGGCCCTATTTGTGGGTGTGATACTGCTGGGATATGATTATGATGGCGGCAGCAATAAAGCCACGTTGTTAGTGGGCCAGAAAGCCCCGGCTTTGCGTACCAAGACCCTGGCCGATGTCGGCGGTGATTTCAGCAAAATTACCAGTTACCGTTATCCCGATGAACGCATGTATCAATATTCGCTGGATGAGGCGCTAAAAACCGGCAAGCCGATCTTGCTGGAATTCGCGACCCCGGGCCATTGCACCGTGTGCGACGTGCAATTGCAGCAGTTGAAATCCCTGGCAACAAAATATGGGCCTAAAGTAATCTTCCTGCATATGGACCAATATCAAAATCCCGAAGCTTTTATCGCGTACAAAGTCAAGGGTGACCCATGGACATTTATGATTGATGGGAATGGCATCGTCCAACTTAAGCAGCCTGGCCGTATGCTGTATGGCGAGTTGGAATTGGCCATTGGCCGTGCCTTGGGGGAAAGAAGCTAAACGTATGGCCGAATCCGACAAGCGTTACAGGCTGGTGCAAGACCGTAAAGGCATGATATGGGATTTGTGGTTGTACGTGCCCACTGTGGCATTTTTAATATTGATTTCCATCAAGCTATGGTACGGTCCTTATCAGGATTGGACATATATCCTGGTGTTCATGGCGACGATTTTCGCGTTTGCCGGCAGTAACCGCATTCTCAAGACACGCTTGATGATATTGCCTAGCGCGCCCACGGCAATTGAAATTGACAAGCAGCGGGTGCGTTTCGAACTGCGCAATGGTTCGCAAGTGGACTTGGTGAAGGGCGTACGGTTTTTTGGCGATTTTGTTGGCAAGACATTTGCCGTGACTGGCATGGATATGTCAGGCAAGAAACAGCAGTATGTATTTCATCGCGGTCAATTTGCCGATGAAAGCCAATTCAAAGACGTAAAATCTTTCTTGCAGGTTTATAAGTAGCCGTTTTAATCCTCAGAATTTCTCAAAGTTAGCAGATACCGTTCCGCATGGGTTTCCCCAGCCTTTTAAAATGGGGTATGGTGTTTTTTTGGCGTCTCCCGTTTGCCCACCTTAGATTTTGTAGCAAGACTTTTCTTCCCAATTTAGGCTAGCCTGTTTCGCCAACAAGGCGTTATCATAGCGCTCGCTCTTCTTGTTTGTACTGTAATAGGCTCCCCGTGAATAAACTGCCCATGATGTTTTTTGATGTATGCCGTTTGCGCGTGGCGCCGCAGGATTTGCCGACTTCGCGGCCACTGCTGGTTTATTCGCTGGCGGTGTATGCGCTGCTGGCGCTGCTGCTGGCATGGATACAAATGACGCCAGGCAAGGCGGTGATTGCGGCGGTGTTTGACACGCTGCTGATGGGGTTGCTGTCTTATGTATTATTGTGGGCGCGGCTGATGCCGCAGCGCTGGCCGCAAACCTGCACGGCGCTGGCGGGCAGTGGCATAATATTGCAGGTGATAGCGCTGCCCGTCACCCTCTGGCATAAACAGTTCGGCCCCGATGACAGCATGGTGATCGTGCCTTCGCTATTGATCTTGGTGCTGCTGTTCTGGAATCTGGTGGTGGTGGGGCATATTTTACGCCATGCGTTGTCGACTAATCTGGGCATGGGCGCGGTGCTGGCGACAGTGTATATGTATGTGTCACTGGGCGTCATGAAAGTGCTGTTTTTCTCCGCGGCGTAGTATAAGGTTTTTTAATATGCACATTCACATTCTTGGTATTTGCGGCACCTTTATGGGCGGCATTGCGGTGCTGGCACGTCAATTGGGTCATCAGGTGAGCGGTTCGGACGCGCATGTCTACCCCCCCATGAGTACCCAGCTCCGCGGGCAGGGCATTGAGTTGATGGAAGGCTACGACCCCGCGCATCTTGACCCCGCGCCCGACTGCGTGGTGATCGGCAATGCCTTGTCGCGCGGCAACCCGGCGGTGGAATACGTGCTGAACCGGGGGCTGCCGTATACTTCCGGCCCAGCATTTTTATCTGAATATCTATTACGCGATCGTTGGGTGCTGGCGGTGTCGGGCACCCACGGCAAGACCACCACCACCAGCATGCTGGCATGGATCCTGGAATACGCAGGGCTCAGCCCCGGGTTTTTGGTGGGCGGCGTGCCGCAGAATTTTGATATTTCGGCGCGTTTAGGCGGGGGGGTAACGCATGGCTCGCGCCATGACGCCCTGTTTTTTGTAGTGGAAGCCGACGAATACGATTCGGCGTTTTTCGACAAGCGCTCCAAGTTTGTCCATTATCGTCCGCGCACTTTGATCATGAACAATCTTGAGTTTGATCATGCAGATATTTTTGCCGATCTTGCGGCCATCCAGCGCCAATTCCACCATCTGGTGCGCACCGTGCCGGGCAATGGCCTGATCATCGCGCCCGCCCATGACGTAGCGATGGCCGAGGTGCTTAAGCAAGGCTGCTGGAGCACGGTAGAACACTTTGATGAAACCGCCAATCAGGGCTGGAACACCCGCAACGCCCAGGCCGATGGCGGCGCTTTTGATGTGTATTGGCGCGATGATTTGATGGGACGTGTCACTTGGCCGCTGCTGGGGCGGCATAATGTACTCAACGCGTTGGCGGCCATTGCGGCGGCGCGTCACGCGGGTGTACCGCCCAAACACGCTATCGCCGCGCTTGCTGAGTTTCGCGGCGTGAAGCGGCGCATGGAGCAGCGCGCGCAGATCGACGGCATCACCGTCTATGACGACTTCGCACATCATCCCACTGCCATTACCACCACTTTGCAGGGCTTGCGCCAAAATATCAAGGGCAACGGGTATGCAGGCTCACAACGCATCATCGCCGTGCTGGAGCCGCGTTCCAGCACCATGCGCATGGGTGTGCATCAACACACGCTCGCGCCATCGCTGGCGCTGGCCGATCATGTCGTACTGTATCAACCTGCTGACATTGGCTGGGATGTGGCGGCGGTCGCCACCACCCTCGGGCCGCAGGCGCAGGTTTTCGACACCGTGCCCGCCATTGTTGCGCATCTTGCGCAGATCGCGCAAAGTGGGGATCATATTATTATTATGAGTAATGGTGGTTTTGACGGGATTCATCAACGCTTGATTGAGGCGTTGCGACCGCCATGGATGGCGGAAGTGCCGGAAACGCAGGAGCAGATTTCCGGCCAAACGTCGGGCGGGACGCCCGCAAGATGAGCGCGAGCCGCAACGCAATAGCCCTGGCAATGACCGGCGCATCAGGCGCGGCGTATGGACTGCGTCTGCTGGAATGCCTGCTCCAGGCAGGCGAACAGATCTATCTCATGGTATCTGCGCCCGGTCAGGTGGTCATCGCCATGGAGACCGATCTAAAGCTGCCGGGGCGCCCCGACGACATGCAAGAAACACTCAGCGCGCATTATCACGCCCGTGGAATCAACCTCAAGCCCGGTCAGTTGCGGGTATTTGGCAAAGACCAATGGACCGCGCCCGTCGCCAGCGGCTCCAACGCGCCGCGCGCCATGGTGGTGTGCCCGTGTACCAGCGGCACGCTGTCGGCCATTGCCCACGGCGCCAGCAATAACCTGCTGGAACGCGCCGCCGACGTGATGATTAAAGAACACCGCAAATTGATTCTGGTGCCGCGCGAAATGCCGCTGTCAGTGATCCACCTCGAAAACATGCTGTCACTGGCGCGTCAGGGCGTGGTCATGCTGCCGGCTAATCCGGGCTTTTATTACCGGCCGCAGCGTGTTGAAGACCTGGTGGATTTCGTCGTGGCGCGCATTCTCGATCATCTCGATATCGCTCATGAGTTGATACCGCGCTGGGGCGACGACGACGGCGAGGAAAAAAGCCATGGATGAAGAACAGCTACGTATTCCGCTGTTTCCGCTGCACACCGTGCTCTATCCTGGTGGCCCGTTGCCGCTGCGCGTTTTCGAACCGCGCTATCTGGACATGGTGAGTACGTGTTTGCGGCACGGCACCGGCCTCGGCATCTGCCTGATCCGCAGTGGCAATGAAACTGGCCCCGCCGCAACCACCTATGAGATTGGCACGCTCAGCACCATCACCTATTGGCACATGCGTCATGACGGCCTGCTCGGCGTTACGGTGCGCGGCCAACAGCGCTTTCGCATCATTTCGGAACAGGTGCAACCCAACCAGCTCACCGTCGCCACCGTGGTGTTGTTGCCCAATGAATCCGAATGCGACATCCCCGCTGAATATTTACCCTTAGCTGATTTATTGCGCCAGATGATCGAACAAATCGGCCATCACTATGATGGCATCAGCAAAAAATACGGTGACGCAAGCTGGGTAAGTTGCCGCCTCGCCGAATTGTTACCGATTGGTCTTGCGCAAAAACAGCTTTTATTGCAACTTGATGATGCACGCGACCGCCTGGCGCGCCTAGGCAGCATTGTGGAACAGTTGGGGATACGCTGACGCGGTAACGGCGTATGGCGAACGAAAGGCGCCGTTTTACTGCGCTAAATTTAAATGATGCCCCACCGATTCCGCATCAACATTTTCCAGATGCGGCACCACACCGAGCAAAGGCGCATTGATGCGCGCGCGCAGGGCGTCAATGTTGTGTTGCAGCGGGGTAAATTCGGGGTTTAAGGTATTTGCCACCCACCCCGCCAATGGTAAGCCGTGATGCGCGATGCTCTCGATGCTGAGTAAGGCATGACTCAAGCAGCCCAGGCGCATTCCCACCACCAGAATCACTGGCAAAGCTAACGCCCGCGCTACATTGGCCATGGTTTCATGGTCATTGATGGGCACCAGCCAACCCCCCGCGCCTTCGACCACCACTGAATCAACGCGCTGAGCCATATCATCGAATAGTTTTTTGATATGGAGGATGTCAATAGCATGCCCGGTTTGCGCAGCGGCGATATGCGGCGCGATTGCGGCGGCGTAGGCATAAGGATTGACTTGTTCGTAGGGCAAAGCCAGCGTGGCGTGGCGCTGTAAAATCAAGGCGTCGTCATTGCGGAGGTTGCGCATGTTGTCAGGGTGTAGGTCGCACGTGCTGTTATAACAACCTGCCGACACAGGCTTCATTGCGGCAGTAGTATGGCCGCGTGCTGCAAGCACATGCAACAGTCCGGCTGCGATGCGGGTTTTGCCTACATCGGTGTCAGTGCCGGTAATAAAAAATCCCTTCATGAACTGGGTGACACCTGACGGTGTGGCGGCCGTTCATGCGCATCCCTGCGCGGCGAAAATTCCACTTTGAATACCCCTGGCTCGCGGGTTGTTTGCGCTGTGGCGCTTTGCTCGGGCGCCCAGGCGTGGCCATAAACAATTTCATAAGTGGCTGGCAGCACGCCTTCCCGCCGATAATTTTCATAGGCCGCATGCACGGCCTGCATACGCCCTTTACCGGTCAGGCCGCGCGCACGGCCGGCGGTGACGTTATGCGCGCCAATGGTTTTAAGGTCACGCATCAGGTGTTGAACGGTGGCGTAGGTGAGCGTGAAATTTTCCGCGTCCATCACCACCGGAATGGCAAGGCGCGCGCGCATCATGGCATCACCTATGTCGTGCATGTCAATAAACACATTAACGTGGTTAAATCCGTCTACGCTGCTCCAGCTCTGGCGCAGCTCTTTAAGCGTATCCGGGCCAAACGTGGTAAACATCAGCAAGCCGCCCGGCTTTAATACGCGGCGAAATTCCTTAAAGGTGCGGTCCAGGTCATTGCACCACTGCAAGGTGAGATTGGAAAAGATCATGTCAGCGCAGGCATCCGCAAAGGGCAGGCTTTCAGCATCACCACATGCCAGCGCCGGGGTTTTTTGCCAGGGCCGCCACGAGGAATTTTTGTGGCGTGTCTGTAAAAGCATACCATGTGCCACATCCACGGCAATTACTTCGGCTTTTTTATAGCGCTGCATTAACGCGGCGGTGCCATGGCCGGTGCCTGCGCCAATATCGAGAATGATTTGCGGTTGTATTTTTACCAGGTCCAGACGCTCCAGCAGGCGGGCGCGTACTTCACTTTGCAATACGGCGGCGGCGTCATATCGCGGCGCGGCGCGGTCAAAAGCGGCACGCACCCGTGCTTTATCCAGGGTGAAATTATCGTTATCGTTGCTCATCAAGAAATCCGTCAATGCAATTCATAAATTCTGCGGGGTGTGACAAAAACGGCGCGTGACCCGCCGCCGCAATGATATTCAAGCGCGCGTTAGCCATTTGTGCCTGCAACGCAGTGCCCATCCCATACGGTACCAGCGTGTCACGTTCACCGAGAATGATTTGTATGGGGCAAGTAATCTTTCGCAAGTGCGGCCGTAAACGGGTATCACGCAAAATAGCCAGTCCGCCGCGCAACGCATCAGGGTGCGGCGGATATTGCATGGCGGCGTTACGTAATCGCCGCAGCGTATTTTGGCCTTGCGCCGCACCCCGGGTTTGCAATGCCAGAAAACGCTGCACGGTTTGCGCATGGTTTTCTTGCAATGCCTGGGCGAACGATTCCAGCACCGCCCCATCCATTGCATGCCTCCAATCATCATCACGCACAAATTGGGGCGTGCTCGCCACCAGTATCAGCGCCATAACGCGCGATGGCAGGGTGGTGGCGATATGCATGGCGATCATTCCCCCCAGCGACCAGCCCAGCCATATCGCGTGCGGTGGCGCAACTTCAGCGATGCTGGCAGCCACGCGTGACAACGAATAGTCTTGCGCCGCGCAGGGATGCGCAAGTGCCGCGGGCGCAGGATGCGCAAGAGCGGCCAGAGGGGCACTACGCCCATGACCCGGCAGGTCTATCAATGTAACGCGAAAGCGCGCCGCAAGCTGCTGCGCCGTGTCGCTCCACACTTCGGCGTGCAGTCCCCAGCCATGCAGCAAGACAATATCCGAACCTGCGCCGAAGCTTTGTACGTGCAGATTCATCAATGAAGCCAGATTTCTCCCTTCGGTCGAAATGACAAGGGGGCTGTCATCCCGAACGAAGAGAGGGATCTTGGTTTTGAACGACAATTCACGATAAAATGCCCATTGGATTTTCCGGGTTCATAACACTTCAGACAACGCATTCAGCAAGGTGTCGATGTGCGCGTCGCTGTGGCTTGCGCTGAAAGTAATGCGTAACCGTGCGCTGCCTTGTGGTACGGTAGGGGGACGAATGGCGCTGATCAGGATGCCGTGCGCCAGCAACGCATTGCTTAACGCCAGCGCGCGAGCCGCATCACCTACCCGCAACGGCTGAATCGGCGTGGGTGAAGGCATCAACATGGACAGGAACCCACGCTGCTCCATGCCGGTACGGAACCGTGTGACTAAATGCATCAAATGCTCACGTCGCCAACTTTCCGTTTGCACCAGCCGCAAGCTCACGCGCGTGGCCTGCGCGATGGCGGGTGGCAGGGCAGTAGTGTAAATGTAACTGCGCGCATGCTGAATCAATGTTTCAATCAAATCTTCACTGCCTGCGACAAAGGCACCGAAAGTGCCAAACGCTTTGCCTAAAGTGCCAATCAATACTGGCACCTGCGCGGCATCCAGCGCAAAATGCTCGGCAATGCCACCGCCGTGCTGACCCAGCACACCAAAGCCATGGGCGTCATCAATGACCAACCCGGCTTGATGCTGGCGGGCCAGTGCCGCAAACTGCGGTAAGGGCGCAAGATCACCGTCCATGCTGAACACGCCATCGCTGATGATCCATGAATCTTCGTTGCTATCATCAACCAACCATTTTCCAAGTGTCGCAGAGTCCGCATGCGGATAACGGCGCAGACGCGCCTGTGACAGCAATGCGGCGTCTACCAGTGACGCATGGTTGAGCCGGTCTGCATAAACTGTGTCACCACGTTGCGCGAGCGTGCTCACTACGCCCAAATTTGCCATATAGCCCGTGGAAAATAACAGGGCGCGCGGGCGCCGTGTAAACGCCGCCAATTCTTCTTCGAGTGCATGATGCGCGCGGCTGTGGCCACTCATCAGATGCGCCGCGCCACTGCCTACCCCATATTCGACCGCGCCTTGTTGCAAGGCCTGAATCACCTCGGGGTGATTCGCCAGCCCCAGGTAATCATTGCTGCAAAAAGATAAATAGCGCTGTCCGTCGATAACGGCCGTGACGCCCGCCGGGCTTTCCAGTACGCGGCGCGTGCGGTACAGATTCAGCGCCTTTTGCCGCTCAAGATTCGCGGCAAGATCCCTCACGTCCACACGACCTTATGTTCAGTGGCCGCCGCCTCGCGGCGCTGTTGCGTATCACCGCGCGGCTTTAAATTAAGGGTGTCGAGCATTTTCAGGTCATCTTCAACCTGGCGCCCTTTGGTGGTGAGGTAATCGCCGATCATGACGCCGGATGCGCCCGCCATGAAGATCATGACTTGGAGTTCACCGAGGAACTGGCGGCCACCGGCGATGCGGATTTCTGCCTTGGGTAACAGGTAACGAAACACGGCGATAGCTTTGAGAATTTCCATGGGCTTCATCGGCTCCACTTGCGCCATCGGCGTGCCGGGCTGTGGATTGAGAAAATTCAGCGGCACGGATTCCACGCCCAGATTGCGCAACGTGATGGCCAGCTCGATACGTTGATCGAGGCTTTCGCCCATGCCCAGAATGCCACCGGCACACACCCGCAAACCGGCTTCGCGCGCATGCGCAATGGTGTCAATATTTTCCTGGTAGGTATGCGTGGTGCATACATTTTCAAAAAAGCTTTCAGCGGACTCAAGATTGTGATGATAATTTTCCATGCCCATCTCTTTGAGCATCACCGCCGTTTCCTTGTCGAGCGCACCGAGACTCGCACAACGCCCGATGTCGCTGTGTTCTTTGAGCGTAGAAAAATATTCACGCAACTGTTCGCGCTCTTTTCCCGTGCGTACACCCCATCCTTTCGATACCACCCCAAAATCACTGGCGCCCCAGGCGCGCGCACGCTCAGCCTGTTCCACCAATTTTTCTTTGGCGATATAGTTATACGCAGGCGCAGCCGTTTTGTGATGGCCGCTCTGGGCACAGAAAGAACAATTCTCTGAGCAGTTGCCGGAACGCACGTTCGAAATGGCGCACACTTCAATGGTCTGGCCGCGAAAAGTCTTGCGCAGCCGGTCAGCACCCGCCATTAACCACGGCAGGTAATCATCATCCAGCCGAATCATCCAGCGCCCTTCTTCGGCGGTCATCTCGCCACCGGCCAGGGTGCGTGCGGTAATGGCGTCAATACGTTGATAAATTTCGCCATTTATGGTCATATAGTGCTCCTTTGCGTAGTAATCTATAGATATTAACCCGCCCCACGCCCCTGTCAACCTAAAGCATCACGCAAAGTGAACGTCTGGACTAAAAGTATACAATCCTGGCTATTTCCACCCACCTGCACGGTGTGTGGCAGTCACGGGCAGGTGGGTTTGGATATTTGCCGAGGTTGCCAGGTCGACCTACCCATGCAACCCACCGCCTGCTACCAGTGCGCGTTGCCGCTGCACGGAACCACCGCCGTGCCTTCCCCGTTGTGTGGACATTGCCTCAAAGAGCCGCCCAGTTATGATCACACTTTCAGCGCATTCCAGTATGCGCACCCGGTCGATCATTTGATTCATGACCTGAAATTCAATCGCAAGCTCGCGATTGCGCGCTTGCTCGGCGAATTGATGGCGCAACAACTCACAAAACGGGCGCACTCGATCTCCTCCCCGTTCCCACAACTGATCATTCCCGTACCGCTGCACGCCGCGCGGTTACGTGAACGCGGCTACAATCAGGCTACTGAGCTGGCGCGCCCCATTGCACGCGCGCTCAATATTCCGATTGATTATCAGCACTGCCAGCGCCACCGCGCCACGGCCGTCCAGTCGGATTTGCCCGCCAACGAACGGTTGCGCAACGTCAAAGGCGGCTTCAGTGTTGCCAAAAAACTTCCGGCACACCATGTAGCAATTGTTGATGACGTTATGACCACCGGCGCAACGGTCGCAGAATTCGCCACCACGTTACGTAGCGCCGGCGTAAAAAAAATTGAAGTATGGGTGTGCGCGCGTGCCGCATTAAAGTTTTAGGCGCAGCCAAACACTGGTGTCCTAAAGACAGGGGGCCACAGCAGGTTCGTTATATGAATTGCCTGTGGTATGCTTGCCAATTGATGTGGCGCAACGGGCTCACCATCGTTGCGTAGGGCAGGAAGGCACGTCACATCAACATTAATATTGGATCATTTTTTTAAGGAGTTAGAGATATGTTTGCACACCGTTTTTCCGTACGTCCGCTGGCATGCGCCGCCAGCATTGCTTTATTAGCCATCGTAAGCGACCCAGCCAGCGCAGGCGCGCTGGATATCAATCTGGGGGATAACAGCGCCCAACTTCAATACAGCTCGGCGATGGGCCGTGACAGCCTCGGAAAATCCGAATTCCACGTGGGGTTCCTTTTCACAGACCGGGATAACCTGCTCGGTGATGTCGGCATTTTAGTGAAAAACGAGGTGGGCAGCGGCCTGCCCGGCGTGACTGTCGGTTTGGGCGTAAAAGGCTTGATGGCAACAGTTGACGACAGTGATGCCCTGGCCTTAGCGTTAGGTGGCCAAGTGCGCTTTTCACCTCCTTCGGCTTCCCGCTTTGGCGTTGCCGGACAATTTTATTTTGCGCCGAACATCGTCACCTTTGGCGATACCGACCGCTTTATTGAAACTGGCCTACGTTTAGAATATGAAGTCTTGCCACAGGCAGTAGCCTATCTTGGTTACCGTAAAATTAAATTTGGCTTGGAAACTGGCCCTGACGCTGTGCTTGATGAAGGCGCGCATGTGGGCGTAAAAATCACTTTTTAAGGGGCTGTATCAGGGACGGTTCGTGAATGTCTGTGGCCATGCCGATTAACCGGTTAATGACGGGCGTGATATCCACCGTACAGCGCGGTGGACATACACTGCCACAACAACAAGAACCGTCCCTTCCACATAAGATCGGCTCCGCAGCGGGGATACGCTTACCACTACCCGTGGAATATGTGAGTGCCGGGGATGTATTAGACAGGAACTCAACCCTTAACAGGGGCGCTCCAAGTTTTCATGCGACGGGCCGATACCTTACGGCCAGCGCGGCTGCCTCCGGTGGCGTAACTCCGATGGCGCAGCGCGCTATTGCCGAATACCAGTCTTTTGCCTTAGTGGGAAAGGGGCGGCCTGTACCGCCGCATAATGTTGATGAGTACGCATAGATTTATCGAAGCACCTGTAATTTAACCTTGCGATAAAAGAGAGGGCATCATGAAAAAAACTGCATGGACACTAGGCGTATTAATGTTGTTACCTACCGGCGCCGCCTTTGCGCTGGGACCCGTTGATCTTGAGCTGGAAGCGGTGGGTTGGCAATCGGACATTTCCGGCGAAACACGCTCGGGCAGTGGGATAGTGGATCTTAAAAATGACCTGGGCCTGGATGATAAATCACTTATATTCGTACGTGGCCGGGCACACATCACGTTTCTCGGAAACCTGTATGTGGGGGTTACGCCGCTTAAATACGACGCCACCAGCACCTTAACCCGCAGCATTACTTATGAAGGCAAAACCTTTTCGGCATCCACACCTGTCACCACCAGTGTAGACCTGAAAACCTATGACCTGGGCTGGACATTCTCACCGCTCAATATTGGCATCCTTGAAGCCGAGATTGGCGCAAATATCAAATTCATTGATGGCAGTATTACAGTAAACAATAATGCACAAACCGCCCAAGCTGATTTCTCCGCGCCCGTACCCATGCTCAAGGCTGTGCTGCGTGCCAGTGGCCCGTTTGTGAGTGGTGAAGTGGATGGTATGGCGATCGCCTACGCGGACAATCATCTTTATGATGTTACCGCCCAGGTTAAACTTAATCCGTTTCCGTTTATGTATGTTGCGGGGGGCTACCGTTTTGTCGACCTGGAACTGACAGATGGCGACAAGGTTGCTTCCATGAAAAATAAAGGGCCGTTCCTGGGCATTGGCGTAGATTTTTAGTCTTCGGTTGGGATCCATCGCTGCGCTCTTCCCGCAGTTCGCTTGGAAGAGCGTCAGCGAAGGCTCCCGCCTACTTCAGGTGGGAGGGGGTGCGGCCTGTCCAGCGGTCGCTCCCGTGCGTCCTGCACTCCGCGACACTTGAGTTTCCTGCCCGGCGCTTTTTTATTAATCAAATTGCCGGGCGATCCAGGGATGCACCAGCACTGCCGCCACCAGTGCCAGTATGTAATCACGGTTATTTACCAGCAGCGCCGGGCCGTCACCCGGTACCGTAAGGGCAAGGATTGCTGCTGAGGCTAAAAATATAATTTTAAACATGCTCTGCTCCTGACAAGTGGTAATGTTTTGATGAGTCTATATTATCAATACGGGTTGCCACTTACTGTGCGTGACCCATCAAACCGGTTGTGAACTGTGACGCAAAATGGCAAAAAGTGCCCTTCCTGGACAGCGCTCTCAATCAAACTGCCTGGCAATCCAGGGATGTACCAGCACGGCTACCACCAGCGCCAGTATATAATCCCGATTATTCACCAGCAGTGTGGGGCCGTCGCTAGGCGTGCTAATGGCTAAGGTGGCGGCTATCATCAAAAATATCACTTTAAACATGGTACGCTCCTGATGGGTGGTGCTTTGTTGAGTCTATATTGCCAAAATTGGTCGGCACTTACCGTGAGCGGTATATCAAAGCATGTGTGACGTGTGACGCAAAACGGCAAAAAGTGCCCATAAAGGGCATCCCCGCGCCGTGAAATAACATATAACTATTTTTTTATATAAAATGTCAGATATGCCTTTTCAGCACGTAGTGGTAGGCGCCATATTTAATAGCGTAAATGAGATCCTGTTGGCATTCCGGCCACCCACTGCGCCACGTCGTGCAGGGACGCACAAGTGCTGTGGGCGCAGGACGCGCAAGAACAGCCAAGGCGGGCTCTGGGAATTCCCCGGTGGCAAGGTTGAAGCAGGCGAAAGTACCCCGCAGGCTCTGGCGCGCGAGTTACAGGAAGAGGTTGGTATTTTTGTGGTGTCAGCCCGCCCCCTGATACGCATACGCCACCACTATAATGAAACCCTGGGTAAGGTAAAGACTGTGTTGCTGGATGTGTGGCGCGTGGATACCTTTGCCGGTGAGCCGTTCGGCCGTGAAGGCCAGCCGGTGGAATGGGTGGCGATAAAAGACCTGGCACAACGAGATTACCCGGCCGCCAACTGGCCAATTGTAAATGCGGTGCGCCTGCCTTCGCGCTACCTTATTACGCCCGAACCCTCTCCCAATACCGAGGAATTTCTCTACGGCCTGGAGCGTTCGCTGCATGCGGGTATCCGCTTGGTGCAACTGCGCGCTAAAACGCTGGGCGAAACCGCATATGCGGAACTGGCGCGGCAGGTGTTGCCGGTGTGCCGCGCCCATCAAGCCCAATTAATATTGAATGCGGCGCCGCCACTGGTGGAGGAGGTGGGTGCGGATGGTGTGCATCTGGACAGCGCGCGGCTGATGTCGTTAAGCGCGCGGCCTTTTTCATCTTCCAGGCTGTGGGTAGGCGCGTCGTGCCACAATGCCAAAGAGCTGGTTCATGCAGGCCGTATCGGCGCTGATTTTGCCGTAGTTTCTCCGGTGCTGGAAACCACCAGCCATCCTGGCGCCCGCACCCTGGGTTGGACAGGTTTCCGCGAGCTTACCGAACTGGCCGTGCTGCCCGTGTACGCCCTGGGCGGCATGACGCAGCGCCACGTAACGCAGGCGTATGAACAGGGCGCGCAGGGAATCGCGGGAGTGTCATCGCTGTGGCGGGGTTAACAGGGATCATAATGCAGGTTTTTGTTGACAACACATAACTATATAATTAAACTTATCGACATGAATAAAAATTACATGCGCGCCCTCCCCAAACAATGGGCTACGGCATCCAAGGTATTTGTTGCGCTGGGTGATAAACACCGGCAACGTATTTTGCTGACCTTTGACCGTGGTGAACGCCTCAATGTGGGGCAGATTGTCGAGGTGTCAACATTGTCACGCTCAGCCATTTCGCATCATTTAAAAATACTGCATGATGCCGATATATTGCTGAGCGAAAAAATCGGCAAAGAAGTGTATTTCTGGGTTAACCGTTCCGTGTTGGATGAAACATTGCAGAATGTGCTGGATTATATCCGCAAGAATAGTTGATCTTGCGCCGCCTATAAAACTAAATATTTAATTACATGGTTATATATCTTTATATAATAAAAGGGGGATTCCCGCGATGATTAAATTTCTTATGCGTAGTGTGTTGCGGCCATTATTGCGCATCCTGTTCCGCTTGCGTATCGAAGGTGATGCCACGCAATTTAACGCATCGCGCTTGCTGATCATCGCCAACCATGAATCATTTCTTGATGGTTTATTGCTGGGCTTGTTTTTGCCCGTCAATCCGGTATTTGTGGTGCATACGACGGTCGTAAAAAATTTTTTCTTCCGTTTGTTCCTTACCCAGGTGGAGCATCTTGCGGTGGATCCCACCAACCCCATGGCGATGAAAAAAGTCATACGGCTGATTGAGGCGGGGCGGCCAGTCATGATTTTTCCGGAAGGGCGCATCACTACCACTGGCAGCCTGATGAAAGTCTATGACGGCCCGGCGTTTGTCGCCGCGAAAACCGGCGCCACCCTCATCCCCGTCAGGCTCGATGGCCCGGCACGCTCTTATTTCAGCCGCTTGTCGGGCAAATATCCGCGCCGTTTATTGCCGCGCATTACGCTGTCCATCCAGCCTGCAACGTCGTTGCCCATGCCGACGGCGCCCACCGCAAAGGAGCGGCGCCTGAAAGCAGGTATGGCGATGCGTAAAATCATGCAGGCCATGTTATTTAATTCACATCAAAAACAAACCCTGTATTCAAGCTTGCTGGACGCGGTTTCGATTTTTGGCCGCAAGCGGCGCGTTGTTGAAGATATGAAACAGGTCGAATATTCCTACGGCCAAATCCTGAAAATGACATTGGCGCTGGGCAGGATGGCGGCTAAGGTTGCGCCTGAAAATGAAACTGTCGGGGTATTGATGCCCAATTTGGCTTCGACCGTGGCATTGATGATCGGCATGGGCGCGCAACGCCGTGTCCCCGCCATGCTTAATTATACGGCGGGCGCGGAAGGTTTGCAGAATGCCTGTGTTGCCGCAAAAATCAATACCATCATCAGTTCGCGCAAGTTTATTGAAACGGCAAAGCTGCAAAACATACTCGCTACGCTGAAAAATGTGCGGGTAGTTTATCTTGAGGATATGCAGAGGCAGTTTGGTGTCTTCGACAAGTTGTGGCTGCTGGGTTACTCGCAATTGCTGCCGCGCCTGGCAATGCCTGCATCGCTCCCTGAAGATGCCGCGGTAGTGTTGTTTACATCGGGTTCTGAAGGTAAATCCAAGGGCGTCGTATTGTCGCATGGTGCGATACTCTCCAATATCGCGCAGATCCGTGCGGTGATTGATTTTTCAGTGGAGGATAAATTTCTCAACGCACTGCCTATCTTTCATTCTTTCGGATTGACGGCAGGCACGTTATTGCCGTTATTAACGGGTTCAAATTTATTTTTATACCCCACGCCGCTGCATTACCGGGTCATTCCTGAGCTGGCTTATGACCGTGGCTGCACGGTGTTATTCGGCACCAGCACGTTTTTGGGAAACTACGCAAAATTCGCGCATGCGTATGATTTTTATCGGCTGCGTTATGTCATTGCCGGTGCGGAAAAATTATCCGACGCGGTACGTCATGTGTGGTTTGAAAAGTTTGGCGTACGCATCCTGGAAGGCTACGGCGCCACGGAAACCGCGCCAGTACTGGCAGTCAATACCCCGATGTCTTACCGCACCGGCACCGTGGGCCAATTATTGCCTGGCATTACCACGCACCTGGAACCTGTGCCTGGCATAGAACAGGGCGCGCTGTTGCATGTGCGCGGCCCCAATGTCATGTCAGGATATTACCGCTATGAAAGTCCGGGCGTGATTGAACCGCCAGCCTCTACTGCGGGCGCGGGCTGGTACAGCACGGGAGATGTTGTCACAATAGATGAAGAAGGTTTTGTGCGCATCGTGGGCCGGGTGAAGCGCTTTGCTAAAATTGCCGGTGAAATGATCTCGCTTGAAGTGGTGGAAAAAATGGCGGCGCTGGCATCACCCGCACATCAACACGCAACCTCAACACAGCCCGACGCGCAGCGCGGCGAAGCGATTGTATTGTTTACGACTGACGCCACGCTCAACCGTGAACGCATGCAGGAAGCGGCGCGGACACTTGGCCATCCCGAACTTGCCGTGCCACGTAAAATGATGCGTGTGGACGCGTTACCGCTGCTGGGTACCGGCAAGATTGATTATGTGACATTGAAAAAAATGGCGGAGGGCGTTTGATGGACCGCCGTCAATTTTTGCTGGGACTGGGCGCCGCCGGTGTATCTGCCACCAGTTGGGCCGCGTGGCGTTACTGGCCTGAACAAGGATTTATAAATCCCTGCCATGCCACCTTGCCGACGGCGCTTGCTGGGCATGAGTTAGTGGTAGCGGCCTGGCAGGGCGTCAATAGCCAGAATGTGTGGGACAGCCACGCCCACTTGATTGGCGCCGGCGATGGGGGCAGCGGCACCTGGTTTAATCCGGACATGGATAGCCTGTTAAGCCCCGCGCAATTCGTACAAAAAAGATTTTTCCTGAATGCAGGTTGTGCTGGAGATGCGCCACAGCGCATAGACCAACGTTATGTTGAGCGCATGCATGGCCTGATTGGCGGCATGCGTGCGGGCCATAAATTATTGCTGCTTGCGTTTGAGCATAACTATGATGAAAATCGCGCTATTGACCTGGAGCATAGCGCGTTTTATACGCCCAATGACTATGCCATGAAAATGGCGCAGCTTTATCCACATCATTTTGAATGGGTAGCGTCCATCCACCCTTATCGAACGGACAGTGTCGCGGTATTAAACGATGCCGTGCAAAAAGGCGCGCGCGCGGTTAAATGGCTGCCCGCGGCAATGGGCATCGACCCTGGCTCGAAATTATGCGATCCCTTTTATCAAGCCTTGGCGCGGCATAACCTGCCCCTGATTACGCATGCCGGCCAAGAACGCGCCGTACATGGCGCCAACACCCAGCATTACGGCAATCCATTGAAGTTGCGCCGCGCGCTTGACCACGGGGTGCGGGTTGTCGTTGCGCATTGCGCCACCATGGGTGAAGACCGTGATCTTGATCGGGGTGAAAACGGACCCATGACGGAAAGTTTTCTGTTGTTCGCGCGTTTGATGGAAGACCACCGTTACGAAAAAACACTTTACGCTGACATCTCCGCGGTCACCCAGATCAATCGCGCCCATTATGTGCGGCCGCTACTGGAAAGAAGGGAATGGCATCCACGGCTGCTGAATGGCTCGGACTATCCCCTGCCCGGTGTCATGCCGCTTTTTTCCGTGGATCTGTTTGTGGAATCAGGATTGCTGGATAGCGCGGCGGCACCGGTACTTTCAGAAATCCGCACTTACAATCCCCTGTTGTTTGATTTTGTGTTAAAGCGGCATTTACGTATGGATGGAAAGCGTTTCTCCCCACAGATTTTTGAAACCCGCGCATTTTTCACCAGGAGTTCGACATGACATCATCCGCTATAGCCAATGATGGCCGATTGTCCTCACGCGCCATGATGGCGGTGCTGGTTGCCCAATTCCTTTCCGCGCTGGCAGATAATGCGCTGTTGTTTGCCGCCATTGCGCTGCTAAAATCTTTTGCGGATTACCAAGACTGGTACGCGCCGATGTTGCAGGAATTTTTTGTATTGGCGTTTATTATCTTCGCGCCGTTCGTTGGTGCATTTGCCGACGCATTGCCCAAGGGACGGGTGATGATGATCAGTAACGGGTTGAAATTCATCGGCTCCGCACTTATGCTGCTGGGTTTTAACCCGTGGCTGGCTTATGGATTAGTGGGGCTGGGCGCGGCGGCTTATTCGCCCGCCAAATACGGTATATTAAGCCAACTGGTGCCGCAAGAAAAACTCGTAAAGGCCAATAGCTTGATGGAAGGCTCGACGATTGTGGCGATTTTGCTGGGCGCCTTGCTCGGCGGGTGGCTGGCGGATGTTTCGGTCACCGGCACCCTTGTCGGCATCAGCGTGTGCTATGTGCTGGCGGCGCTGGTCAATGCGCTTATCCCGCGCCTGCCGCCGGAACATCCCGTCAGCAAACTGGGGCCGCGTAAGCTGGTGGTGGATTTTATTGGCGCGCTGAAAACTTTGTATCGTAATCCCGATGCGCGTTTTTCATTGATCGGCACCAGTTTATTCTGGAGCAGCGGCAGTACCTTGCGGTTTTTGTTGATTGCCTGGGTACCCGTGGCGCTGTTGATTGATGACAACAAGACCGCGGCTAACCTGAGTGGCGTGGTGGCCATTGGCATTGCCATCGGCGCGGCCTTGGCGGCGCGCTTTGTCACGCTGGATACTATCCACCGTGTCTTGCCTGCCGGATTATTGTTGGGGGCGCTGGTGATGGCGTTGTCGCAAATGACGGGCATTTATGGCGCGGCCATATTGCTGGTGGCCATTGGCGCATGTGGCGGGATGTTTGTCGTGCCGCTCAATGCGCTGTTGCAAGAGCGCGGCCATGAAACGGTGGGCGCGGGGCATGCGGTGGCGGTGCAGAATTTCAGTGAAAATATCGCCATGTTAGCGTTGGTGGGGCTGTATACCTTGATTACACGCCTGGGGGTACCGGTGGTGGATAGCGCCGTGGGTTTTGGCATGCTGATTTTGTTAGGTATGGCGGGGCTCGCGTGGTTGCGCATGAAATCTGAAAAAAGCGGGTGAACCACAGAGGGCACAGAGACCACGGAGGAAAACAAGATTTGGCACGTTGTACCATTCACCCACCGGATTAGCGTGCCCGCATGCTGTCCAGCCGGAGCCCTTGGTGTTCACCGTACCCTCCGTGGTTGGTTCAAATGTCTTCTTGTAGTGGTGTTTCGTCTAGCGGAATACGGCGCGTATTTGACGCCCACTCTCCCAGGTCAATCAGGCGGCAGCGTTCACTGCAAAACGGGCGTGACGTTTGCTCGGGCGTCCATGGCACGGATTTTCCGCAACTCGGGCATACGACGGTCGCTCCCGGCATCCTGCCTCCCGCGACACTGGCACATCCCTGTGCGGCGGATTTGCTCATATAATGCAGCAGGCCAATTCAAAGGGTATGTTATCGGTGGTCTGAACCGGACGTTCTTCCATACGTTGTTCAAGAAAGCGCACCGTAAAACGGTGTTTGCCGCCGCTGATTTCAGCAAAATAGGGACAATCGCCGGGCACCGTTACGCGCACAATGTGGCACGGTGTGCTCGGGTCAAGCGACTTTTGGAAAAACCCGGCTTCGGCGACTTCTTTGACCCCGGGGACGCTTTCGCGGATCAGCCGCAGCATGAGGCTGGTGGCTTGGGCAATGGCATCAAAATTTTTAAACCAGTGCTGTAATTGCAAGCGGCGTTTGGCGGCGGGTTGTTGCAGCCAAAAATGGTAAGCGGGCAAATCAAAATCGCAGGTGCCCCCGGGAATCGTGAGGCGTTGGCGAATGCTGCTCAGGAATTCATTCTGGCGCAAGTCTTGCCCTACCTGGCCTTTCAGCGAATGCAGATGGTCGATCAGCGTGTCCATTTGATTGAGCAGGTCATTCAGCCGTCCCCGGTCCACCCCCGGCTTTTCATCCAGGCGCTCCAGTACCAATGCCTGTCTTTCCAGCTCTTTCATGAGCTCGGTTTTAAGGTCCGCCCGGCTAAAGATGCTTAAAATCTCCAAAATGCCCGTCAATGCGGCGCGGCTGTCCCACACGGCGTCTCCTGCCAGGGACGCCTTGGTTTGGTCAAACAGGAATTCCAGCCTGAGAAAGGTCCGAATCCGTTCATTTAAAGGTTGTTCGTAAGTTATTTTTGTCTGCACTTAATATATGCACCCAATATATGCACCCAATATGCACTCAGGGGGTATGCGCCTAAGGATAAAGGCACTACGCCATAATAGTCTGAAATAAGAAGCATCCCATGCAATTTAATCGACGCTACCCTGTCACCCAGATTCGGCATTTCTGCCCCTGACACAAATGGAAAAGCGGGGGTTTAATCTACGCTCTTCCAAGCGGCAGAAGGCGAAAATGCATAATGCAGCTAATAATAGTGTAAATAAGGTTGGAATAATAGCGCAAAAAGATCGGGATGTCGTCGTTAATTACCGACAGCTAACCCCTGGTAAAACGGGTGAAGGGTCATGACTTGCTGATGCAGCTTTTCCATGCCCGCATCGTTAACAATGATGTCGTCGGCCACCGCCAGGCGCTGTTGGCGGGTCGCCTGGGCGCGCAGAATAGCGGTTATTTCAGCATCCAACGCGGCGTTATCACGCTGCCGCACCCGTTGGTATTGCAACGCTTCCGGCGCATCGACCACCAGGATACGCGCCACCTGGTCCTTTTGCCCAGTTTCCACCAATAGCGGAATGCACAGCAAACCATAGGGCGCGGTCATGCCTTGGGCGCGGCGCTGCATTTCTGCGCGTATCAAGGGGTGAAGTATCGACTCAAGCAATTGGCGCTGGCCGGAATGGGCGTCGGCGCCAAATACCTGGGCACGCAGCCGTGCCCGATCCAGATGCCCGGCGCTATCCAGCACCGCCGGGCCGAACGCTTTCACGATAGCCTGCAATGCCGGCTGGCCGGGGCTGACCAGTTCACGCGCGATCTGGTCGGCATCAATCACCGGCACGCCCAGCGCGGCAAAATAATTTGCTACGGTGGACTTGCCACTGCCGATGCCGCCTGTTAAACCGATTTTTAGCATGGGGGGTATTCCGTGTCATGCCGGGTAGCCTTTGGTTCCCGCGAAATCGGGGGAGGCATCTTAAGATGTCTCACTACGCCTGATAATGATAATGGCGATGACAGAGTTCGATGTAAACGCCGTACTAAAAATAGACGCCCCTATTTTATCCTAACCCCGATACTCCCAGGTAGGCTTGCATAATGTCATCCCCCCATAGTAGCGTGATCCATCCGGCGGCGGCCAGGTAGGGACCGAACGGGATGGGGATATTTTTATCGCGGCCGCGCAATAGCACCAAAGAAATGCCGACAACGGCGCCTACCAGGGAAGAGAGCACCACCACCGTCAGTAACGACTTCCAGCCCAGCCAGGCGCCAAGCATCGCCAACAGCTTGAAATCGCCATGTCCCATGCCTTCTTTGCCGGTCAGCAATTTGAACAGCATATATACCATCCACAGGCTGAGGTAGCCGGTCAATGCGCCAATAATACTGTTAAAGCTGTCAACATAAACAGGGAACAGGCTGAGTGTGAGACCTACCCACAAAAATGGCAGGGTGATCGAATCCGGCAACAATTGATGGTCAAAATCGATAAAGCTAAGCGCAATCAGCGCCCAGGTTAAAAATAACGCCGCGCCTGCCTCCCAACCAAAGCCAAAATGCCAGGCGACGATAGCGGAAAGCGCGGCGGTGAGCGCTTCAATCGACGGGTAGCGCACTGAAATGTGTGTGCCGCATCCAGAACAGCGTCCTTTCAGCCGCATATAACTCAGCACGGGGATATTTTCCAGGGCGGTGATGGCATGTTTGCATTTTGGGCACTGCGAACGCGGCGTGATGAGATTGAAGGGTGGTTCAGGGACCATGGCAGTTTCAACCTGCGCTCCCGCCGGGGATAACATCTCATCACACGCCGCGCGCCATTCACGCTCCATCATGACGGGCAGGCGATAAATCACCACATTAAGAAAGCTCCCGACCAGCAATCCCAGCACGGCGGTTAATGCAATGAATGCGGCGGGGGACGCCTGGAGCGCGGCCTGCGACGCATGGAAATAGTCAAACAATGCTGTCATGGGTTAGCGGCGTCCTTGTTGTGTGAAAGTATCCTTGGCGTTTTTCAGGATAACAATAGACTGTCATTTCGAACGCCGTGAGAAATCCTTGTGGGGGCCACCAAAGATTTCTCACGGCGTTCGAAATGACAACCGCAAAACTAAAATCCGGCTTCAGACTTCTTAATTTACCACCGAACCCATCTTGAAGATTGGCAGATACATTGCCACTACTAGCCCGCCGATGAGCACACCCAGCACGGCCATAATAATGGGTTCCAGCAAGCTGCTTAAACCCTCCACAGCATCATCGACCTCTTGCTCATAATAATCAGCGACCTTGCCCAGCATGGCATCCAGTGAGCCGGCTTCTTCGCCAATGGCCACCATCTGCACCACCATATTGGAAAACAGGCCAGTCTGGCGCATGGATGCCTGTAAGGACAAACCACTGGCGACATTATCACGTATTTTAAGGATGGCTGTCTCGTACACAATATTACCGGATGCGCCCGCCACCGTGGTCATTCCCTCCACCAATGGCACACCCGCCGCGAACATAGTAGATAAGGTACGGGCAAACCGTGCCACTGTTGCCTTGGTGACGATTTCGCCCAGAATCGGCAGTTTAAGCAATATACGGTCTATGGCGTGGCTCACTTTTTTTGAGCGTCTTTTGGCTTCCACCATGCCGTAAATTGTACCCCCAATGCCACCAAAAATAGCCCACCACCATTTTTGAAAAATGGCGGATATTTCAATCACGGCCTTGGTCATGGCAGGCAAGTCAGCACCAAACCCCTTAAACAAATCTTCAAACTGAGGAATAACAAAAATCATCAAGATGGTGGTAATAATAAAGGCTACCACCACGACTGCCGCAGGATAAAACATCGCCTTTTTGATTTTTCCCTTGATCGCCTCCACTTTTTCTTTGTACAGCGCAATTTTGTGTAGCAGGCCCTCGAGAATACCTGCCTGCTCACCCGCTTGCACCAGGTTACAATACAGTTCATCAAAATAATAAGGATGCTTCCGCATTGCCTCAGTAAGCGTATTACCCCCCTCAACATCGGCTTTGATGGCAAGTATCAAGTCCTGCATAGAGGGGTTATCATGACCCCGCCCAATGATTTCAAAGGATTGCACCAAGGGCACGCCGGAGCTCATCATCGTGGCCAGTTGGCGGCTAAACAACGCAATGTC
>JAGVME010000023.1 GCA_020053945.1 Gammaproteobacteria bacterium
CGCCGACAAGGGCGCTGATGGCGAACAGCGCCTGCTCAATGAAAATGAGCGCAACAAATTAATTGAAGAGACGCGCGGCGAGGTTGAGAAGTGGTGCGCCCCATAAAGGAAACGCTGAAAAATCCATCCGTGGATTTTTCAGCGACGAAAACCAAAAAATGTGATTTTTGTTTTTTTGTTGTTCTTAAGAGAACCCCTAATACATCAGAGGCTCCCAAGGTCAGGCCGCCAGCAGGGTCCGCCGCCTCCGGCCCACCAACAGGCCCGCCGCTCCCACTAAAAACAGCCCCAATGCAGGCCAGGGATACTTCACCGCATACACCACGGGCGTCAACACCGCCCGTGCGGCCATCCTCAAGCCTTCATGCCGGGCGATAAATGCCGCAAGAGGCGGAGAATTCCGGTAATACCACGCAACAAAACCGCGCCCCAGCGCATTGGTCAGCATGTATTTGTCCCTGAAATCACGCAACACCTGGACATGCGGGTCCAGAAAGGAGCCGTAGGCAGCGGTGGCGATGAAGCATTTGTTGGTCGAGGCGCCGACCGACGAGTTGGCGATACTGGCAAATTCGGGATTGGCTTCGTTGGCAATAACGCGTGCGGTGTTGTTAAACGTGACATCCGGGCCATTTGGACTAACAACAATCCTGATGGATGCGCTTTTGCCGGCATCCAGGTCGCCTACCTTGCAGGTCAGGATGTTATCGTTGCTCGCGTCGCATGACGTGGCCTGTGTGGAGCGAAAAATGACGTTATCCGGTAGCCAGTCGGTTACCATCACGCCCGTGGCTTTAGCCGGACCGTTGTTGGTCACTGTAATGGTGTAGGTGACCGGAACGTATTGCTGGTAAGGGCCGGGGGATACGGTTTTTGAGATGGAAAGCTTTGCCGTTGGCACCCCCGTGGCGGGGTTTAGCAAAAAGCCATGAGGCACTCCATTAAGCTCTCCCCATCCCACGATCTGCCCGGCATTGTTGATGGCCGTGGCGTTGCGCAGATACCAGCTCGCACTGCCTGCGGCAGGGATGAGGCCGTTGAGGTCCTGCATGTTGTTGGTTAATGCCCAGCTGGTACCGGTTTCGGTGAACCTGAACATGCCGCTCTGGGTACCCGCGTAGATTACGGGGCTTGGCGAGAGCGGAGCGACTGCCAGCGTCTGGATATCCTTGTTGGTCAAGCCAGTGTCAGGCATGGCTGCCCACGTCACTCCGCTATCCGTGCTTTTGAAGACCCCACCAGCGGTAGCGGCATAGACAGCTCCTCCAGTGGGATTAGTGGCCAATTTTCGGATATTGAGGTTGGTGAGTCCAGAATTGGAGGCGTTTAAGGATGCGCTGCCGTCAGCAACAAACACCCCTCTGAGGGGTGTCCCCGCGTAGATGGTGGTGGAGTCAATGGCTACGGTGGCGACGGCGCTTTCGGTGTAACCGGCCAGGGTAACTGGAACCCACAAGCCACTCCCGTCCCTCCTAAATAGACCACCGGAGGTCGCGGCATAAAGTGAGGAACCATTGAGTTTCATCTCGTTGATGGCGGGTATATTGCTGAAACCATTATTGATGGCGCTCCAGTTCGCACCGCCATCGGTGGTTTTATACACACCCACCGATGTACCAGCATATAGGATTGAAGGGTTCGTGGTGTCGATAACCAGAGCTACCACTGCCTGTATAACCTGCACTGGGGGTGATTGGGTATTTGGTGCAGTCAAGCCATTGCTGCTGGCCGTCCAGGTTGTGCCACCATCGACACTCTTGAACACACCCCCTGAAGTGCCTGCGTACAGGGTATCAGCGGTAGCACCAAGGGCCAGTGCAGTGACGTTGAGGTTAGTCAATCCGGTATTTTTCGCCACGATGCTCTCACCGCCATCCGTGCTTTTGAACACGCCATTGGAGGTGCCAAGATAAAGAGCTGTGACACGGGTAGGGGGAGTAGCGGAATCAAGCGTGCCCACTATGGCTGCGACGCCACCGCTCTTCCTGTCATTGAAAAAGGCACGCGTATCGCCCTCGGTGGTGGAGCGCGCGGAGTAACCCACAACATGACCGGCATTATTGATGCCATTGGCGGCACTGCCAATATCATTACCGATCACGCCGAGGTCCTGCATGTCACCAGCGCCGGGCGACCAGACGAAAGCGCGCCGCTTGCTGAAAGATGGCGGCATGGAAAACGCCCAGCCAACGACCTCATTGGCGTCGTTAATGGAAGCCGCCTGGCTGGAGGTAAAATCCAATCCTTTGAGGGTTCCGAAATTCCGCCGGTCCGTTTCTGCGGCATTGGTATAAAAGGCAAGCTGGAAGCCGTTCCCATCAAACGCGCTGCCCGCCAGTGACCCGATGCTATTGATAGCGCTGATCCAGTGCTCACTCACCAAGGTTGCAATCTGGCGCATCCGCCCGGTTTTGTAGTTATAAATAAACCCACGGCGTTGTCCGCCTACCACCGTCGACCCGACTATTTGATCCAGCTCATTAACGCCATATGCCTCAACGGCATTGGCGTCAAAATTGCTGAGTCCCTTTCCTTCCTGCCACAGGAATGCGCGCCTTTGTGTTGCATCGAGAAAGTTGTAACCTACCACCAGCCCCGCACTGTTGGCGGCGTTGGCACTGCTCTCAAACATGGACGGCGTGATTGGCGCAAGCGCACCGACCTTGCCCGCAACCGCAGCAAATGGCGACTTGTTTTTGTCAACGCCGGCAATGATGCCATTGTTGCTGATGCCGTTAGGGAACACATTGGCACCCAGATCGGTGATGGTGTAGCTTTCCGCGCTCGC
>JAGVME010000111.1 GCA_020053945.1 Gammaproteobacteria bacterium
AACTCAACCACTTCGCCTTGCGCTCCAAGCTCTACATCAAAGCCATCAAGCTGGCCTATGATGAGCTGCTGAGTATGCGGGCGGCTGCGTAACATCAGTCATTAAGTAAGGCGAGGAAGGTGACGGGGCCAACGCCCGGCGCATGCAATAACGCCAGCCAGTAGGCAAGGTCAGGTACATCATTGGATTTTTCAGTCATTGACGACTAATTCCAATTCTCGTTAGAAGTGCCTATATCTTCCAGATATTATTTTACCTGTCATTTCGCCGCTCCTGCGCATCCATGCGCTCGCGGCACTTGTGCATCCATGCACATCGAAGCGTAGCGAGAAATCTTTAGATTCCTCACATGCGTTCGGAATGACAGATGTCGTTTTTAACAAGAATTGGAATAAGATGTACGTTGATGGTGAGAAGTTCAACCTGAACACTTATCCAGGAACCTTTCAAACTTAGGGCGCCACTACCGCATCATATTGGCGGATTTCTTTTTCCGCCGCGACCACCAGGGCGTAGCTGACCCGCTCGAACGGGCGAAATACCAGCAATACGCCCGCGCGCTCTTCAGGCAGTGTCACAATATTACCCTTGCGCGCGGGTTGCACGCCGTCTCTTACCAGGGTGCCGGCCTGATTAACAATGAATACGTGGCCTGGCTCGACGCCGTCACGCGTGCCCAGATTAATCGCCACCACTTGATATTGCCCGATTTTGGAAACACCATCCACCACGGCAACAATCTTGCCCGGCGTGGGCTTGTCATAGGCGCGCGGCAGTAAAAAGGGATTGATTTCTTCCTGGCCGATAGGAAGCAACCGATCGCCGAGCAAAGTTTCACGGTAAGAGGCGGTCAACATCAGGGTAGCGGGGTCGCCAAAACGGTCTACGCGGGCTTCGGCTACCTGGATCGCTTCATAGCCGAGGATGTCTTCCCGCTTGGCGCCCGGGTTGCGGTAGGCGACGGTTTGGTGAAATACGCCAAACTGCATCCCGGCATTATCATCCAGGTTGCGCACATACGCCTTTTGGCCCATGCCGCTGGAGACGCGGCCTTCTTCGAGCGACACTACGTAGGGCGCATTATCCATTTCTTCTTGCGACACCACCCGTGCGCGCAGCAAAAATGGGCTGATAATATCCATGGGGATGGTGGGAATGGCTAAATCCAGTCCGGCTACCCGTATCTGGGGTGACAGCTTCACCAGACGCAAGCCCGCGGGCGCAGTGGCCGTGGGTCCGGAAGATTCTGTCAATACTTGCTCGGGTGACGGTTCGCCGGCCATGTTATTGCGCGGACGCCCTGACCCCGGCTCCACCTGCAACACCGGCTGGCCGTCTTGTATCGTTAAAAACACCACATCGCCCGGATAGATGCGGTGCGGGTTCTGAATGTCGGGGTTAATACGCCAAACCGCTTGCCACTGCCAGGGATCGCGTAAAAATCGCGATGAAATGCCCCACAGCGTATCGCCGCGGACTACCGTATGGCGGTCAGGGTGATCAGGGTTGAGAGCCACGGTCTGCGCAAGCGCGCCCGGGGTGGTTACGGTGCCTACGGTTAACACCAGCAAAGCACCTAAAACTGTCTTTATGGTAAACGTTTTTATAGTGAACATAGCCGTCCTTTGTGAGTGTGGCGCCCAAACCCTTATTGAACCTGAAAACCTCAGTTGGAGCGCCAGATCCATTACCAGATCCCTATTGCCTAAAAATGGCTATCAAAATCATTTTTGGGATTATAATATTCCAAAGCAGATTTCAGCCTACGGGCAACTTCTGCTGACAATCCCACTCTTATATCGGATCATTATCCATTTAAGTTAAATACAGGTTGCTTTACGCCATGGCTATTCTTTCGATTTTGCACTACCCTGACCCGCGCCTACGTAACAAGGCCGCGCCGGTAGCGCACGTGGATGACACGATCCGCGCCCTGGTCGACGATATGTTTGAAACCATGTACCAGGCGCCCGGCATCGGCTTGGCGGCGCCCCAGGTGAACGTATCCAAGCGAGTGATTGTTATAGATATTTCTGAAGAACGCAACGCGCCGTTATGTCTGATTAATCCGGAAATAGTGCAGCAGGAAGGCATCGAAACCATGGAAGAGGGTTGCCTTTCAGTGCCGGGCATTTTTGAGCCGGTAGAACGCGCCCGGCAAATTCGGGTGCGGGCGCTAGGGCGCGACGGTAAACCGCTGGATAGGCGGGTGGATGACATACTGGCGGTGTGCATACAACATGAGATCGACCACCTGGATGGCAAGCTGTTTGTCGATTACCTCTCGGAACTGAAACGGCAGCGCATCCGCAAAAAGCTTGAAAAACAGCGCCGCCAGACTTTGTGACGCCGTCCGCCGTGACCCCCCCACTAAAAATCATTTACGCCGGAACCCCGGAGTTTGCCGTTGCGGCGCTGCAAGCACTGCTGTGCTCACCCCATCAGGTCTGCGCGGTATATACCCAACCCGATCGGCCTGCTGGACGGGGACGTGCACTGAGGATCGGCCCGGTCAAACAAGTCGCCTTACAGCACGCCATTCCGGTGTACCAGCCCGCCAGCCTTAAGTCACCCGAGGCGCAGGCGGAACTGCGCGCGCTGGGGGCAGACGTGATGGTGGTGGCAGCGTATGGTTTGCTGCTGCCGCCAGCGGTGTTGGCCGCGCCGCGCTTGGGGTGCGTGAATATTCATGCGTCGCTGTTACCGCGCTGGCGCGGCGCGGCGCCCATTCACCGCGCGATATTGGCCGGTGACAGCGAAACGGGCATTACCCTCATGCAGATGGACGTGGGACTGGATACGGGCGCGATGCTGTCCAAAGTAGCGTGCCCGATATTACCCGACGACACCACGCAAACGCTGCATGACCGCCTGGCGACACTTGGCGCGCACGCGCTCCTGCCGGTGTTGGAACAGCTTGACGCGGGCACGGCGCACCCCATCGCCCAGGACAATGCGCTGGCGTGTTACGCCGCCAAAATCGACAAGGCCGAAACGCACATAGATTGGCAACAGTCCGCACTTAACATCGAACGTAAGGTACGTGCCTTCAGCCCTAAGCCCACGGCGCGCGCGCATTTGGGTGATGCACAACCGTTACTCATTCTAGCGGCGGCCGTTCACGGCATGATTAATGACACACAGCCACCGGGCACCATAATCGCCGCACACCGCGACGGCATCGACGTGGTCACGGGTGACGGCGTGTTGCGCTTGCGGCAATTGCAATTGCCGGGTGGGCGCCCCATGGCGGTAGCGGATTTCCTGAATGCCAACCGCACCTTGGTGACGGTGGGCGTTACCCTGACATGAGTACGCGCGCGCTCGTTGCAAATGCCCTGGTACAGGTTTTGTTTGAACGACGTTCGTTAAGCGCGGTGCTGCCGCAATGCCTCGCACAGGTCCCTCTCACTGCTAAAGGGGCAAGCGAACGCGCCCTGGCGCAGGAAATGTGCTATGGCGTGCTGCGCTGGCAACCCCGCTTAGCGGCCATCTTGAAACACCTGATGCGCAAACCGCTCAAGGATCGCGACGCCAATGTACATACCCTGTTATTGCTGGGCCTGTATCAACTGATTTATATGCGCACGCCCGACCATGCCGCCGTGACTGAAACGGTGTCAGCCGCCAAAGCCTTAAACAAGGCATGGGCGAGTGGGTTGGTGAATGCCGTGCTGCGCGGTTATGTGCGCGATGCGCCGCGTATTGCGGCAGAGGTTGATTGCGACGAAGCAGCGGCATTTGCCCATCCCACGTGGCTACTCAATGCCATCAAAACCGCCTGGCCCCAACAGTGGCAGGCCATTGCCACCGCCAACAACCAACATCCGCCCATGACATTGCGCGTTAACGCGCAGCACATGGACCGCACCGCTTATTTACAGGCATTACACGCCGCCGGCATTGAAGCCCGCACCGCACTTCACACGTCCCACGGCATTACGCTGGCGCAGCCAGTGGATGTGGAACGTCTGCCCGGTTTCCAGGACGGTTGGGTGTCAGTCCAGGATGCCGCCGCACAACTGGCGGCGGCGTTAATAAATGCGCCGGGCAGGACGCCCCAGTGCGGTGAGCGGTCGCTTCCGGCATCCCTGCCTCCCGCGACACTAGTACTTCCATGCACGTCGCAGGATGCGCAAGAGCCGCCGCAGCCGGGGCAACGGTCGCTTCCGGCATCCCTGAACCCCTCGCTTCGCTCTCCCGCGATGTGCATGGATGCACAAGTGCCGTGGGCGCAGGATGCGCGCCGGGCAGGATGCCCAAGTGCTGCGAGTGCATGGATGCACATGAGCAGCCAGGAACGGCCGACACTCGTACATCCTGTACGGCGGCTACTGGACGCTTGCGCGGCGCCGGGTGGCAAAACCGCGCATATTCTGGAGTCACAACCTGGCATTGCGCTCACCGCGTTGGATAATGACGGCCAACGCCTGAACCGGGTACGCGAAACCCTGCAACGCCTCGGGTTAGCTGAACCCGCCCACGTGCGGCAGGGCGATGGCCTTGTTCAAGTGCGGCAGGGCGATGCCGCGGCCCCCGTCGCCTGGTGGGACGGCCTCCCATTTGACAGTATTCTGCTCGACGCCCCGTGCTCCGCCACCGGTGTGATACGCCGCCACGCCGACATCAAATACCTGCGCCGCGCCGAAGACATTACAGCTTTGGCGGAGCAGCAGGCGCGCATTCTTGAGGCGCTATGGCCCTTGTTGCGCCCAGAAAAGGAAGGCGGGGGGATGCTTTTATATGCCACTTGCTCTATCCTGCCACAGGAAAACCAACAACAAATGATCCGGTTTCTGGCAAATCATCCCGACGCGCATGAACAACCCATTACTGCCGGGTGGGGCCGTCCTGTGGAAGTGGGGCGGCAAGTGTTGCCGGGCGAGGATGCCATGGATGGGTTTTATTACGCGCAGTTGATAAAAAGATAAAAATGAAAACGGCGAATTGGGGGGTGGCGTTTCTGCCACGTACGATTACTTAACCATGAAAAAATGGTCTCTTGAGCAAACATACACCCATCACAAAATAATGCCCTTAACATTATTTTTGGTATGCGTTTTATATTTTGGCCTGGCTTGGGCGGAGGAGCCCCCGGGCAAATTTGCGGTGCGTGCCGCAGAAACTACCTTGGTTGACAAAGTATACCGCCTGAATACGCGCCTCTCTTATCAATTGGGGTCGGAAGCGCTTGGGGCACTGCAAAAAGGCATACCGCTGACTTTCACCTTAAACATCGAAGTGTTCCGTCAGCGGGAATACTTATGGGCAGAAAAAATCGCCAGCATCGAACAGGGCTATCAACTTTCTTACCATGCGCTCACCCAGCAATACCTGGCCAAAAACCTCAACACCGGTGTATTCACCACTTTTCCCACCCTGAAAGCGGCGCTGGACAACCTCAGCGCCATTGAAAATTTCCCGATGCTTGATGCGCAATTACTGTTGCCTGAGGAACGTTACTTTGCGCGTTTGCGCGCCTATCTTAATCTTGAGGCATTGCCCGTACCCATCCGTGTATTGGCTTATATTTCACCGGGCTGGCGCCTGGGCAGCGAGTGGTATATATGGCCACTCGCGCCTTAAGACGGCTCAGCGCCGGCATTACCCCGGTGATTACGTTATTTTTCCTATTGCTGGTATCGCTCTATTTGATGAGCAGCGCCACCCAAAACTCCGCCCAGTTTGGCCAGCTCTATTCGTTCCTGCTCGTTCTCAATATTCTCGAATTAGTGGTGCTGGTGGGCTTGATTGCCGTCAACCTGCAGCGCCTGCGCCGTCAATACCGTGAGGGGGTAGTAGGCTCGCGCCTCACGGTGCGGCTGGTGACAATATTCGTGATTCTCTCGGTCGTGCCGGTCTCATTGGTGTATTACTTCTCGGTGGATTTTTTGCAGCGCGGCATTGATAGCTGGTTTGATGTGCGCACCGAAAAGGCGCTCACCGATGCCCTTGAATTAAGCCGCATCGCGCTCGATGGGCGCATGCGTGACTTGTTGCGGCAAACGGAATTGATGGCGCGCGATCTTGAAGGCATCTCCCCCGGCGAAGCCAGCGCACGCATGGATGCCTTACGTTACCGTAGCGGCGCCTCGGACTTAACCCTCATGACTTTGCATGGCGAAGTGATTGTGTTTACCAGTGATGACCCCACCCTGATTGTGCCCCTGCAACCCAGCGAACCCATATTGTTGGGCCTGCGGCAAGGGCTGACACATGTGGGGCTGGATCCGATCCGTGACACTGGGCTTTATGTGCGGGTCATCGTCAATGTACCAAGCCACACGCTCAATGGCGCGCCGCGAGCGCTCCAGGCGCTGTTTCCCATCGCCAGCAATATGAATACGCTCGCTGAAGGCGTGCAAACCGCGTATGCGAAATACCAGGAGTTAGGTTATTTACGCGAACCGCTGAAATTCAGTTTTACACTGACACTTTCGCTGGTATTGCTGCTCAGCCTTCTGATGGCAGTATGGGCGGCGCTGTTTTCGGCACGCCGCCTGACGGAGCCAGTGCGCGTCCTGGCGATTGGCACGCGTGCCGTAGCCGCGGGAAATTATGACCAGCAACTGCCTTCATTGCCCGCCCACGATGAGTTAAGTTTTCTCGTGACGTCCTTTAACGACATGACGAAAAAAATCGCGTTGGCGCGGGATGAAGCCCAGGCCAGCCACCAACATGCTGAACAACAACGCGCCTATCTTGAAGCCGTGCTGGTGCGGTTATCATCCGGCGTGCTCACATTCGATGCACAACAGGTATTGCGCACTGCCAATCTCGCGGCTAACCAGATTTTAGGCCACGACATTACCCCGCACATCGGCAAAACCTTACGTCAGATCCGGGATGACCACCCGCCGTTGCGGGCTTTTGTGGAAGCGCTATTGCCGCACTTGTCCGGCGCGCCCCAAGAATGGCGTGAAGAAATAGCGTTATTTGGCAGCGGTGGCCGGAAAATTCTGATGTGCCGTGGCGCGCCTTTGCCCCACATTGAAAATGGGCGGACGGACGCTGTCCAATACGGCCAACCTATTAATGAAAACACCGACAGCGGTTATGTGACCGTATTTGATGACATTACCGCGCTCATCCAAGCGCAGCGCGATGCCGCCTGGGGTGAAGTGGCGCGGCGCCTGGCCCATGAAATCAAGAATCCCCTGACACCCATCCAGCTTTCCGCCGAGCGCTTGCGCTACAAATACCTCGACACCATTGTTACTTACACCGGTAACGAAGAAGATGCCCACGTGCTGGACCGCGCCACACATACTATTATCCAGCAAGTAGCCGCCATGAAAGAAATGGTAAAAGCTTTTTCAGATTATGCACGCGCGCCAAAATTGGTGCTGCAACCCCTCGACCTCAATATGTTGATTGAAGATGTGGTGGATTTGTATCGTGGCCATGATTCAAAAATCCGGTTGCTTACCGAGCTGGACAAACAATTGCCCACTATTGAAGCGGACGCCGGACGCTTTCGCCAACTGCTCCATAATTTATTTAAAAACTCATTGGATGCCCTCCATGAAAACGCAGGATGTTGTATCATTGTCACCACGCGCTGGGTGCATGACTCTGGCTCCAGCAGCATTGAGCTTACCGTCAGCGACAATGGGCCCGGCATTCCATCCGAGATACTTGGCACACTTTTCGAGCCCGGTGTCACCCGGAAATCCAAGGGCAGCGGCCTGGGTTTGGCCATTGTAAAAAAAATTGTGGAAGAGCATGGGGGCGTAGTGAAGGCTGGAAATAATCCAGAAGGAGGCGCCTGTGTGAGCGTGCGCTTGCCGCGGCCACATAACCCGGGCGCGGCAACGGTGCCGGCACCTGGACAGGAAGGCGATGGCTTACGGAGTGGCAGTACATGAATACCGCTTACATTCTTGTTGTGGACGATGAGCGCGATATACGCGAGCTGATTAAAGAAATCCTGCAAGACGAAGGGCATAAGGTATCCACCGCGGAAAATGGCGCGGCGGCGCAACGCGCGCGGCGTGAACGCCGTCCTGACTTGATACTGCTCGATATCTGGATGCCCGACATTGATGGCATTTCACTTTTGAAGGGATGGGCCAATGAAGGCGGCGCCATGTCCCCTGTCATCATGATGTCTGGCCATGCCACGGTGGAAACCGCCGTCGAGGCCACCCGTCTGGGCGCTTACGATTTCCTGGAAAAACCGTTGTCCATGGCCAAGCTGCTGGTGACCGTAAAACGGGCGCTGGAGGCCGATAAATTACAGCGTGAAAATCTCGGCCTGCGCACCCATGGCGTTACGTTTGAAGAACCCATCGGCCGCAGCGCGGCCATGCAGGCGCTCCGCGAGCAGGTTAAAAAAATCGCCCAGCATGACGCCCCTGTATTGATTACGGGTGAAGCGGGCTCTGGTAAAAAGTTATTTGCCCGCTACTTACATAACTGTAGTCCCCGTCGCCATAATCCTTTTATCGATGTCAATATAGCCGTTAACAATGCCTCCCACAATAAAAGCATGGACGACAACCCCGGCGTGGCCAATTTTTTTGGTGGCGAAAAAGACGGTAAAATCCAGTACGGGCAGTTGGAACAGGCCAATGGCGGCACGCTCTTCCTGGATGAGGTTGGCGATATGGATTTATCGCTGCAAGGACGGCTCGCGCGCGCCATGCGTAATGGTTCGTTTTTAAGGGTAAACGGCAACGAACCCGTCAAGCTGGATGCCCGCATTGTCGCCGCGACCCGTTATGATTTGGCGCTGGAAGTCCAAGCCAAGCGCTTCCGCGAAGACCTATACTATCAACTTAACGTGTTGCCATTGCGTATACTTTCCTTGCGCGAGCATTGCGAAGACGTGCCGGATTTGATTAACTGCTACACCGATTTTTTTGTGCGGCATGAAAACCTGCCCTACCGTAATTTTTCACTTGCCGCGCAAAACCGCTTGCGCAACCATGCTTGGCCAGGAAACATAAGGGAAATAAAAAATTTAATCCAGAGGTTATTGATCTTGGGCAACGATGCGGAAATCGGCGTGGCGGAAGTGGAAGCGGCCTTGGGTGACCACCGCGAAAAATATAGCCCTGTACCGGCCCCGTCCGTAGTTTTTGATTTACCGCTACGCGAAGCGCGGGACCAGTTCGAAAAAGCCTATCTGGAATACCAGCTTCTTGAAACAGGAGGCAATATCAGCAAAGTCGCGAAATTGGCGGGCATGGAACGCACCCACCTGTACCGGAAAATGCGCGCCCTGGGAATTAATGTAGGCAATACGCCTGAAACACCCGGCCAATGATATGCGCTGTGTCCATCGTTCGTGAAACTGTGGTTTAACTGCGCATACTCTTCCCCAGCCAGCTTCTAAAGGATCATCTTAGTAATGAAAATAATTATCCTGGGTGCCGGACAAGTGGGCTCATCAGTGGCCGCCAATCTGGTAAGCGAAGCCAATGATATCACCGTAGTTGACACCGATATGGATTGCCTGCGGGATTTGCAGGATCGCCTTGACTTACGCACCGTCTATGGCCATGCCTCCCATCCGGAAATACTGAAACGGGCAGGCGCGGAAGACGCCGACATGATCCTGGCCGTCACCAACAGCGACGAAACCAATATGGTGGCGTGCCAGATCGCACATGTGCTGTTCCACACGCCTACCAAAATCGCCCGGGTACGCGCCACCGAATACTTGGTTTTCCCCCAGCTATTCAAGGAAGGCGCTTTTCCGGTAGACGTGCTGATCAGCCCCGACCAAGCCGTCACAGATTATATCCAACGGCTCATTGAATATCCTGGCGCTTTGCAAGTGCTGGACTTTGCGCATGGCAAAGTGCGCCTGGTCGCGGTGCGCGTCCACTATGGCGGCCTGCTGCTGGGACGGGAACTGCGCGCCCTGCGTGACCATATGCCCGGCGTCAAAACCCGGGTCGCCGCCATTTTTCGCCGCGATAAACCTATCATCCCTGAAGGGAATACCGTCATCGAACTGGATGACGAAGTATTTTTCATCGCCGCGAAAAAAGACATCCGCGCGGTAATGGGTGAACTGCGCCGCCTCGACCAACCCTTTAAGCGCATTATGATCGCGGGCGGCGGCAACATCGGCAAACGCCTCGCCAAAGCCCTGGAGAACGATTACCAGGTCAAAGTCATTGAGCACAATCCACAACGCGCCCGGCTGATCTCGGAAGAATTGGAAAACGCCACGGTCTTGCTGGGGGATGCCACTGATGAAGAATTGCTGAAGGAAGAAAATATTGAATCAACTGACGTATTCTGCGCGCTCACCAATGATGATGAGGATAACATCCTCTCTGGCATGCTCGCCAAGCGCCTGGGCGCGCGCAAAGTAATGGCGCTGATTAACCGCTCGGCGTATGTTGACCTGGTCGAGAGCGGCACGATTGATATCGCCATCTCACCCCACCAGGCGATGATCGGCAGTTTGCTCGCGCATGTGCGGCGCGGCGACGTGGCCGTGGTGCATTCATTACGCCGCGGCGCGGCGGAAGCCATTGAAGCGATCGCGCATGGCGACCGAAAATCTTCCAAAGTGGTTGGCCGTGCCATCCACGACATCAAATTGCCGCTGGGCACCAATATCGGCGCGGTCGTGCGCCATGGCGAAGTGCTGATTGCCCATCATGACACCGTAATCGAAGCGGAAGACCATGTGATCCTGTTCGTGGTGGACAGGAGCCGTATCCGGGAAGTGGAACGTTTGTTCCATGTCAGCGCTACGTTCCTTTGAGCCAGCGAAGATCCAGGGAAGATAGAGCCGCCATGATATTATCCGCATCCATCTTACAACAACTGCCCACCTCCGGCCCCTGATTCCCCACTATGCAGCTTACCGCCATCCAACGTATCCTCGGTTTATTGCTGATGCTGTTCAGCGTTACCATGTTGCCGCCCGTCGGCGTTTCTTACTGGTATGCCGACAACACGCAGGACGCATTTTTTATGGCGTTTGCATTGACCTTCGTCATTGGCTTATTTTGCTGGCTACCCGCGCGCGCTTACCGCCAAGAATTACGGCTACGTGATGGTTTCATCGTAGTGGTGTTGTTCTGGACGGCATTAAGCTTGGTCAGCGCCTTGCCATTCATGTTGGCGCAACAACCCCACATGTCGTTCACCAATGCTGTGTTTGAATCTGTCTCCGGTTTTACCACTACCGGCGCTACTGTCATCGTGAGTCTGGATGAGTTGCCGCAATCCATTTTATATTACCGGCAGCAACTGCAATTTCTCGGCGGGATGGGTATCGTGGTATTGGCCGTCGCGATATTTCCCATGCTCGGCATCGGCGGCATGCAGCTCTACCGCGCTGAAACTCCCGGCCCGATGAAAGACAATAAACTCACGCCGCGCATCACCGAAACCGCGCGGGCCTTATGGTATATCTACCTGGGACTCACCGTCGCTTGCGCAGCCGCTTATTGGCTGGCGGGCATGAGCTTGTTCGATGCGATTGGTCACAGCTTTTCCACCATTTCGACCGGGGGGTTTTCCACGCATGACGCCAGCATGGGCCATTTCAATAGCGCGTTGATTGATACCATCGCCATCGTCTTCATGTTATTGGGCAGCATTAATTTTGCGATTCACTTTATAGCGTGGCGCCAGATTGATATAAAGCACTATTGGCATGATGCGGAAGTGCGCGGATTTTTTACCATTGTCGCGGCGGTTATTGCCATCACCACGGCGGTGTTATTGGTTACAGGACGCTACCCGGATTTCTGGGACGCGCTGCGTTATGGCGCATTTCAAGTCGTCACCATGATCACCGGCACCGGATTCCTCACGGCTGATTTTTCCGTGTGGCCATTATTCCTGCCACCGCTGTTAATCGCTATCGGTTTTATTGGGGGTTGCGCGGGTTCCACGTCGGGCGGCATGAAAGTGGTGCGCATCCTGCTGCTCTATAAACAAGGCCTGCGCGAAATCATGCGCTTGATACATCCCAGCGCTATTATTCCAGTAAAGATCGGCCAACGTTCATTGCCTGACCGGGTCGTGGAAGCGGTATGGGGATTTTCTGCCCTGTACATTACCAGCTTCGTCATATTATCACTCGCATTGATGGCGACGGGTCTGGATATAGTAACGGCATTTTCCGGCGTCGCCACCTGCCTGAACCTCGTCGGTCCTGGCCTGGGCGCCGTCGTCGCCAACTTCGCTGCAGTAAGCGACACTGGCATCTGGATCCTCAGCTTCGCCATGCTGCTAGGTCGGCTGGAAGTATTTACCCTGCTGGTGATACTCAGCCCCGCGTTCTGGCGAAAATAAATTTTCGTGGCAGGCGCATCGTGGTTGTGGGTCTCAGGAAACGGTCTGGGTAGCCTGCATCGTCGGTAAAGTACCTCACATACGCGCTAAGATGTTGAAAAAGCCCCTCCATGGGCTGCACGCAGGCGGTTTTTCAACAGCCTGCTAAATATCCCCCTATAGAAAACGCACCGCGTGTGCGTCATCTTCCTGTAACAGGCTTCGTTTAGATTACCTGTCAGACCCAAACCAGATTGGGGCGGTGGTGTCATTTCGGCAAACTCACGGGGGATTAATCCATGGCATTAATTACAACAGCGACAAGAACAACTTTCACCGGTATCGGACTGGCTTCCCTGCTCGCCACATTTGGCGCCCATGCCGGTGAGCTGATCAGCAACGGTGGCTTCGAGACAGGCGATTTCACCGATTGGAAGGTGTATGAAGCGGGCACCCTTGGCGCCGTATCCGTAGCATCGGGGTTGGTAGCGCCCAACAGCCTGAAACCGACTGTGGGGCCTGCAAGCGGGATCTATTATGCGTTGATGGACGATTCTTTCGCCAGCGCTAACGCCTTGATCCAAACCTTCAGCACTGGGCCGGTCCAATTGGCGGTCTTGTCCTTCAATATGTTCGTGAATGACCACAACCCCAGTGGTGAAGTCTTGATTGATCCTACGGGGCTGGATGCCACTACCGGCGGTTCCTACTCCCCAAATCAACACGCGCGGGTCGACCTGCTCTCCGCATCGGCCTCGCCCTTTGATACCGGTGCCGGTGTGCTCAAAACCTTTTATCTTGGGGGCGGTACCGGACGCCTGTTTAATAATCCATATACCGCATTCGCCGGATTCGATGTGACCGACGTGCTCGCGGCGGGCGGAACTTTCCAATTGCGCTTCGCGGAAGTGAATAATGAGGACTTCTTCAACGTGGGCGTTGACAACGTCAGCCTGCAAGTCACGCCGGTGCCGGAAGCCTCAACCTGGGCAATGATGCTGGCGGGACTGGCGCTCACTGGGCTGATAACACGCCGACGTCATCTAGGCGTGAAAAATGACATCGCACGGTAACAAGGCGCAAACGTAATCATTTAGCCATCCCCTGAATATCTACTGATAAGGAGAACACTGTCATGAATAAATTCATACTAAAACCGCTGGCGATCGTAGTGGCCGCCAGCTTTACGGCCCCCGCCCTGGCGGTGGATTCTTTCCCGCCGCCAGCGATGACGCCGCAGGACTGGTATAACGCTGGCGCGAATGCAATAGACGATGCGAAGAAAGTGTTCCCTAATGTGCGCCGCGCCAAGAACGTGATCCTGTTTGTCGGCGACGGCATGGGCATCTCTACCGTCACTGCCGCCCGCATCCTGGCCGGCCAATTGCAAGGCAAGAGCGGCGAAGAACACCAGCTCTCCTTTGAGAAACTGCCTTATCTGGCGCTGTCCAAAACTTATAGCGTTAATCAGCAGACACCCGATTCCGCTCCCACCATGACGGCCATGGTTACCGGCGTTAAAACCAACGATGGTGTACTGGCAGTGAATCAGAATGTCACACGTGGCAACTGTAGCCAGGTGCAGGGCAATACCCTGACGACCATTCTTGAACATGCCGAGAAAGCTGGCAAAGCCACTGGCATCGTTACCACTGCCAGGCTTACCCATGCTACTCCAGCCGCCAATTACGCTCACTCACCCGAACGTAACTGGGAAAGCGATGCGGAAGTTTCTGCCGCGTGCGCTAGCTTTGCTGACATCGCACGTCAGCTTATCGAATTCCCCCATGGCGACGGGCTTGAAGTGGCTATGGGCGGTGGCCGCGACCGCTTTCTCCCCAAGACACTAGCCGACCATGAAGACGCAGGTAAAACAGGCCGTCGCAACGACGGACGCAACCTCACGACAGAATGGTTGGCCAATTATCCAAACGCTGCTTATGCGTGGAACAAGGCACAGTTTGACGCTATCAATCCTGCCAATACCAAACATCTACTCGCCCTGTTCGAACGCTCCCATATGGAGTATGAGCATGACCGCGCCACCGACACCGGCGGCGAACCTTCCCTGTCCGAGATGACGGCTAAATCCATCGACATGCTGAAGCAGAATCCCAAAGGATTCTATCTGCATGTGGAAAGCGGCCGGGTCGACCACGCCCACCATGCTGGCAACGCCTCCCGTGCATTGACCGATACCATTGAACTGGCCAAGGCGGTGAAGGTGGCAATGGAAAATACCGATCCCAAGGAGACACTGATCATCATCACGGCGGATCACAGTCATGTCTTTACCATTGCTGGCTATCCGAAGCGCGGCAACAATATCCTCGGCAAGGTGGTGAGCACCGGTAAAGCCGACGGTGATTACGCCAAAGACGCGCTGGGCTTGCCCTACACCACGTTGGGTTATACCAATGGCCCGGGATATACCGGCGCCTCCAACGCACAGCCCGAGGGCAGCAAAACTTATCCGCATTTCCCGGCAAGCTATTCGGGAATTACGGCGGGCCGACCCAACCTGATCGCCACCGACACCACCGCCGCAGGCTACATGCAGGAATCAACGGTGCCGATGCAGTCTGAAACCCATGCCGGTGAGGATGTCGCAATCTACGCTAATGGCCCCAAGGCTTACCTGTTCCGCGGCGTCATGGAGCAGAACACCATCTTCCATGTCATGAAGGAAGCCTTCGGGTTCTGATCGTTCTGTAGATGCAGCAAGTAAAGGGAGTGCGCGTGAGCGCGCTCCCTTTTTCTATTTGACACATTGATACGATCCCAATGATGAGGTATTGAAATGCGCATTAAAATGATAAGGCAGTGGCTATTAGCATTACCGGCGCTCGGATTATTATGTGGTGCGGTCCAAGCTGATCAGTCGTTGGAAGCGACCGCATGCGTCTATCTGATCGACACATCTTCCGCGCAGAAGGTGGCTGGTACCGACGTAGAGCATCCCACCACTCCATGGTATTTCTGGCGCAGCGATAACCGCGTCGAAACCCGCGACGCGCACGGGGAAAACGGCGAAGTCTGGGGGTCGAATCCGCGCGGCCAGATTTCCTACACCAAACTTTTTCACCCGGCCGAAAAAGCCATCGACTACACGCCCGGTGACCTGGCCGCACTGGCGATCAATGCCGACTGGAATCAGATCAAATCCATCATCGACCCCAAATTGCTGGGCACACACCTGAAACGTAGCGGAGAACAAACCGTCAACGGCCATCGTGCCGAGCGTTATGCAGGCGCGATTGACGGCGTAACCACCGAGGTCTTATGGTTACCGGAAATGAAATTGCCAGCGCGCATCGAGAAGACCCGGGGCGGGGTTACGGTGAGCCTGCGCATGGCGGAATGCAAACCCCTGGCGTCAGCCCCCTGGGCCATGACATCCGAGACCCGCATGCAATCCTATCAGCACCTTGACTATGCTGATCTCGGTGACATGGAAAACGATCCCTTCGTGAAAAATGTCATTGGCCACAACGAAGGAGCGCATCACGGACATTGACAGGTGCGCGACGAATGTAGCATCGGCATTTTACGGCTTTGTGCGGATTAAAATGTGGGTGCGGCAATGTTGATAGCGTTGACTATCCACTTAACGCTGAAGGTGCGTTTTAACAATCATTTGCGTAGTCATCAAAACATCACATTCGACATTTACTCTGTAGTGACTTAGCCAAAGGAGAAAATCATGTCGACCCGCGCCGCTATTCCCCGTTTATCTGTTATCGCCTGGTTTGCATTAGGTTTCACCATCAGCAGCAGTACGGTAAGTGCCGCGCCCAGCGAATTGTTTTTTTCCGAATACATTGAAGGCAGCTCCAACAATAAAGCGCTGGAGATTTTCAACGGCACGGGCGTGGCAGTAGATTTGGCGGCGGGCAATTACGTGGTTCAGATGTTTTTTAATGGCAGCACGACACCCAGCTTAACTCTTACGCTCACCGGCACCGTTGCCAATGGCGATGTCTTTGTGCTCGCGCAGAGTAATGCAGGCGCCACTATTATCGCCCAGGCTGACCAGGCTAGCAGTTCCAATTTTTACAACGGTGACGATGCGATAGTTTTACGCAAGGGCGGAGCAAGTGGTGCGATTGTGGATTCGATCGGTCAGATCGGCATCGATCCCGGCACAGAATGGGGCACGGGGCTGGCCAGCACTGCCGATAATACCTTGCGCCGCAAAACCACTGTCAGCCAAGGCGATATCACGGCCAACGATCCCTTCGATCCGGCGACGGAATGGGATGGATTCGCCAACGATACTTTTGATGGACTCGGCAGCCATACGACCGGCAACGGTGGCGGCACGGGCGGCGCGTGCAACGATTCCTTTACACCCATCTATGCCATTCAGGGCAGCGGACCGATGGCCGCCATTACCGGCACAGTCAGCACCCAAGGCGTGGTGGTAGGTGATTACGAAGGCGCCGCGCCTGCTTTGCGTGGTTTCTATATTCAAGACACAGTCGGTGATGGTAATGCGGCCACTTCCGATGGTATTTTCGTGTTCAACACCAACACTAATAGCATTAACGTCGGCGATGTGGTGCGTGTGACAGGTACCGCGAGTGAATTCCAGAACCAGACCCAAATCAGCGCCACTAATATTGCCGTGTGTGGTAGGGCTTCGGTGCCTCCCGTTGACGTCAACCTGCCTTTCGCAAGCAGCGATTTCCTGGAGCGCTACGAAGGCATGCTGGTGCGCCTGCCGCAGACTTTATACGTCACTGAACATTTTCAACTGGGGCGCTTTGGCCAACTGGTGCTATCTTCTCAAAAGCGCCTGGCACAACCCACCAATGTCGCACAACCCGGTGCGGCGGCGCTGGCGTTGCAGGCTGCCAATGATCTTAACCGCATCATCGTCGACGATGAATTGAATAACCAAAATCCCGACCCGATCCGATTTGGCCGCGGTGGTGACCCGCTGAGCGCGAGCAATACCCTACGCGGTGGAGATACGGCAACCGGTATCGTCGGTGTCATGACCTACAGTTGGGCTGGAAATAGCGCGAGCGGCAATGCTTACCGTGTGCGTCCCTTCAACCGCTTGGCTACCAATGCCACTAACTTCAGCGCGGGCAATGCGCGACCAGTAGCGACCCCCAACGTCGGCGGCCGCTTGAAGGTCGGTAGTTTTAATGTTCTGAACTACTTCCTCACGCTGGATAATGGTGCGGCGAATTGTGGCCCGGCCAGCAACAAGCAAACCTGCCGTGGCGCGCAGACGGCAGTGGAATTGCAGCGGCAACAGGACAAGTTGATTCCGGCCATCGTCAAACTGGACGCGGACATTCTCGGCTTGGTCGAATTGGAAAATAGCCACAACACCAGCGGTGTGGATGCAAAACCGCAGGCCGACATTGTTGACCGCCTCAACACCGTTCTTGGTAGTGCGGTTTACGGTTACGTCGATAGCGGTATTATCGGTACCGATGCGATCCGTGTAGGGTTGATTTACAAACCCGGCAAAGTGCGTCCCGTAGGTGCTTTCAGCATTCTCGATTCTGCCGATGACACACGCTTTATCGACACTAAAAATCGACCGGTACTCGCCCAAACCTTTGAAGAAGTTGCGACCGGCGCCAAGTTCACGGTGGCGGTAAACCATCTCAAGTCAAAAGGTTCGGCGTGCACCGATGTGGGTGATGCGGATGCCGGTGATGGACAGGGCAATTGTAACGGAACCCGCACCCAGGCGGCTGCGGCGCTCATCGATTGGCTGGCAGGTGACCCAACAGGCAGCGGTGACCCGGACTATCTGATTATCGGCGATCTTAATTCCTACGCGAAGGAAGACCCGATCACCACGTTGCTCAATGCGGGTTACACCAACTTGCTTGATTCCTTCATCGGCGCGGACGCTTATGGCTACGTGTTTAACGGCCAGTGGGGCTACCTTGATCATGCGTTGGCATCGCCCACGCTGTTGGTACAGGTCACCGGCGCAATGGAATATCACATCAACGCGGATGAGCCAAGCGCACTCGACTACAACACCAACTTCAAGAGCGCGGGTCAGCTCACCAGCCTGTATGCGGCAGACGAGTATCGTACCTCGGATCACGATCCACTGGTGATCGGCCTGAATCTGACACTGGCTGCACCGAACGGTATCAATGGCACTGCGGCCCGGGATACCTTGATCGGCACCCGTGGCAACGATGCGATCACCGGTTTTGCCGGACGTGATACCTTGACGGGTGGTGCGGGTCGGGATCAGTTCATTTACACCAGCATGTTGGATGCCAGTGATACGATCACCGACTTCCAGCCTGGCCAGGATCGCATTGTCTTGACCCGCTTGCTGCAAAGTCTGGGTGTTAGTAGCTCTAATCCGCTCGCAGATGGTTTTGTGACTTGCAGCCCTTCAGGTAGCGGCAGCATCATCAATATTGATCCGGATGGCGGCACCGGTGCCGCACCCGCACGTGCATTGGTGCAGATCAAAGGTGTGGGCTGCGGCAACTTCACCAGCATTGATAACTTCACGTTCTAAACTATGCGGCTATCAAAATCAGGCCTGTTAAAGTTGAATCAGGAGTAGCACATGATCCACTTCAAGAATAAATTTGGCGCAACATTTTTAGCCACCCTACTATGTGTCGGTGCGGGTGCGGGTCACGCTGCCACCGTCACCTACGACTTGAATGGCGTAGTAGATTCCGGTCCGTTGTTAAATGAAATGTACGTGGGTCGATTCACTTTTGACGACATAGCTTTAACTGGATCAGGTGAAGAATTTTTACCCGTAAGCACATTGAACTTTGATTTTTTGGGTAACACATTTAACCAGAACCAAGGTAGCGTGGCACCCGAAGCCGCTTTTCTTGATGGCACTTTTCTGGGCCTGAGTTTCAACGTCAGCACATTCGATCCTGATTTCGCTTTCATTGCGGGAATTGACAATGTGTCTGACGCCTACTTCGCTTATGATAACGGCGCTGGAAGCGCGGGCTTAGGCTCACTCGTCTACACTGTCAGTGCCGTTCCTGAACCGGAAATTGTGACCCTGTTGCTATTCGGCGTGGCGCTGGTGGGCTATGTGGCTCGTGGACGCAGGAAAATTTGATGGACACATCAAATTGCTGGGTACACACCTGAAACGTAACGGAGAACAAACCATCGATGGCCAACGCGCCGGGCGTTATGCAGGCGCGGTTGGCGACGTGAACCTGCATAATTCCTGGGGAAACTAAAAAAACAACATGAACCCGGAAAATTCAATACGCATTTTATCGTGAAAAGTGCGCTCAAAACCAAGATCCCTCCCCCGCTTTCGCGAGGGTCGGGATGACAACCTCCTGTCATTTCGACCCTCGCGAAAGCGGGGGGAGAAATCCTTGTCTTGATTCACCTTACATAAAAATACCCATTTCCCCCATTTAATATAAATCTGTCGCTTTCCTGTAACACTACTCAATTATAGTCCTTCCATAAATCACCATTCCTTGAAGGAGGACGTTATGGAAAGCATACCTTTGCATGCAGGCATGTCCGATGAGTACTTTGACGACAGGCCTTATGATCATATGGAAGACGATGACGTTGAAAATGAAGTCGAGATTTGGCTGGACGAAGACCTGTGCATCTACCTGAGGGGCGATGGGACGGTCACGCAGTATTTCGTGCATTAAGGTTGTGCATATACAAAACAATTAGGCTTCACAGCCTATGTAAAATTTCATGTAACTGACACACAAACGTAACACAACTTTGTGATGATGGGGATGCAAATTGATTTAAGAAGCGCAAAGGCAAGCTCCAGGAGGAGTCGGGTAAATGAAATCGGCAACGTCAAAGTCAAAGGATATGGCAACAAACGGTGCTTTTTTAGCGTGGGATGTTTATTTAGTTGATCAACCAAAAGGAGGGGCTTGTCCGCTAAAAATAGCAATGCGCAAAGCTGGCGTTTTTATCTAAAGGGACTGCTAAAGCCAGCATGAACCGTAATGTAAGGCATTTACATTAGTTCCCACACAACGGAGGTTTTTTCAGTTGCGGTAATGGGGATAGCAAAACTTAAATTTTTCCAGTGAAAATTTTTCTAACCTAAATTAATTGATAGGGAGATTTAACATGAAATTGAAACCAAATCACTTCAAAGGACCAATACAAATGAAGCTTAAACTTGCCGCGCTGGCCACCATGATGGCCGTCTCCGCACCATCGTTCGCCCTTATTGAGGGCGCCACTTCTGGCAACGGCAGCCTGTTGCTTAACTTTATTACCCCCGGTGCCACCTCCACAAACGGCATGTCCGCCGCTTTCGATCTGGGCGTCAATCTGAATGATGTGTTGGCGTGGAACGGTATTGCCGGTTTTACCCAAACCTGGAGCCTGACTGCCGCCAACTATGGTTCCGCCTGGAGCGATCTGCTGGGATTCTCTAGCAACGATAACGATGCGGACATCCAGTTCAACGTAATTGCGCTGGATAACACGAACAAAACTACTGTAAACAACGGTTCGCGTTACCTGACCACCGCTGATGTGGCCAAGTATCCCAGCTTGAACAACGGCAATCTGAGTGCCTTTGATCAAATGGATTTATACGTCAAGGCAAACAACGGCCTCGGCACACACCCCACAGAAGCCAATGGCGCCAGCACGGTAATGGCGGGGGATTTGCCGCTCAATAGCTATTTCCGTGGGATCAATGGAGTGCAGCAGGGTGACAACTGGCTGACCAAAACCTCGGCTGACACCACCAAGAACCTGACCACCGCCCAGAACTTCTGGTTCTTGGAAACCACACTGCCCGGCGGCAGCGCCCAGGCAAGCAAGACGGCTTTCGGTTTCGATATTGACGGCGACGGCCTGATTGAGATGGATAACAACGGTGCTGCTGTTACTGGTGGTTTCTCCGAGTTCAGTGAGTGGTCGGTGAACATGGCCGACGGCACCATTACCTTCGCCACTCCGGTTCCCGAAGCCGAAACCTACGCCATGATGCTGGCGGGTCTGGGTCTGATCGGTTTTCTCGGCCGTCGCTGCAGGAACCGCGCTGCCTGAGCAAATCCGTCGTCGGGAATCCTTTAAGGCACTCCCGCCCCGCGATAAATAAACTATTACCAAGCTGTATCTCGAAGCTGTTTTAATCAGGCCTGCCGGCAGGGCGCTGGCAGGCCTTTAATATCATCATTATCCATGTATGTTAGGAGATCAATCATGAAGCTGAACCAAATCACACTGGCTGTGGTCGCATTGGCCACCGCCCCCGTTGCCCTTGCCCTGACCCCCGCCCAGATTGACGGCACCACTGCCCGCCTGTGGCTATCGGGCGCGTCGGCTCCCACCGCTTCGGTGTACAAGGGTGTGTTGACCCTGTGCAAAGGCATGAAGTATAAAGATGCGCTGGGGAATATCCATACCAACGCGGGCGTGCTGGATACCCATCTCTATCTAGAAAGCAGTTCGGCCGGCAAGCTGCCCGGCGGCGCTGGTGACCGTATGGCCTATACCTGTACGGCGGCGGTGGATGGCGCCAATGAGTTCCGTATCCCCGACGACCTGGAAGGCAAGAAAATGGTGGTGTTCCACACCGTTGAAGGCGGTTCTTTCAACTACGTGGCCCCGCACATCACCATCGCCGGTGAAGCCAACACCAACTTGACGGGCAACCTCAAACGCACCAGCAATATTGAGGGGCTGGCTGCGGGTGGTCAGTGCGCTGCTGCCCCTGCTCAAATGGTGAATGTTGATATTTCCGGCCAGACCAACGCCGTCGGCGTCTACCGCGGCTGCGCCACCACCACGGTGAACTTCACCGCCAACCAGCCCCTGCGCGCCAATGTATTCCAGGCGCCGGATCGTCCAGAAGGCGGTCTTTCCGACACCGAATACACCATCAACAAGCTGAACCTGGGTATTACGACCGAGGTGAGTGAGATCGGTCAGGAGGCCGAGACCTTTATTGGTCAGGCATTCGGCGTGGCCGTGAGCTATCCGCTGTATCACCAGTTGCAGAAGAAAGACTTCGGCTCCGCTCACACCTGTGTCACGGGGGGTTCTGCTACTCTTCCCGACCTGACCGCCGCCTGCCAGCCTAACATGGCCGCATCGACATACACCGCAATCGCCGATGCCAATAGCATCGGTGTGGCGAGCGGCACGCTGTTCGGCGCTGCCATCACCCCGCCCGGCACCTCCGGCAAGATCCAGTTGGAGCGCCGCGCGATCACCTCGGGCACCCAGTCGGCTTCCAATCTGTATTTCCTGAACACCCCGTGCGCGCTTGGCACTGCAGGAGGTGCGTTAGTGCCGGCACGCACTGTGGACAACACATCTAAAGTGGACGTGGCCGAAAACTCCTCCACCGGGGGTGTGAAAACCGGCTTGACCAACGCCAGCAACGCGGGCGAGTTTGGATTGGGCGTGGTGTCGCTGGAAAACATCCCGGGGTCAGGTGAGAAATGGGCGTTTGTGAAACTGGATGCCGTGTCGCCCAACTTCACCGCAGCGGGCGCGGTCGATGCCAAGCAGCGCGTCAACGCGATCGCTAATAACTACAAAATGTGGTACGAGATCACGGCGTTTACCGCCACTACTGCCTTTCCTGAAGGCATAGCCCTGATCGAGGGGGTCAAAACCGCACTGGGCAACCCCGAGATCACCGACCTGCCCGGGCTGTTCATCAGCTCAGGCGCCGGAGCAATCGGTTCCAACGTGAGCAAGGTCACCCGCGGCGCCAACTCCTGCAGCCCGGCGAGATAATAAACGGTGTGTGGTAAACGCGGATGGTGCAATGCCATCCGCAACCGGTTGTGCGGGACAGCTCTTCAACGGGGCTGTCCCTTTTCTTTTTTATGAGGGCATCTATCCAAGCCTGTTCGGCAGGTTTGTATAGATGTGGCTTATGTGATGCACAGAGGCGCAGGGCGGGAACACGTTCCCGCCGGAATGGGTGTACCGGGAAGCGTCGGCAAGGTATTGCCGACCTACGGATGATGATGAATAAAATGCTGTGATGGTGGGTTGAATGATTTGGTGTAGGAATTTTTTGCTGCTGGGGCGACGTAGGGCGGGAACACTTTCCCGCCGGAATGGATGTAGTGGGAAGCGTCGGCAAAGTATTGCCGACCTACGGGAGAGGATAAAAACCCTCGGCAAGGTATTGCCGACCTACGGGATGATAACGAGTAAGACTCTGTGGGTGGCGTTGTGGGTACTACTTGCGGCGATGGGTTCCGCGCACGCGGAAGACGCGAAATTTGACGTATTCGAATACCGGGTAGAAGGCACGACACTGTTGCCGGTCATCGTGGTCGAGCAGGCGGTGTATCCCTATCTTGGCGATCAGAAAACCCTCGCCGATGTGGAACAGGCGCGCGAGGCGCTGGAAAAGGCCTATCACGGCGCGGGCTATCTCACCGTGCTGGTGAGTATTCCCCAGCAAAAGGTCGATAGCGGTGTGGTGAAGTTGACGGTGACGGAAGCGCCGGTCGGCCGGTTGCGTGTCGTCGAGTCGCGCTATTTCAGCCCCGGCGAGATCCGCGCGGCCGCGCCGGAACTGGCGGAGGGGAAGGTGCCGCATTTCCCCAAAATGCAAAAAGAACTGGCGGCGCTCAACCGCAGCGCTGACCGCCGCATCACCCCCGTGCTACGTTCCGGCAAGACGCCGGGCACGGTGGAGGTCGATTTGAAGGTGCAGGACACGCTGCCGCTGCACGGCAATGTGGAAGTCAACGACCGCTATAGCCAGGACACCACGCACACCCGCCTCAGCGCTAGCCTGCGCTGGGACAACCTGTGGCAGAAACAGCATGGTGTGGGGCTGACGGTGCAGACCGCGCCGGAAAAACCCGATGAAAGCAAAGTGCTTTCGGCCAGCTATACCTGGCCGCTGGCTTCCGGAAATTATCTGGCCTTTTACGGCGTGAAATCGGATTCCGACGTGGCGGCGGTGGGCACGCTGAATGTGGTGGGCAACGGCGTAATTTTAGGCGCGCGTTACATCCTGCCGCTGCAGGGGCGTGAGGCCTTCTTCCACACTGCCACGTTAGGTCTCGATTACAAAGACTTCAACCAGTCGGTGAACCTGATCGGCAGCGGTGGTTTCAACACGCCGATCACCTATTTGCCGTTCACCCTGGGTTGGGATGGCACCTGGCTCGGCGCAGGCCGCACCACCAAATTCGGCGCAGCGTTCAATTTTCACCTGCGCGGGCTGGTGGCGGAGGAGCAGGAGTTCGCCGACAAGCGCTTCAAGGGACGGCCGAATTACGCTTACCTGCGCGGCAGCGCATCGCATAACGCAACCTGGGGCCGCGGCTGGGGTGTGAACGCGCGCGCCGGTTGGCAGCTCGCCGCGCAGCCGCTGATTGCAAACGAACAGTTCGCCATCGGCGGGGTTGACACCGTGCGCGGTTATCTTGAATCCACCTCGCTCGGCGACAATGGCATCGCGCTCAGCCTGGAGGCGGCGACACCCAACTTCGCAAAACGGCTGGGCGCATCGCTCGATGACCTGCATCTGCTGGTGTTTGCCGATGGGGGATGGGTGCATGTACGCAGCCCGTTGCCGGAGCAGAAAGACCAATTTTCGTTGGCAAGCGCCGGGCTGGGGCTACGCCTCAAGGCATGGAAAGGCATGTCGGCCGGGCTGGACTGGGCCGTGGCGCTGGAGGAAACCGGCAAGATACAGGCGGGCGACAACCGCGCGCATTTCCGGTTGGGTTATGAATGGTGAGGGAAACGTCGGCAAGAGAGGCGTCGGCAAGGTGTTGCCGACCTACGGTGGATGATGGATGCACCGGAAACCTCATGTCGTACGGCGGCAATACTTTGCCGCCGTAACCTACGGTGGGGTGATGGATGTAACACGAAACCTCGCGTCGTAGGGCGGGAACACTTTCCCGCCGTAACTGGGAAGAAAATCAGTCGAGCTGCATATCCGCGACGTCCGTAGGTTCGTGGTTACCCCAGTCATTCGAATAGGCGCCACGCTCCCGCCAGGCGTGAAAGGATGAATACGGCCAGTCAGCCGGGCGCGTGCAGTGACCGTGCTTGACGGGGTTATAGTGGATGTAATCGAGGTGGCGATGCAAATCGCCGTCATCGCGGATGAGGTGATCGTAAAAGCGGTCTTGCCAGAGCGGGCCGGTGACGCCGCCAGCCTTGAGCGCCCAGGTGAGGTCACGCTTGAATGCCGCGACCACTGCGGAAAAATTGGTGTTGGCAGGTTCGAACAGCCAATGCAGATGATCGGGCAGGACGACATGGGCGTGGTGGCGGAATGGATGCTTGTCACACGCACGGTGCATCGAAGCCGACACCTGCACAGCGCGCTCCACGAGCCAAGGACGCCGACGGTGCGTAACCAGGGTGACGAATACCGGGTCGGGCCGATAATAACGGCGGTAATTGGGCATGCGGGTCAGCATAGCACGGTGTGAACTGCGTGTGTGACACCCGTTGTTGGGGATGATGCAACGGGAAAATATCGGCAAGTGGTATACGTAGGGCGGGAACACTTTCCCGCCGTGTGCCGAGTGGCGCACTCCGACAGAGAGGCGTCGGCAAAGTATTGCCGACCTACGATAAGTGAGCGGCGAATGATGCGCCCCCACGGTAACACAAACTTAACATAAGCATGCTAAATAGTCAGACGGCCACGCAGCATTTTAGACTGTTGGCCCTTTGTCAGGAGAATCCAATGAATCGCAACTGTTACCGGCTAGTCTTCAACCCCACTTTAGGCATGATGGTGCCCGCACCGGAAACCGCGCGCAGTCGGGGTAAATCTGGCCAGGGCAAGGTAGCGGGTGGCGCGGCGTTGGCGCTGGCTGGCGCGGTGCTGGCGGGGGCGGTGTCTCCGAATATGGCGCAGGCCGAGCTGCCGGTGCCGAGCGCGGGTGGGGCAATTCCGGGTTTCGTGAGCGCCGGGCAAGCGGCCTACCAGGTCAATGGTACCCAGGCGTTGATCAATCAGGTGGGTGATAAGTCCATTCTCAATTGGCAGAGCTTTAACGTCAGCCCCGGGCACGACGTGCAGTTTCGTCAAGTAGATGGCCTCGCCACCAACAATCTGGTGCCGGGCGCCAATTTCACTTCGCTCAACCGCATCTGGGACCTCAATCCCAGCGTCATCGCAGGCAGTATTTCGCAGGCAGCGGGTCAGCAGGCGAATGTGATCCTGGTCAACAGCAACGGTATCGCCTTCATGGGTGGCTCGCAGGTAAATTTGAGCAGTTTCACGGCGAGCAGCCTGGATATCGCTGATAAGTTCGTGCTCGACAGTTTCCTCACCAATAACTCGCTCACCCCGCAGTTCGAGGGTACGGGCGGTTTCATCAAGGTGTTCGAGGGCGCAAAAATCACGGCGGGCAGCTTCGGCCGGGTGATGTTGATCGCGCCGACGGTGGTGAACAAGGGCATGGTTGAAGCGCCCGACGGCCAGGTGATCGCGGCGGCGGGCACCAAGGTGTTTCTGCGCTTGGCAGCGGGGCAGGGGCAGGGTGATCTGGGTCACAATGTGCGCGGCCTGCTGGTGGAAGTGGACAGCCCGGACGGACTGGCTGATTTTGAAACCGCCAACACTACGGTAAAGGATGGCGTGCTTGACGGACAAGTGGTGAACCTGGCCCACGCGGTGGAAGACAAGCTCGGCCATGTCACCAACCTGGGCGCACTGTCCACGCCGCGCGGTAACGTCACTATGATCGGCTATGCGGTCAACCAGCACGGCATCGCGCGGGCGACGACTTCGGTGGTGGCGAACGGTTCGGTGTACCTGTTGGCGAAAGACGAGGCGGTCAGCAGCACGGCCGAGGCCGCGAGGCGTGGCGGCCTGGTGATCCTGGGCGCCGGCAGCGTCACTGAAGTGTTGCCATACGTGGCCGACGCCGCTCGCGCGCAGGATGGCCGTACGGGCGGCGCCGGGTTGGAAAAAGCATCGCAGGTATGGGCGCTAGGGCAGGATATCCGCATGGAAGGCGGGGCAGTCATTGATGCACCCGCGGGCGAAGTTAATTTCATCGCGGTGGAAAATCCCGGTGACCTGGCTACGCCTAGCACTAATCCTTTCAAGACCGTAACCGTAAACGCTCCAGCATCGGGTACGGCGCGCATCCATATCGCTGACGGTGCGCGTATCAACGTGGCTGGCCTCGAAAACGTGCAGGTCTCCGCCGCGCGCAACAGCGTCGAAGTTGAACTGCGTGGCGACGAATTGAAGGATTCCCCCGTCAATCAGCAAGGCCCGTTGCGTGGACAAAAAGTCTATGTCGATATTAACCAGGCGTTGGCGAACGCCAACTCGGGCAAATCGACGCTGATCACCAAGGATAGCCTCGAAAGCTACCAGGCGCGGCTGGAACGCACCGTGGCCGAGCGTTCGACGGCGGGTGGTGCGGTGAATATCCGTTCGCAAGGCGAAGCCATTCTGGAAAGCGGTGCGGTGATTGACCTGTCAGGCGGCAGCGTGCAGTACACTCCGGCCACCGTCAAAACCACCTTGCTGACGTCAGGCGGCAAGAACGTCGACATTTCCGACGCCGACGCCGAAACGCGCTATGACGGCATCGCCACGCGTTATGTGAAGGACTACGGGCGCTGGAACGTCAAGGAAGTGATTGATCTGGGGCAGAGCTTCCGCTATGACCCGGGCTATGTCGAAGGCAAGGACGCTGGCACGTTGAACGTGATCGGCATAAAGGCGGTGCAGCTTCAGGCTGACCTCCAGGGCAAGACCGTGACCGGCGAATTGCAGCGCGAAGCGGGAATCCAGCCCAAAGGCGCGAGCCTCACGTTGGGCAGCGACACGGTCCCGAGTGATTACAAACTCAACCAGCGCATTGTGATCGGCGCCGCGACACCCGCGGAGATCCATGCGCTTGCGTTGAATCCTACGCTATTTAGTGAAGATAAGATCGCCAACCTGCAGATATTCAGCAACCAGGCCGCCGAGGTGCGCGAAGCGCTGCGCCTGCCGCAGGGGGGCAGCGTGGCAATCACGGCCAAAGGCGTGGCGGTGAATGCTGATGTGGAAACGATGGCGGGTGCAATCAGTTTCAAGGCACGCGACAACAGCGTCGACCAAGTCACGGTGCCGCTTGATGTGACGGTGGCCGATGGCGTCACGCTGTCGGCGCGCGGCGCCTGGGCGAATGATCTGCCATCCGCGCCGGGCCATTCCGGCGAAGCGGCGCGGGTGAACGGTGGCTCGGTTAGCTTGTCGGCGGCGGATGTGGTGCTCGGCACGGGCACGCTCATTGATGTGACGGGCGGTGGCCGCGTTAAGCCGGACGGCAAGGTGATGGTCGGCAATGGCGGCGATGTGGTGCTGGAGGCTGGCATGGTGGGCGCCTCCTTAGCCAGCGTTCGGCTGGGCGGCGAGGTGCGGGGGCACGCGTTGGGCAAAGGCGGCACGTTCACGCTTAATAGCGGAAAAATCCAAATCGGCGGCGTGGCCGATCCGGCGGCCCTTAACCTTGAGGCCGATTTTGTGGCGCAAGGCGGCTTTGCCAATTTCAACCTTACCGGCCGTGATGGCGTGACGGTGGCTGACGGCGTGACGCTGACGCCCCGGGTGGAAAGCCTGGAGTTACAGCCGGGCTATGGCTTGCAGGCGACCGGCAGCCGTATCGAAAACTTTTCCCGCACTCTGGTCCGTGATGACCGCACTCGCGAGGCCGCTAACCTGACGCTGATTGCCGACAGCGCTAGCTTCGGTGTTGTGAAAATCGGCGAGGGTGCGCGCATTTTGGCGGACGACGGCGCCCACGTAACAATCACCGCGGGCAAGCGCATTGAGCTTCAGGGGCAGGTAAAAACGGCAGGGGGCAACATCAATGCCACGCTTAGCCGCCCCAACCAGGATTTCGATCCCACCCAGACACTGTGGCTGGGGCCGCAGGCGCAGCTTGATGCCAGCGGCGCGGCACGGACATATCTGGACAGCAAGGGTAACCGGATAGGCGAAGTGCTGGGCGGCGGCACAGTCAATCTCAATGCCGGCAGGGGGTTCATCGTGACCGCTGCGGGCGCGACGATCGAAGCGAACGGCGTAGCACCAGTACGGCTTGATGTGCCAAACGAGGCGGGCGGTTTAGGGCGCATGGTCGGTAGCGATGCTGGCACCATCAGCATCGCCGCGCGCGAAGGGGTGGTGCTCGACGGCACGTTGTCGGCGCAGGCAGGAAGTGCTGGGCAACGCGGTGGCACGTTCATGCTGAGCCTCGGCGATGACGACACGCTACCGGGGACAGGTTATCCGACAAATGAGCGGATCATAAGCCTGGCTCCGGTCACGGTGGTTCAGGGAGGCGAGCTTGAGCCCGGCGCGGCGGTTCCGTCCGCTTTCAATGGACAGGCCCGGCTGGGCGCCGATGCCCTGGAGACCGCCGGGTTCGAGCGCATTGTGCTGAAAAGCCGTGACGTTGTCCGCTTGGAAGATGGACTCGATCTTGGCGCTGGGTGGAGCGTGCCGTTGCGCGAAATCCAGCTCGATGCGCCGCGCCTCGAAACCGCAGGCGGTGCCGCGAGCCTCATCGCACATATGATCCGTCTCGGCAATTACGATAGCGGGCGCCAGGATGTTGTGAACACCCCCACGACGGGAACCGGCACGTTCAAGGCTAATGCGCAATTGCTGGAGCTGGCAGGCAATCAGACCTTGACGGGAATGGCGCGTACCGAGTTAACCGGCACACAGGAGATTCGCCTGAGGGGGATTAGCACCCCGACCAACGCGCGGCCTGCCGGGGCGCTCAAGAGCGCCGCCGATCTTGCGCTGCATGGCGCGCTTATCGCGCCTTCCACCTACAGCCTGTACACACTGGATGCGGCGGGGCGAACCATCGAGTTCACGCGCAATGCGCGGGTACCGGTGCAGCCGCTATCGGCGCTGGGCAACCTGACAGCCAAGGCGGAGGATATCGTGCAGGACGGCAATTTGTGGGCGCCGTTCGGACAGATCGACTTGCAGGCGAGCAACAGCCTGGTATTCAAAGACGGTAGCCTGACTTCGGTTGCCGCCGCGCCGGGGAACCTGATACCGTTTGGCAAAGTCGTGAACGGACGCGCCTGGATAATGGACGTGGACGGTTCCAAGATTGAAATTAAAACCTTGCCGGAAAAATCGATCCGCATGGAAGCCGCCAGCATCGACATGCAGGCAGGCGCGAAGCTCGATCTCGCGGGTGGCGGCGACTTGCAGGCCTATGAATTCACCGTGGGGCCGGGTGGCTCGCGCGACATTCTCACTGACAAGAACACCTACGCTATCCTGCCCGGTTACGCGAGTGGGTTTGCCCCCAGCGACGCGCAGGAAAGTTTCGAGCGTTCGGGTGGCGATGCCGTCTACCTATCCGGCGTACCAGGTCTGGCTGACGGCGTTTATACCCTGCTGCCCGCGCACTATGCCCTGCTGCCGGGTGCGTATGCGGTCAAGCTCGACACGGGTATCCAGGACCTGTTGCCCGGCCAGGCCTACAGCCGCCAGGATGGCGTTCGCGTCGCCGCCGGGTATGTGACCGACAGCCGCGCCAACGCGCCGCGTGACGCTGGCTGGCAGGGTATCCAGGTATTGACCCGTGATCAGGTGCGGGCGCGTTCCGAGATTACGTTGACCCACGCCTCGGAGTTTTTTGCCGAGGGTAAGAACCGGCCCCAGGACGCTGGCCTGTTGTCGATCGTCACTACCGGCACCGGTAGCGATAGCCTGAAACTCGACGCGGTCTACAAGCTTGACGCGGGCAGCGGCGGGCGCGGCGCGGCGGTGGACATCAGCGCGTTGAAGCTGGCGATTACCAGTGGCGCCCCGTCGGGTATTGACTCGGATGTGACGCAGATCGACGTGGACAAGCTTAACGCGCTGGGCGCGGAGAGCCTGTTTATCGGCGGTACGCGCAGCGTCGGCAGCGATGCCACTACGCTCGCAGTCGGCGCGGATAGCGTCATGCTCGCCAATAATGCCGATCATGCTTTGCAAGCCCCTGAGGTCATTCTTGCCGCCAAAGATACGCTCACGCTCAAGTCCGGTAGCCTGATCGACGCGCAAGGCCCGGCTCAGGCTGAGGCCGATGATGCAGTGCGCTATGAGAGCGCAGGCGAGGGCGCGCTGGTACGCGCGGCCGCCACCCCGGCGAGCTTTACCCGCACCGCTAGTCCCCCCGGTATATTAATTACCCGAGGCACGCTTGTCGGCGAAGCGGGCAGCAAGGTGATCGCCGCCGATGCGATCACGCTCGACGCGACCCGGGACAACGCATTCAAAGGCGTGGTCGAGTTTAATAAAGAGGGCGCGGCGGTTGCGGGCAATCTGGCCGTGGGCGCAACGCGCATCAATTTCGGCGCGGCGCCCACAGGCAGCGAGGGCATTACCTACAGCCAGGCCGGCCTGGATGCGTTGAACAGCCTGGAAAGCATGGTGCTGACCAGTTACAGTACGTTCGATCTGTACGGCGATGTTAACGTGGGCGGGGTGGATATCAACGGCAAACCCACGCTGCAAAATTTGACCCTGCAGGGTGCCGGATTGGCTGGCTTCAATAATAGTGGCCAGACGGCCAACCTGCGCGCGCAAAATCTCATGCTCGCCAATCCGGCTGCGGCAGCCTACACCCTGGCACCGGGTGGCGCGCCCGGTGATGGCACGCTCGCTATCCTCGCCGACACGCTTACCTTGGGTGAAGGCGACAAGGCAATTCAAGGTTATGGCAATGTAACCATCACCGCCAATGAAATGCTGGGCGAAGGCGTTGGCAAAACCAATATTGCCGCATCCACTATGCTCAATGTCGCACGGATTAGCGGAGAACGCGGCGCCAACCAAACTTTGACCGCGAACGGTGCCTTAACGGCGACAAAACACATCGCCGACCGCGCGCTGGCGCCCGTGAACGCGCTGGGCGCGCGCTGGGCGTTGGCCGGTACAAGCGTCGACTTCAATACCCAGGCTGTATTGCCCTCCGGCCAATTCAAACTCACCGCCACCGGCGGCGACGTGACGCTGGGCGCTGATGCTCGCGTAGACGTGGCGGGTCGTTCCGTACAATTTTTCGACGTAAGCCGCCCGACATGGGGCGGCACCGCCAAGTTCGTGAGTGAGACCGGCAATGTGACATTTGCCGCAGGATCAAAGGTTGATGTCTCCGCCGCGCCCGGCAGTGACGCGGGTAAACTCATTGTGCACGCCGCTCACGGCACGGCCACGCTCGCCGACGGCAGCGTGCAAGGCAATGCGTTGCCGGATGCGGAGGGCAACCGTGGCGACGGCGCGCGCTTTGACCTCGATGTAAACACGCTGGCAAGTTTTTCTGCGCTCAACACGGTGCTCAATCAGGGGGAGTTCGATGGCGCGAGAAGCGTGCGCGTGCGCACGGGCGATTTGAATGTGGCCGCATCGGACAGCGTCAAGGCCCATGACATCAAACTTGCCGCAGATAGCGGCGCGTTGACGGTGCAGGGTGAACTCAACGCAGACGGGCGCGAAGGCGGAAGCATCCAGCTCTATAGCGGCGGCCGTCTCACGCTGGCAGACGGCGCCAAACTCTCCGCCCGCGCCTTGCAGGCGGGACGTGATGGCGGCACCGTGACGCTGGGCAGCACGGACGAAGACACCGTACTCGCGGGCGGCAGCATTGACACCGCCGGTGCGGCCGGGGGGCAGGACGGCACGGTGCTGATCCGCGCCAGCCGCACCGACGACACCGCATTCACTCATCTTTATGCGCCGCTTCCCGATACCGGCACGGCCAATAACTACAAAGTCAGCCTGAAGGGGGTAACGGCCGCGTCATCACTGCTCAGGGGCTTAGTCGTCTCTTTCGTACCCAAATTTACCAATAAGGCTTCCAGCAAACTGAGCATTAATAACACGGCTGCCAAGGATATTTGGTACAACGGCGCCGTTGTAAAGGCTGACCGAATCAAGGCTAACGAGACCGTTTACATGGTTTATGACGGCACCCGCTTCAACATCGTTGACGCGCCATTTGCCAATCGCACGGCAAGCGCAGTACCCGGAACATCAACCAGTTCACGTACCACGACGACCTACGTGGTCAGCCAGCCCGGCTTCATCAGCTACAAGCCCGGCCAGACTGTGGTGTACACGCCCGATGCAGACAACACCGCAACCATAAACAAGCTCAACGTTAACGGCTTGGGCGCCAAAGACATCAAGTACAACAACGTGAACCTGGCGGCGGGATTTTTGAAGGCGGGCGAACCGGTCTACCTTGTCTATGACGGAACAGCGTTTCAAGTGGCGCTGGAGGCAAACACTCCCCGCGCCGTGGGGACGGCCACAGCGCTGGCGGTGACCGCGACACGTGAGTTAAGCGCCGGTGATTCCTACGCCTTCGTGGCGGGCGCTAACAGTGACGCGGGCGGCACCACCCTGACCCTCAATGGCGTGACCGCTCCGCTACTGAAAAACGGCGCCGATCTGGCGGCCGCCGACATCAAAAGCAACAACCTGGTTTATGTCACTTACGATGGCGCGGCCTTTCACTTGCTGACAGAGCTTGCCGCGAAAGTGGATGTTGGCCAAGGGGTGCGGGTGACTTCGGTGGCGGGCGACTACACCAAAGCCATCGGTACCTCTATCACAGGCGCGTCCAGCATCGTGGTGGAGGCGGTCCGTACTTATGACGCGCTCACCGTCAATGGCGGCGGTGTGCTTGACGCCAACCGCTTGAGCGCCGATGCCTACCGCTACTTGCCCAAGGCGGAGCGTGATAATGTCAAGGCAACGCTGGTGGGCGCCACCCCGGCTTTCGACGCAACGAAATTCCATCTCCGGCCTGGAACCGAAATTCAGTACACAGGCAATATCGCGATGCTGAGGGATATCAATCTCGCCGACTATCGCTACGGCGGTGAGCCAGGGGTGCTGACGGTGCGCGCCGCAGGTAATCTCGATATCCAGGGCAACCTGTCGGATGGTTTCAATGTGGCGACCTCTGCTTACGACCACGACAATAAGATCGCGACCGCCTTGGTTCCCGCCGATCTGCTGGGCGGCGAGTCGTGGTCATACCGCCTGATTGCGGGCGCTGACCACGCCGCCGCCGATCCATTGGCGGTAAGGGCGGATGTGGGAGATGTGACGCTAGCGGCAGGCAAGCTGATACGCACCGGCACTGGCGATATCTACATCGCTTCAGGCAAAGACATCAAGCTCGCCGACAACAAGGCCGCGATTTATACTGCGGGTCGTCTCGCCGACCCGCAGAGCGGCTTTACCGCGCCAACCAATATAAGTAACTCGCTGAATTTTGCCCAATTCAGCCAGAACGGCGGCAATGTTAGCCTCACTGCGCTGAACGACATCGTCGGCAAGCCATCGGCGCAGCTCTATTCTAACTGGCTGTTCCGCCAGGGTAAGGTGGATGCGGCTACCGGGCAATACACGCTCCAGCCGGCTTGGTGGGTGCGTTTCGACCAGTTTCAGCAGGGTATTGGTGCGCTGGGTGGCGGCGATGTAAGCATGAACGCGAGCGGCAAAATCGAGAATGTCTCCGCCAGCACACCGACCCAGGCGCGCATGGCTGCTACCGCGCCGGATGCCAGCCAACTGGTGACGACGGGCGGCGGTGACGTGCGGGTGGAAACCGGCGGGGATTTACTGGGTGGTCAGTATTATGCTGACCTTGGTGAATTTGTCATCAAGTCCGGCGGTACGATTGCGAGTGGCCAAGGTGTCGGAAGCGGCGCGTCGGCCAAACCGCTCTACACGATTTTGGCGCTGGGCGACGTGCAGGCGCAGGTGCAGGCGCAAGGCGAACTCGATATCCACGCCCTTATCAATCCGCATCTGGTGGTGCAGTCGTCCGGTGCGGGCGCGAATGTCAATGTCGGAAATCCAGGCAGCGCGCTCTGGAGTCTATTTTCGACCTACGGCGAAGACAGCGCGGCGTCTCTGCTCAGCTTGGGCGGCGCAGTGAATTTCCGCAACGCGCCGGGCGGTTCGCAGACGCTTGCCTCAATTCCGAACGTCTACAAACCCCCGCTCAACTTTAGTTTCAACTCGTCCCTCGGGGCATTGGTATTGTTACCGGCAAACCTGAATCTGGTCTCGTTCCAGGATGATGTGCTATTTGGGGGCTCGTCAGCCGTCATGCGTCCGGCGGCGCGCGGGGACCTGAATCTGTTGGCCGCAGGCACGGTCAGTCTGTCGGTTTCACTGAACCTGACAGATATGGCGCCGATGCCGGACGCCATCTGGCTGGCAAGCAACACAAACGGGTTTTCACCGGCACCCTTACATTCAGGAGATTTCAAGCCTGCTGTAGTATATGCGGTTGCGGGCGATGTCGCCGGTGTGGGCAACAAACTGAATTTGACACTGGCCAAGGCCGTGAATGTGCGGGCGGGGCGGGATGTGATCGACCTTGGCATCAGCGCCCAGCATCCGAACGCGGATGATGTCAGCCGCGTAGAAGCCGGGCGGGATGTCCTTTATTCCACTAGCACGGGCCGAAATAGCGGGTCTTATATCTGGGTCGCGGGTTCGGGGCGGCTTGAAGTGGTCGCTGGCCGCAATATTGATCTAGGGACATCGGCGGGTATCGTGAGCCGCGGCAATCTTGATAACCCGGCGCTTCCCGTGGGCGGCGCCGATATTCATGTGGCGGCGGGTGTGGGCGCAGGCGGGATCGATTATCAGGGCGCAGTGAACCGGCTGATTGCCAAACTGGAGGCCGGAACACCAGATGACGCCACGCTGTGGCAGGGACGCTGGCTCACTGGCGATATATCGTTGAGCGCCGCTGACGTGCTGACGCGGGTCATTGAAAAAGTAGGTACACAAGATGCCAATACCCAGCGCGCGCGGGTGCGCGATATGCTGTTCACCGCGTTGCGCACCACAGGCCGCGATTTCAACGACCCTGCCAGCCCGTTTGCGGGCGACTACGCGCGGGGTTATGCCGCGCTGGAAACGGTTTTCCCGGGAATCAGGGAGCAGGAGGCGGAGGGTACCTTCAAAAACTACCAAGGTGACATCAATCTGTTTGCCAGCCGCATCATCACTGAGCGCGGCGGTGATATTGAATTCATCACGCCGGGCGGGCAGGTTGTCGTGGGTCTGGGCAACACCCCCGCCGCGTTGCTCCAGACCGAAGTGCCTGGGTCGGGTATCGGGCTTAAGGACAGCGGCGTACTCGGCATGGCGACGGTTGCCGACGGTAGCATTCGTGGGATTGCGCGTGGCGACATTCTGGTGAACCAGTCACGTATCCTTACCGTGGGCGGTGGTGATGTGCTGCTGTGGTCGAGCGAAGGCGACATCGACGCGGGCAAGGGCAAGAAAACGGCGACGTCGGTGCCGCCGCCGCTGACCCTGATCGACAGTCAGGGCAACGTCACCCAAGTGTTACAGGGCGCAGCATCGGGTAGCGGCATTGGCGCGCTCATCCCGGTGGGAGGCCGCGCGGGCGACGTCGACTTGATCGCCCCCACGGGCACGGTCAACGCAGGCGACGCCGGTATCCGCGCAGGCAACCTCAACATCGCCGCGCAGGTGGTGCTGGGGGCGGACAACATTTCTGTTTCGGGCACCGCCACTGGCACCCCGGTGGCGGATACCCGCGCGGTTACCGCGACGTCTTCCGGGGCGGTGACGGCGGGGGATGATGTCTCCAAAACTACCGCCGCATTATCGCAAAACCTGGCCGATGCCACCCGCGCGGCCGAGCAATTGAAGCAAGCCTTCAAGCCCTCGTTTGTGAGCGTGGAAGTGGTCGGGTTTGGTGAATGATTTCCGGGCGCCTGAAAAGACGTAGGGCGGGAACACTTTCCCGCCGAATCAGCTAGGGAAGCGTCGGCAAGGTATTGCCGACCTACGGGATGGGAGGAGTTACGGTTTTCGGCTTCGTCATGATTTCGTCACGGTTTTGTCACACATGTGCCGTACACTAGCAGCCTGTCTGACTTAGGTCGAATCTACTGTGAAAGTGGGAGAGCGGTTCATTTTTCCGCTATTTTTCGTTAAATAGTGCCCGCTATTCGCCTCAAAATAGCGGAAAACTGCCCTCGTTCTCCCACTTTCTCGCTACGATCCCCTAAGTCAGATAGGCTGCTAGCAACGGTTAAGTCTTCCAACTATATTTTCTAAAATCATCCCAAATCAAATGAAACGTCTTATCGCCCTCGTTGTGCTGCTACTGGTATTGCCCGCGTCCGCCCAGGCTTGGTGGAATGAAGAATGGACGGTGCGCAAAAAAATCACTCTGGATACCCAGGCGGCGGCTGTGCCGGTTGAGGTGGATGTGGTGCCGGTGCTGGTGCGTCTTTCCACCGGCAATTTCGACTTTCTTTCCGCCAAAGAGGATGGCTCGGATATCCGCTTTGTGGCGGAAGACGACACCACGCCGCTCAAGTTTCATATCGAGCGCTACGATGGCATTAACGAATTGGCTTTCCTCTGGGTGCAGGTGCCGAAACTGGCTGGCAATAAGGCCGCCCAGTCTATCTGGCTTTATTACGGTAATGCACAAGCGGCTGCCGCCGACAGCAAGGCCAGTAATGATTATGGCTACGACACGTCGCAATTACTGGTTTATCACTTGAATGAAACGCAGGGTGTGCCGCAGGACGCCACGGCCAATGGCACTCATGCCAGCACCGCCAAGCTGGCCTACGTATCCGGTAGCTTGATCGCCGGGGGCGCCAAACTGGCAGGTGACGGCGGCATGGTGGCCGACAGCCCGGCGTTACAGGCAGCCCGGGAATTCACTTTTTCCGCCTGGATCAAGCCCGGGAAAGCCGATGGCGAGTTGCTGGCATTGGGCGGTTTGACGCTCAACCTGTCCGGCGGGGTGCCGGTGCTGGCAGTCAACGGCGTGAAGACGCGCGCGGCCGCATCGATTCCGCTGAATGCCTGGCATCACATCGCGGTGACGGGCGTTTTCACAGGGGAACAGGGCGGTGGCGGGACGCAGGGTTTTACCCTGTATGTGGATGGTAAGTCAGTAGTCACCACAACGGGCACGCTGACGCCCGCGGCCAGCCTGCGCATCGGCGGCGGTTTAGTCGGCGAAATGGATGAAGTGCAGGTGTCAACGGTGGCGCGTCCCGCCGCGTGGCTGGCGGCGCAGGTGGAATCGCAGGGGCAGGCGGGCAGGCTGGTGAAATACGGCGAAGACGAAACCACCGATAGCAGCGAGGGCACATCCTATTTCACCACCACCATGCAAAACGTGACGGTGGACGGCTGGGTGGTGATCATCATCCTGGCGTTCATGTTCGTGATTGCGGTATGGGTAATGGTGACCAAAGCGCTCCTTTTAGGACGAATGGAAAAAGCCAACGCAACTTTCGCCGAAGAGTTTGGCAAGATGTCACGCGGGCTGGCGGAACTGGACGACAGCGTAACCGCCCACGCGGGCAAGATGGACCATCTAGCCAAAATGATGGATGAGTTCAAACATTCTTCCCTGTACCGCATTTATCATGTCGGCGTGACGGAATTGAAACACCGCTTTCCGTCTTCCGCTAGCGCAGTGGGCGCGCCGGATAGTTTGCCCGTGATCTCCCCCCAATCCATCAACGCGGTGCGCGCCAGCCTGGATGCGCAATTGGTGCGTGAAGGGCATCGCCTGAACCAAGCAATGGTACTGCTCACTATAGCTATTTCCGGTGGCCCCTTTCTCGGCCTGCTGGGTACGGTGGTCGGGGTGATGATCACGTTCGCGGCGATTGCCGCCACCGGCGACGTCAACGTCAACGCTATCGCGCCCGGTATCGCGGCGGCGCTGGTAGCCACCGTAGCCGGTTTGGCGGTGGCGATTCCGGCGCTGTTTGGTTACAACTACCTCACCTCCAAGATCAAAACCATCTCGGCTGACATGCACATATTTGTGGATGAGTTCATCACCAAAATGGCCGAGAATTACGGGGGCTGACCATGGCAAAAGCTCAGGAAGAAGGCGCGCTATACGACGATATCAACGTTACGCCGATGCTGGATCTGGCCTACGTATTGCTGATTATTTTTATCATCATGACCACCGCGTCAGTGCAGGGCATCAAGGTCAACCTGCCCAAAGCCAGCAATACCCCGAGCCTGGCGAAGCCCACCACCAAGGCGATCACGATCACCCAGGACGGGACACTGTATCTGGATGCGTATCCGGTCGCGTCGTTGCAAGATCTGGAATCCCGGCTGATGGCTTATAAGGCCAGCACCCCGCAATTTCCGATCGTGGTCAAAGGTGATTCCGCTGTGCAGTACCAAAAAGTAATCGAGGTGCTGGATTTGCTGGGACGCCTGGAACTCACCCAGATCGGACTCGTGACGCAGCGGTCAGGAGTCAAGCATGAGTAACTTGAACAATTGGCCGCTTGCAGGCGAGATGCCATGCGAGGCGTCGAATGCGCGGTGTGGCAAGCCACATAAGCATTCGACAACGACGCAGGGCGCTCGCATGGAAGATGGACAATGTTCAAGTTACTCATGCTTGACGACTTAGTCAAGTGAGCGCAGCGGACAAGACTTTGCGGCGCTGGCGTCCCGCGCTGGTGGTGGGCATCGGATTGGTGTTGGTGACGGTGCTGATCTGGTTGGCGATCAAGGAATTCGTGGTCGCGGATAAAGACAAAAAGAAGCGCGTGATTCAGGAGATATCGCTGGTAAGGCCGCCTCCACCGCCCCCACCACCGCCGAAAAGAATTGAAGAACCGCCCAAGCCGGAGATTCCGCAAAAAGTCGATGTGCCCAAGCCGGATCAGCCCCCCGACAAGCCGGTAGAGGCGCCGCCCCCCGATACGGGCATACCGGACGGTCCTGCAGGAGGAATGGCAACGGATCTGGCCGTAGGCACCGGTAGCGGCATTATTGGCGGGGGCGGCGGCATTGGCAACCGCTTTGCCTGGTACGGCGCGCTGGTTAAGGAGCGCATCCAGGAAGCGGTGGCACGGGATAAAAAACTACGCGAGGCGGATTACCGGATCATGGTCAACGTCTGGATCAATGCCAGCGGTACAGTGACCCAGGCCGAGTTGATTAGCTCCACTGGCGATACGGAGCTGGATAGCGCGCTTAAAGTAGCCTTGCGTAATCTGCCGCCATTACGTGAAGGGGCGCCCGGGGATATGCCGCAACCGATTAAATTACGGATTACCGCGCGCTGACAGGCGGATTTTAACGAGAAGACATTAATGAGTGAACATATGCAAACCCGGCGAAAAATAATGCGACCTTCAATGATTGTAACAGTGTGTATGGCAATGGCATTAGCCATAAACACTGCCCAGGCCGACGAACGCGAAGAGATGGAGACGCTGCGGCAGACCACACTCAACCTGATCCAGATCTTGGTGGAACAAGGCGTGCTCACCCAGGAAAAAGCCGACCAGCTTATCAATCAGGCTGAGGTAAAGGCCGGGGAAGCCGTGGCGGCGGAGAAGAAGGCTAATATTGGCGTGGTGCGTGTGCCGTATGTACCGGAGTCGGTCAAGAAACAGATCGCCGATGGGCTGCGTGAAGAAGTAACCGCTAAGGCAAAAGCCGAGCGGTGGGGCAACGTGAACGCGGTGCCGGAATGGCTCGACAGGCTCACGTGGGAAGGGGATATGCGTGTGCGTTACCAGGGTGATCTGTTCCCCGAGGGCAACGCCCCCGAGGTTTACTTTCAGACCCTCGGTCAGGCGGTCAGCAACACCACTGAGGATCGTCACCGCGCGCGCATCCGTCTGAACTTGGGGCTGAATGCCAGGGTTGCGCCCGGCGTCAATGTCGGTGTGCGCATGGCCACCGGTAACACCAGCGATCCGGTGTCGACCAACCAGACGCTCGGCACCACAGCCAATAAATACAGCCTGGTACTTGATCGCGCCTTCATTAAAATCGCGCCACTGCAAAGTGTGAGTGTGAGCGGCGGACGCATTCCCAATCCCTGGTTCGGCACCGATCTGGTGTGGGATGTCGACCTCAATTTCGAGGGTGTAGCCGTTGGCTTTAATCCTTGGGCGAATGAAGTGCGTGCGTTCAAACCCTTTGCTGTGGCCGGGATATTTCCATTGCAGGAAGTCGAGAAAAACACGAATATTAAAGTCAAGGATAAATGGCTCTACGGCGCTCAGCTAGGCTTGGACTGGATACCCGGCGTACACGAGCGTTTCAAGGTGGGGGTGGGCTATTATGACTATCGTAATGTCAGCGGAGTTCCAAACCCGAAGTTGAATGACACCCAGTTCAATCAGACCGCACCGCAATCGCGCCAAAAAGGTAACAGCCTCTTTAATATCGACAACGACGGCAATGTCAATACCAACCTTTACGCATTGGCCCCGGATTACCGGATTGTTAACGTCACGCTGGCTGTCGGCTTTGCCCAGTTCTTTCCCCTCCATGTCATTGGCAATTTCGATTGGGCGCGTAACGTCGGTTTCGATCAGGCCGAAATCCTGACGCGCACCGGGCAGAGTATCGAACCTGAAACCGAGGCCTACCAGGCCAAGCTCACCGTTGGCTATCCAGAAATTACCGACCGCCACGAATGGCAGGTCTTTACGGGTTATCGCTATCTGGAGCGCGATGCGGTGCTGGACGCCTTCACCGATTCTGACTTCTATCTCGGCGGCACCAACCACAAGGGATTCATGATCGGTGGCCAATACGGCATTTACAAAAATACCTGGTTGTCGATGCGCTGGGCGTCGATGGATGAAATCAGCGGCCTGCCACTCTCGATTGATGTCTTCCAGCTTGATCTGACCGCCAAGTTTTAAGTTCACGATCTTGCGGAAGGGCGCATCGCGACGTTAAAAATAACCTTAATCGGCCACTGTTGTCTTGCCTGGCCAGGTGCTATCTCTGGGGTTGCATTTATATTGTCATCCCGAACGTAGAGAGGGATCTTGCTTATACTGTGCCCGGAATGACATAGGGGAATTAATCAGGGCTTCACCGTAATAAATAATTTTTGAATAAATAATTTTGGAGAATGTTGATGTCGCGTATAGCTGGCTTGCTGGTTCCGCTCGTGCTGGCGGGCGCTTTGTCGGGTGGCAATGCCTGGGGTGAGGACAAACGCGTTTCGCGGGAGCGTGAAGCGTTGCGTAATGCCCAGCAACAAGTACAACAACTCCGTCAGGAAAAAGCCACCTTGGAAGAAAAACTGGCTACTTTTGAACAAGAGAAAGCACGGCTTGCGCAAGAGAAGAAAAAACTCGCAGGCCAGATTAATGGCGCCCAGGCGCGCGCAGAATCAGAAAGTACGCAACGCCAGCAATTGCAGTTGATGCTTGACGCCATGACCCAGGAAAAAGACACGCTGCAAGCGCAGAAAACTGAACTTGACCAGCGTCTGGCCGAGTTGACAACCAAGCAAGCCCATACCGAAAATGAGCTGGCGCAAATCCAGGCACAAAAAAAACAGATGGAATCCACGCTACTCAGGCGTGAGCAGCAGGTGACCCTCTGCGAAAGTAAAAATCTCAAACTCTATCAGCATGGACGCGACCTGATCGAGCAGTGCCGTGACCGTAGCGCCACCGACGCAGTGCTGCGCCTGGAGCCATTTACCGGCATAAAACGCGTGGAAATCGAGAATCTGCTTGAAGAATACCGCGACAAACTGGATGCCCAGAAACCCATTCCCGCCGAAAACCAAAATTGATTTCCAATATTCGTGTAAACGGAGGGCGTGCGATAAGGGAATGGTAAAGGTTAGGCCTGTTCGGCGCCTAGCGTAGGCGTATAGCACGTTACGCGGTTACGGCCGCTGTCTTTAGACGCGTATAAAGCAAGGTCAGCTTCTTTGATGAGATCTTCATAGCGGCGAATGTCGGCCCGCAGTTCTGTTATGCCCAGACTAGTGGTTATTGCCAACGGTTGGTTATTAAAGATGATGGGGGTGGCCGCCACCGCCGCGCGTAATCGTTCCGCGACAATCATGGCGCCGTTTTGCGCGGTTTCTGGCAAGATCGCCGCGAACTCCTCGCCGCCATAGCGCGCGAGAATATCCGCATCGCGCAGGCAGCCGCCTAACCGGTGTACGGTCTCGCGCAAAACCTCATCGCCTGCCAAGTGGCCATGGACATCATTGACGTTCTTAAAATGGTCTAAATCCAGCAGGACCAACGAAAAGGTATGGCCATAACGCTGTGCGCGGCTATACTCTTTAGCCAGTGATTGCTCGAAAAAACGCCTGTTATAAATACCCGTTAAACCATCACGGTTACTGGCATCAGCCAATGAAACCATTGTTTTCTGCAACATGTTTTGGTAAATGCTGGTATCTGTAACGTCGAATAATGTAACGCACACATACTGCACCTCCCCAGCCTTGTCCTTTATGGGCTGAAATGCGCAGTTCTGGCGCATGCAATCCACCCCTCCTGTGACGGGGCGGTTGTGGCGGAAACGGAACAGGTAGGGGCGCTGTTCCCAAGAGGTGAAGGAGCCATTTTTAAGCACAAAAATATTTTGTATCTTGCGCCGTAACCATTTCTCGGACTCCCTAAGTTCAGGAAAGGCCGCAAACAAATCCTGGCCTACAATGTTTTGCGTGCGGCATCCGCTGTGGCTTTCCATGAAGCGGTTCCACACTACCACACGGAATTCGCTGTCGATGACGAAAATCCCGACGTTGACTTTCTCGACAATAAATTCCAGCAGTGAGAGGTCTTCCCCGGAAGCTGGCATTCAGATCGCTTCCATCAGCCGGTCCAGCGAGCCGCGCAACGTGTCTATGCCTTCTTCTGCCATAAGGATCAGCAAGTGGCTTTTGAAATCGCTATTCTCCAGGCCAAAATTAACCTCAACCAATAATGCATATTGCCAAGAAAGGTTTTCGGGGGACATCACCAAGTCCAGGGGTATTTTTTCCGCGATAATGGACGGCGGCGAAAAACTCAAGTCGGCGCCGAATTGCTGGGCGACCCCATTGACGCAGGCGCCCACCAGAACATTGCTTACATCCAATAGCAACTCCTGTTCTTCCAAAGCGCTTAACTCATCGTTATAGCCCATCAGGTTGGCGAGATCCTTGCAGCCTGCATTGTCATAGATAACCACGGCCTCGCCGCGTAACTCATCGAAAAAAGCTTGGCGTACGGCGCTCACCAGGGAAGTGTTGGAGATCATTTCCCGCACGGTGCGTATTACTTCCGATACATGCACCAGCCGTATCCGGGGCACGGACAGCTCGACGAATACATCCAGGGTTCGTGCGAGCCGATCACCGGCTTGCCCCATGGCGATATTTACCACCTCTTGCAAGGCATCGGTTTGGTCAGCATTAAGCGCAGCGATAGTCATAGAATCCCGAATTCCGTAAGAATTTTCCTGAGTATGCCAGTATCTACAGGTTTTTTAATGAACGCCATTGCGCCCAGCGCCAATACCCGTTCCTGCGCCAGGGGCTGAATGTCGGCGGAAACTACGATCACCATCGTATTGAGGCCTTCTTTTTTTAGATTTTCCAGATCG
>JAGVME010000077.1 GCA_020053945.1 Gammaproteobacteria bacterium
CACCGTAGAGTGACTACGCCTCCGGCTATTTTTTAATTTTTCTCGCCCATCTTCAACACCTTGTACGCCCTCGCTACGAGCGCTAATGGAAAATCTGGGTTAATAAAAACTCACCGCACCAACCCCGCTTCCACTTCGTCGCGTTTCGCCCGACCCACCAATAGCTCAATCAGCGTCAGCGCAAAATCCATGGCCGTGCCGGGGCCGCGGGAAGTAATCACCTTGCCGTCCTGCACTACTGGCGCCGTTTGCAATGTCACATCAGGCAGATTCATTTTATCCAGTACACCGGGAAAACTGGTGGCGTGTTTGCCATGCAATAAACCGGCATTCGCCAACACCAGCGGCGCGGCGCAGATTGCAGCAGTGTATTGGTTTTGCGCGGCCATTTTTTTCAGCAAGGTGTGAATGCGCGCATCAGCATTGAGGTTGTTTGCGCCGGGCTGGCCGCCGGGTAACGCGATCATGTCAAATGCCTGATGCAGCGCATGGTCGAGTGTGGTGTCGGGCACCAGCACCGTGCCACGGCTGCCGCGTACCGGGTGTTCATCCAGCCCCGCCGTCACCACCTGTATACCGGCACCGGCGCGGCGCAACAGATCAATCAGCGTGACGGCTTCGAGTTCTTCGCAGCCTTGTGCAAGAGGTATCAGAACGCTTGCCATAAGGGAACCTAAGCCATGTTTTTTATAAGGACATCGTGTCCGGGAACACCCACTAATGTTAGAATAAGCCTTTTCTAACCTCTCTGCGAGACTTCCATGCTTCGACTGCGCGGCGCCGCTGCCCTCTCTTCGTTCCGTCTCGACAAACTGATGGCCACCGCGCGCCACCGCGTTCCTGAAATCCAGCAGATTGTGGCGGAATTTATCCACTTTGTGGATGTGGAACGCACCTTGGCGGCAGACGAACAGGCGCTGCTGGGCACGCTATTTGGCGGTGACCTACAGAGTGAGGCGCAACAGCCCGGCGGCGAATTACTGCTGGTAGTTCCGCGCCTTGGCACCCTGTCGCCGTGGTCGAGCAAGGCCACTGATATTGTGCACAACTGCGGTTTGCCAGCGGTGCAGCGCGTGGAACGCGGCATTGCGTATTATGTCGACACGGTGGGCGGCCTTACGGCTGTGCGGCGCGCGGCTTTAATGGATTTGGTTCACGACCGCATGACCGAAACCGTGCTGACCAGTTTTGACGATGCCGATGCTTTGTTCCGCCAGGCTGAACCGGCGCCGCTTTTGCGCATAGATGTACTGGAAGGTGGCCGTAACGCGCTGATTGAAGCCAACCAGCAGCTTGGGCTTGCGCTGAGTGATGATGAAATTGATTACCTGCTGGAAAGTTTTGCTGGCATAGGTAATGGTCTGGGGCGTAATCCCACCGATGTCGAACTGATGATGTTTGCCCAGGCGAATTCCGAGCATTGCCGCCACAAGATTTTTAACGCAGGCTGGGCGATCGACGGCCAGCCGCAACCGCACAGCTTGTTTGCCATGATCCGCAACACCGCCCAGCAACATCCGGCGGGGTTATTGTCTGCCTATAAAGATAATTCCTCCGTTATCGAAGGCCATCCCGCCGTGCGCTTTTTCCCCGACGCGGCGAGCCAACGTTATGTGCATGTGCGGGAAGATGCGCACATCCTCATGAAAGTGGAAACGCATAACCATCCCACCGCGATTTCACCGTTTGCCGGTGCCGCCACCGGCTCCGGCGGCGAAATCCGTGATGAAGGCGCCACTGGGCGCGGCTCCAAACCCAAGGCGGGATTAAGTGGGTTTTCCGTATCCAACCTGCGTTTACCGGGTGCGGTTCAGCCCTGGGAGATCAATCGCAGCGAGCTTAATAATGGTGAGGCAGATCACGGCAAGCCAGCGCGCATCGCCTCAGCGCTCGACATCATGATTGAAGGCCCGCTCGGCGCGGCCGCCTTTAACAACGAGTTTGGCCGTCCCAATTTGTGTGGCTATTTTCGCACCTACGAAGAGCGGGTGCCAGGGCCGCAGGGCATGGAACTGCGCGGCTACCACAAACCCATCATGATCGCCGGGGGCGTGGGGTCGATACGCCCCGGCCACGTTGCCAAGGGCGTTATTCCGGTGGGCGCGCAACTGATCGTGCTGGGCGGTCCGGCGATGCTGATTGGCTTGGGTGGCGGCGCCGCCTCATCGGTGGCGAGTGGCGCCAGTGCCGAGGCGCTGGATTTTGCCTCTGTACAGCGCGGCAACCCGGAGATGGAACGCCGTTGCCAGGAAGTCATCGACCGCTGCTGGCAGATGGGCGACGCTAACCCGATCGTGTCGATACACGATGTCGGCGCGGGTGGTTTGTCCAATGCCCTGCCCGAGCTGGTGCATGAAAGCGGCCGGGGCGCGCGCATCGAACTGCGCGCCATCCCCAATGATGACCCCGGCATGTCGCCGATGCAGATCTGGAGTAACGAATCTCAGGAACGCTATGTGCTGGCAGTAAACGCCGACCAGCTTGACCTGTTTCAGGCCATTTGCGAACGTGAGCGTTGTCCCTATGCCGTGGTGGGCGAAGCCACAGGCTCCGATAATACCCCTGTATATAATAAAGGCCCGCGTCTGGAAGTAGGTGACGCCCATCTCGGCAACACTCCAGTGGACATGCCTATGGCGCTGCTGCTGGGCAAGCCACCGAAAATGTTCCGCGACGCGCATCATCATCCGTTCCATAAACCAACGTTCGACACGCGCGGCATTGATCTGCATGACGCCGCGTTGCGCGTGTTGCGCCTGCCCGCCGTGGCCGACAAAACTTTTTTGATTACTATTGGTGATCGCACCGTCACCGGCCTGGTCACGCGTGACCAGATGGTCGGCCCGTGGCAAGTGCCGGTGGCCGATGTCGCCGTCACCGCCAGTGATTACCAGGGCTATACAGGCGAGGCCATGGCAATGGGTGAGCGCGCGCCCATCGCACTCATCAACCCCGCGGCCTCAGGGCGTATGGCCATCGGTGAGGCGCTCACCAACATCGCTGCCGCGTGCATTGCCGACATCCGCGAAATCAAGCTTTCCGCCAATTGGATGGCGGCGGCAGGCCATCCCGGCGAAGATGCCGCCCTGTTCGACACCGTCAAAGCCGTGGGTATGGAGCTGTGCCCCGCGCTCGGCATTGCCATTCCGGTGGGCAAAGATTCACTGTCGATGAAAACCGTGTGGCGCGATGCGCAAGGCCAGCAACAGTGCATGACTGCGCCGTTGTCACTGATAATCAGCGCCTTTGCGCGCGTCACCGACTGCCGCAAAACCCTCACGCCGCAGTTGCGTACCGATCAGGGCGACACCGACCTGATCCTGATAGACTTGGGCAAAGGGCGCAATCGCCTCGGCGGCTCGGCGTTGGCGCAAGTGTATAAGCAAGTGGGCCATCATGCCCCGGACCTCGATGATGCGCCGACCTTCAAAGCCTTTTTCGCGGCCATCCAAACCCTGAATCAAGACGGCCTGTTGCTGGCATATCACGACCGTTCCGATGGTGGACTGTTTGCCACCGTGTGTGAAATGGCCTTCGCCGCGCATACCGGCGTCACCTGCGCGCTGGATGATCTGGGCGGCTATCAAAAAGAAGGGCAGGCCGCCGCGCTGTTTAATGAAGAGCTTGGCGCGGTAGTGCAAGTGCTCCACAGCGATACCGATACCGTATTGGCGCTGTTGCGCGGCGCCGGTCTGGGCAAGCACAGCCACGTCATCGGCGGCTTGAATGGCACAGATCGCATTGCCTTCACCCATGACCGCCGCGAAGTGCTGGCCGCACCCCGCGTCGAGTTTCAGCGCGCTTGGTCCGAAACCACCTGGCGCATGCAAACCCTGCGCGACAACCCCGCGTGCGCGCAGCAGGAATACGACTGCATCCTCGATGCTAGCGATCCCGGTTTGAATGCAGTGTTGAGTTTTGACCCCGCTGATAATATTGCCGCGCCCTACCTTAAAAAAGGTGTGCGTCCGCGCGTCGCCATCCTGCGTGAACAGGGCGTGAACGGGCAGGTCGAAATGGCCGCTGCCTTTGACCGTGCCGGGTTTGACAGCATCGATGTACACATGAGCGACATCATCGGTGGCGGTGTCAAGCTTGCCGATTTTCAGGGCATCGCCGCCTGCGGTGGCTTCTCTTATGGTGACGTGCTGGGCGCGGGCGCAGGTTGGGCCAGGTCGATCTTGCACCACAGCCGTGCCCGTGACGAATTCGCCGCGTTTTTCGCCCGCCCCGACAGCTTCGGCCTGGGCGTGTGCAATGGTTGCCAGATGATGTCACACCTGCGCGACATGATTCCCGGCGCGGAATACTGGCCGCGCTTCATGCGCAACGCCTCTGAACAGTTTGAGGCGCGCTTGGTGCTGGTGGAGGTTCCCCGTTCGCCCTCACTGTTTTTCCAGGGCATGGCGGGTTCACGCTTGCCCATCGCTGTGGCTCACGGCGAAGGCCGTGCCGAGTTCCCCGATGCCACCGCCCTGCCTGGCAAGATCCTCGACAGGGAGCTGGTAGTGATGCGTTACGTAGACAACTACGGCCGCTCCAGCGAAGCCTACCCCGCCAATCCCAACGGTTCGCCGCTGGGCATTACCGGCCTCACCACACCTGATGGCCGATTCACCATCCTCATGCCCCATCCAGAACGGCTATTCCGCACCGTACAGCACGCGTGGCACTCCGGTGAATGGGGTGAAGACGGCCCGTGGCTAAGGCTGTTTCGCAATGCACGCTCCTGGGTAGGTTAGAAGCCACCTATTTACACCGTTTTTATTATAGACACAGGGGTTATATATAATTTTTATGTATATATTTTTGGCAGCTCATCCCATAGAATGCACCTTGTATTTTTATAGAAGTTAAATGAATTTTGAAGAAATTATAATATTTTAAACGAAAATAAGCCCATAAAAACTGTGCGCCACATCACATTTTGTTTGCCAAACAGTTCCGGTTTACCCCGATTTCGGGTATGATGTAACCATCAGCCTGCAAGGATGCCACGGGGTTGTATATAGCAATGTGTATATACCAAGTGGATTGTTTTCGGAGGATGAAAGAATATGAAACAGGTGCCCAATAAACGCTTTTTTAATGCGGGTGTAGTAGTTTTCCCCCTTCTTACCGCTGTGGCATTAATTACTACCGCGATAACATTAGAGCAACGCCATACCCTGAAGTTGTCCGCGCCCAGCGTAATGGTTGCGGAGCAATCACCCCCCATGCCAGCACGCCTTGAATTGCGTAAAGTGAGTGTGGCAAATGCTGCCGAAATGGAGCAACTTTTCACTTCGCTGGACTACGCGTGGCCGCCCGCGTCAGGTAAAACGGTGCCGCGCATCGCTATTGAAGCGCTGCCCGCCGACCTTGATAACGTAGCCAGCACATCACACAAGAAATCCTTATTTTTCCGCGCCTTACTGCCTATTATCTTAGCAGAAAATGATTATGTCCGACGCGAACGCGCCCATGCGCTGCACCTGTTAAAAGAGGGTGTTCCCGCCACGGGCAGCGCCGAACGTGCTTGGCTTGATGAGCGCGTAAAACGCTATCGTATCCGTGGTTCACTCGATTATGTAGCGGTGCGCAACCAACTGATGCAACGCCTTGATGTGGTGCCCACCTCCCTGGCCTTGGCGCAAGCCGCCAGTGAAAGCGGCTGGGGTGTTTCGCGCTTTGCCCAAGAAGGTAACAACCTGTTTGGCCACGTTACCGCCAGCACAGACAAGAAGGGTATGTTACCCGCCGCGCGTCCCGCCGGGATTGGCCTTGCCATGCGCACCTTTCCTTCGGTGAGCGATTCGGTGCGCGCCTATGTCAACAACCTCAATACCAGCCGCGTGTACAGCGATTTATGGCGCTTGCGTGAGCGCATGCGCAACACGGCGGAAATCCTCGATCCGGCCGCACTGGCAGGGGGTTTAATGGCCTATTCAGAGCGTGGCCAGGACTACATCGAAGACATTCGCACCATCATGAGCAATAACCGCCTCGCCTCGCTGCATTACGTGGATCTGCGTGCCGATCTGACACTTGCCGATGCTGCGGAGCTGGCGCCGGGGCGTCATAAAGATATTTAATCCCTGCAAGTCGTGACGTATGATCCCCTCTCCCGCTTGCGGGAGAGGGCTAGGGAGAGGGTTCAAGGAAGAGCCTTTAGTTTTTCCGTAACAACCCCTTCCGCATTTACAATCCACAAATGGCTAAACCAATACTGGCGCTCCGGTTGAGTGGCTGAAGGCGCAGAACAATTGTAGCGGCTGCGCCCTATGCGTAACGGCTGGGGCGCCTGCACGGCAAAGCGGCGGGCTTTCTTATCCAGCCATTTCACCTTAATGCGTCCTTGCCCGCTGGCTTGGCACGCCAGTTGATCGAGACGCGCGTCACTTTTTGCCAACGTCGCAACCATGCGCGGTGGGTTGAGTTTCTTTAGCAGCGGCTCCCATGGCTGCACTTCGGTCACGGGTAATGGCAGGCTGCTTGCCTTCGCCGCAAACTCGTCCAGGCTGTCGTGTCCTTCAGACATCGGGTAGCGTGGCAATACGCGCAAATCGGCGTATTCTCCGGCCGGGCCAGATTGTTCGCCAATACCGACGTATCCCAGTTCTTCCACGAGGGTGGCCAGCGCCAGGTTGTATTCACCGTAAGGATAAGAGAACAGCATGGGGGTCCCCTCTGGATTATGACCCAGTTCATCCCCAATGCGCTGCTGTGCGTGCTCAATGTCAGCGCGCACACGTGCTGTCCACGCCGCCGTAGTTTCCTTTTTACGGCGGCGGGTCAAATGATCGTGGGTTTTGGATTGATTGGCAAAGCTCGCGCCGTGCTGGCGCATGTCACGCATCTGCTCCCAGGTAATATAGCGCTTCGGGTGGTGATCCATCGCATCGGTATAAATAAACACAGTGAACGGCCAGCCGCGTTTTTTCAGGCGTGGGTAAGCATGTTTAACCACTGAAAGATGCCCATCGTCGAAGGTGATGGCAACCGTGCGGTCAGCAATCGCGAGCCCATTTTTAAGGTGATCAACAATCTTTCCCAGTGGCCACACCTGATATTTGTTTTTATCCAGATAATCCAGGTGCGCAGAAAACTGTTTAATGCTGATATTGGTGTTGGGATATTTTGATGCGCCAATGTGGCTATACATGAATATTACTGCGTGGGATGTTTCATTGTTCTTTATTGGGGTGGTGGCGGGCGCGGTGGTGGGGATAAGGGTGATGAACAATAATGTGGACTTAAGCCAGCTTTTCAAGTGGAGCCGCATTTTCCGGTTACCCTAAAAACCTCAGTTGGAAATGTAGCGAGAGCGACTAAGATGGTGAAGATGGGCAAAATTTTTATCAAATTTTTGCGAAGGCGTAGCTACCCCTACGGTGAGCGGAAATTTGAGAAAAATTTTGTTCAGATTCGGCATATTAGGCGTTCGTAGTAGGTTCCTACTGAGGTTTTTAGGGTAATGTGCGTGATATTCTTTGCAGCGTCATAAAACTGTAATGATAGGGGTTAGCGGCATCCGGCTCATGGTCTACGCGGTCCTGTTCTTGCCATTGCTCCGGTTGAATCTCAGGAAACCACGCATCACCCTTAAAATCTTCATCAATCAACGTCAGATATAGCCGGTCTGCACGCGGCAGCATTTGCTGATAAAGCGCCGCGCCGCCAATCACCATAATTTCTTCGTGGCCTGCCGCACTCGCCAGCGCCGCATCAATCGAATGCGCCACAATACAGCCCGGCACCCGGTAATCACCGTCGCGGCTAATAATAATATTGGTGCGGCCCGGCAAAGGCTTGCCGATAGATTCGTAAGTTTTGCGCCCCATCAACACCGGCTTGCCCATCGTGATCTGCTTGAAGTGTTTCAGGTCCGCAGGTAACCGCCACGGCAGCGTATTGTTAATGCCGATAACGCGATTGCGCCCCATCGCACTAATCAGCGCGATAATCATAGGCCACCTATGGGTGCGCTAATCATACGGCTACAGGTGCCTTGATGGCCGGGTGCGATTGATAACCGGTCAATTCAAAGTCACTGTAGCTAAATTCAAAAATAGACGTTACTACCGGATTAAGTTTCATCTGCGGCAAGGGATACGGTTCGCGCGAGAGTTGCAGGTCAGCCTGCTCAAGATGATTGCTATACAAATGGCAATCACCGCCAGTCCAGATAAAATCGCCTGGTTTCAAGCCAGTCACCTGCGCCACCATCATGGTTAACAGGGCATATGACGCAATATTAAACGGTACACCGAGAAAAATGTCCGCGCTGCGTTGGTAAAGCTGGCATGACAACTCGCCGTTCGCCACATAAAACTGAAAGAACGCATGGCACGGCGGCAGGGCCATATTCTCGATCTCGCCCACGTTCCACGCGCTGACTATAATGCGGCGCGAATCCGGATTGGTTTTAAGCTGCTGGATCACTTGGCTGATTTGGTCAATGTGGCGGCCATCGGCGGTGGGCCACGAGCGCCACTGATAGCCGTAAATCGGACCCAGCTCACCGTCCACGCGCGCCCATTCATCCCAGATCGAAACACCGTTTTCTTTCAGGTAGCGTGTGTTGGTCTCACCGCGCAGAAACCACAGCAGTTCATGGATGATGGATTTAAGGTGTACTTTTTTGGTGGTAACTACGGGGAACCCCTGGCGCAAATCAAAACGCATCTGATGCCCGAACACACTCAACGTGCCGGTGCCGGTGCGGTCTTGTTTATGCGTGCCGTGGGTGCGCACATGGCGCATCAGGTCGAGGTACTGTTGCATGTCAGCGTCGCTTCTGTTTGGTGGCTGTCAGTGTCGGAGCGCCCACTTCAGTTTTCGGGCTTTTGGAGTAAGCCCACACCAATAGGCCAATGCCCCCCGCAATCATCGGCGCAGATAACACCTGCCCCATAGTCAGCCAGCCAAACGCCAGATAGCCTAACTGTTGATCCGGCTCACGCACAAATTCCACAACAAAACGGAACAAGCCATAACACAGCAAAAACAGTCCCGACACCGCCATGGTTGGGCGCGGTTTGCGCGAATAAAACCACAGAATCAGGAAGAAGATTAAACCTTCGAGCAGTGCCTGATAAAGCTGCGACGGGTGACGCGGCAGTGTGCCGCCGTGCGGAAACACCATCGCCCACGGCACATCACTGACCTTGCCCCATAATTCACCATTAATGAAGTTACCAATGCGCCCGGCACCTAAACCAATCGGCACCAGCGGCGCAAGAAAATCTGTCACCTGAAAAAAAGATTTACCGGTCTTGCGCCCGAGCAGCCACATTGCTACGAGCACGCCTAGCATACCGCCGTGAAACGACATGCCGCCTTCCCAGATCCTGAGCATTTTTAATGGGCTGTCAAGATAGGTCGGCAAATCATAAAACAGGATATAACCGAGCCGCCCGCCCAGCACCGCGCCGAGTGCGCCATAAAAAATCATATCGCCGACTTGCTCGGCCGTCCATCCCGAGTTAGGCGCATTGGCGCGCGCGCGACCCAGCCACCACGCCGCGCCAAAGCCAAGCAGATACATCAGTCCATACCAATGGATCGTGAGCGACCCCAGGGTAAGCGCTACCGGGTCAATTTGCGGGTAAGTGAGCATAATGGCAGGGATTATAACATAGTGTATTAAGTGGTAGATCGGGCCGCCAATATCATCATTGGAATTGAGTGACTTTTACTACCGTTGGCCATTAATTGCAATCTCCGTAGTTGTGCCGTAGCCGGTCGCTATGGGCGTTGCCACTAGGGTATCTGTGAATAGGAGTTTTTTTTGATAAAGGTTACGCAGTAGTTTTTCATTCATTAATGGCTAAGCATTTAAAAATATTTAAGCCGCCTATGTTGGTTATCGAACAGACCTTTATTGCCTGAAAATATATTATTGATTCTTCGGAACTTCTGGTGGTTTTGATTGCGATATCTTATCGTCCAGGTCCAAGCGGATAATCCCACTTGCTTTGGATGCGGTGGGTGCGTCGAAAAACAAAGAAGGATACTGAAGCACTGGCTGTAATACATCGACAGAAATACCGCAAGGAAAATAGTTGATGTTATTTATAATTATATATTTGGAGAAATTTACCCATGAATCTACTTAAAACCATTTCTAATTTGTTCCTCGCCATTTTCGTGGTTTCTTTGCTCGGTTGCGCCTCTACGGCAAAGCATGAAGGTACAGGCGAATTTATTGAAGACTCCGTGATTACCGCTAAAGTAAAAACCGCCATTTTGGCTGAACCTTCCCTGAAGTCGGCCGAAATTAACGTCGAGACCTTTAAAGGGGTGGTCCAGTTAAGTGGTTTTGTCCATGACAAGGCCGATATTGACAAGGCCGGTGAAGTCGCACGCCAAGTTAAAGGCGTAACCTCCGTCAAGAATGACTTGCATCCCAAGTAATATATTCAAAAATCATTAAGGGTGGCTTTTGTTGCGCATACGGCCAGCAAAGCCACCCTTAATCCCTATGGAGGAGGCAGGGTTGTGTACACGCCGGAAATCATGCCTTAACTGCTAACCCAATAATACGGTGCTTGGGCATGTAGGAAATGCGAGGCTATCCCGGCTACCAGCAGAGGCAAATGTGCGCCAGCCCGTTGCTTGTTCCGTGGGATTTTTAAAAGTATTTAACATACAAACTTGTGTCGTTGTGGAGCAATATGGAAATATTTTAATTTAAAGTTAACGTCATATTGCCCCTGTTGCGCGACATCCAAACCTGGGTAGTTAATTCTAATGTTAAAACAGATTCTGCCGGATTTATCAGGCTCTACTCCCCCCGTTTCCCCTTTGCATGCCGCTTCACCGGCCGATCTAGCCCATCCTATGGGAGAATCGCTGTCTATTGATACTCCTACGGTTCCTCCCGGGCTTGGTCATCCTAGCACTGCCCGCACATCGGTGGAGATCCATAGCCTTCCGCTTGCCCTGCTGACAGTGTTTGCCATCATCTTCATGTTACATTGGGCCCGCGAGGTTTTCATCCCACTGATGTTAGGTGTGATGATCAGTTATGCGCTTTCTCCGCTCGTTAATGTGATGTGGAAATGGCGAATTCCACGGGTGATTGGGGCTGCAGTAGTATTGGTGGGTATTGTGGGCGGATTGGGTTCTTTGGTTTATTCACTTCGGGATGAGGCTGTGGCGACAATAGAAAGCTTGCCCGAAGCAGCGAAAAAATTCCGCGAAACGCTACGCAAAGAACAGGGTGCGCCTGAAAACGCGATCAGGAAAGTACAGCAAGCAACTACAGAGATTGAACGGGCGGCACGTGATACGGCACCTGCACCATCCTCTGCCCCGCGGGGGGTGACCCGGGTACAAATCGAAAAACCCCAGCTTAATCTTCAAGAGTACCTTTGGGCCGGCACAATGGGTGCGGCTGGATTTGCCGCCCAAGGCGCCTTAGTCATGTTCCTTGCATTTTTTCTGATGGCTTCAGGTGACGGTTTCCGCCGCAAGCTGGTTAAGGTCAGAGGCTCCACTTTTAGTAAGAAAAAAATCACCCTCCAAGTGCTTGATGAAATCACCAGCCAGATTCAGCGGTATCTTCTGGTGCAGTTATTCACGAGTTTTCTTGTGGGAGTGGCAACGTGGCTCACATTCCTTTGGATAGGTGTGGAGAATGCCGCGATTTGGGGAATCGCCGCAGCGCTATTGAATACCATTCCTTATCTTGGCGCGTTAATCATTACCGGTGGCACAGCGCTAGTTGCCTTTCTCCAGTTCGGCACAATAGGCATGGCCCTGGTGGTTTCCGGCATCGCCCTGCTTATCACCAGTATCGAAGGTTTTCTGTTAACACCGTGGCTTACTAGCCGCGCAAGCCAGATGAACGCTGTGGTTATTTTCGCCGGGGTGTTGTTTTGGGGTTGGTTGTGGGGCATGTGGGGATTGTTGCTTGGCATACCGATCCTCATGGCTGTCAAGGCCATCTGCGATCATGTGGAAGATTTAAAGCCTGTGGGTGAGCTGCTGGGGAAATAAGCGCTTGTCCGGTTGAAATATGGCATCCTATCTTGCCCGCATGCGAGTCACGCAAGAAGGCGCATCCCATAAATCATTTAACACCGCTGAATTCCAGTGTCTCCATATCATATGAGATACGTTGTGCGGGGGTTAATATCGCGCGCATTTCTGTGATATGGGAGTAACGGGACCGCAAGATCTGTTTTTTTACTGACATCAGCTCATCAATCTTTGCGTGTACCGCGTTTGTGGATGCCGCATCTTGCGCCACCAGGCGATTAATCTGCTTTTGTATGAGTTCTTCTTGCGCCTTCAACACCACCAGTTCACGGTCGAGCACAAGATGCATCATGTCCACATGCATTTTTTGGTCATCGTTTAATGTTTTTATCCAATGGGCAGTAAAGTTATGGGAAAATTTATGTGCCGTTTCATCGTGTGCGCCTGCCGGGGCGGTGGGTGCTTCATGATGGGCGGAGGGTTTGTCAGGTTCGGCGGATACCCCGAGCGGTAGTGAGAATGTTGCTACCATTACTAAGCGGAGTATGCGGTGCGTCATTAACATTTGGGGCTTCCTCAGGGTTTTATTGGAAGATTTTAATTCTACACCCATTTGGCTTGAATGGGATGCCTCCGGCTAAATGGTTTTTAACCGGTGATGGATAATAATTATCAGGAATTTTCGGTTGTGATCCCACTACAGTCGCCGCCGTGGTCTTTGGGAATGGGTCCGGCTTCGCCGAGTGCTGCCACCTGCAAATAATGTACGCTGAATAAATGCTTTTCATCGGTCCACACCGTATGGGGTTCGTAACCGGCGATGCGCGCAAGCGCCTGGAATTCTTCGATAGTATATTTATAGGAATTTTCAGTATGGAGCCGCTCATCTTTCCCAAAATGAAAAGTTTCGTTGTCAATATGGATCTGCTGCGCCCGTAGGCTGACAAGATGCATTTCGATGCGCCCGTGAATTTCGTTATAAAACGCTTCATGGCGGAAGCCCCGGATATCCATTTTCGCGCCGAGTTCGCGTTGCATGCGCCGCAAAATATTGAGGTTGAATTCGGCGGTCACCCCTTGCGCATCATTGTAGGCGGCATTCAAGTGGCGCGGTTCTTTTTTTAGGTCCACTCCGATTACGAGCGCCCCGTTGCGGCCTAACACCGATTTTAACTGCCGCATAAAAAGCACAGCGTGTTGTGGTTCGAAATTTCCGATGCTGGAGCCAGGAAAAAAAGCCACACGTTTGAGGTCAGGAGGGCAACAGGTTAAAGACAACGGTTGGCAGAAATCTGCGCATACCGCATAGACTTTCAGCCAAGGGTAGGCGGCGGCGAGGCGGCGGGTCGCGCCCAGTAAATAATCTTTGGAAATATCTATGCCCACATAAGCATGCGGGCGCAGCATGTCGAGTATCAGGCGTACTTTTTGGCTTGCGCCGCTGCCCAGCTCAATCAACGCTGTGCGCCTTCCCGCGAGGCGCGCGAGCGCGGCAGCATTGGCTTGGAGGATGGCTGTTTCGGTGCGTGTAATATAGTACTCAGGAACCCGGCAGATAGTGTCGAATAATTCCGAGCCATGGCGGTCGTAGAAAAATTTGGGGGACAGCCGCCGCGGTTGCGCACCCAAAGCGCGCAGTACTTCCGCACGCAGGTCGGCGTTGCCAGGCAGTTTGTCATGGAATTGCACAGTCGCTTGCTTCATAAGTGATTCGCCAAGCGAATGCCGCTGAACTGCCACCGGTCATGCGGATAAAAAAAGTTGCGGTAGGCTACGCCGACATGCCCGGTGGGGGTCACGCAGGAGCCACCGCGTAATACCATCTGGTTCGCCATGAACTTGCCATTGTATTCTCCCAGCGCGCCAGCAGGCGCGTGGTAGCCGGGGTAGGGCGCATAAGCGCTGCAGGTCCACTCCCAGACATCGCCGAACATCTGCATAATTTGCCCCTGGCGTGGGGTGGGCTGCGGATGCAGAAAATCCGATTCACGGAAATTCTCCGCCGCCGATTGAGCGGGCTGCAGCGCTGCCGACACTTCCCATTCCTGTTCAGTGGGTAGGCGGGCATCACGAAAACGCGCATACGCATCGGCTTCGTAATAACTTATGTGGCACACAGGTGCATTTTCGATTATGGGTTGCATCCCGCCGAGCGTAAACTGCCACCACGTGCCTTCGATACATTGCCAGTAAAGGGGCGCTTGCCAGTGGTGGCCGCGCACTGTATGCCAACCATCCGCCAGCCATAATTCAGCCCGTTGATAACCTCCCGCGGTGATGAACTCCAAGTATTCGCCGTTGGTCACCAAGCGTGAGGCGAGCGTATAGGGGCCAAGATAAATACGGTGGCGCGGCCGTTCATTATCAAAAGAAAAACTGGTTTCTTTCGCGCCTATTTCATAAATGCCGCCCGGATGGGGCATCCAGTCCAGCGCCAAGGTTTTCTCATGCGGGGTTTGGCGCAGGTCTGTACGGTAAGCGGGGCATAAGGGATTAAGCGAGAAATTATATTTAATGTCGGTGAGCAATAATTCCTGGTGCTGTTCCTCGTGATGACACCCCAATGTGATGCGCGCGGCTACATTCTCCCAGTCATTACCACGTACGCTGCCTATGAGTTCCATCAAGGCGGTATCGACGTAAGCGCGATAAGAATAAATTTCGTCGGTGGTAGGGCGCGATAGTACACCCCGTAAGGGCCGGGAAAACGGTGCGCCCAGGGTTTCGTAATAAGAGTTAAAGAGTGATTCGAATTGTGGATGAAACGCGGTGTAGCGGGGAAGGTAAGGCTTTAATAAAAAAGTTTCGAAGAACCAGGTAGTGTGCGCAAGATGCCAGCGCGGCGGACTGGTATTCGCCATGCCCTGTACGCCATAATCTTCAATCGCTAACGGATGGCAAATTTCTTCGCTGGCGCGGCGAACCTGCTTATAACGCACGGCCAGCCCCGCCTTTTCCGTTTCTGCGACCCCCTGTGGCGCTCCTAGCGTCGAGGTCATAGTTCCCTTCCTTATGCTTCCTGCAAGGGTTTATTGAACCACAGCATTCAGGTATTGCCAACCCCTAAATGCCGTAATTTACAAGATTGCCTAAAAATTCCCCGGGGCTTGATAATTATTATACGGCTTTAGCGTCTAGTATGAGGCCGAGTAGCCACCTCTTGGAAGTAGGGGTTAAAAATTGACACCCGACGGTCAACGGAAAATATTGAAGGGGAAAATTTACCGGATTTTGCCCATATATTCATCCAGGCGTTCGGCGCCCATTGCCATTTTTTTTGAAAGTACCGAAGCCGCCGCCTTTGCGGCTTCGAGGTTGATGGGCGCTCCCACCTGAATTATCCCAACCATGCCTAGCATTTTATGCAGGTCACATTCGTATAAATATATTCCTTCTTTAGCCAGGGTAATGGTGAAGCCTTGGCTCACGGTACCCTTCCAGCCGTCCGCGCCGGGGGGGACAACACGCGAGATTACGTTATGGCCGGGATCCTTGACCACAAAGGTCACTGTGTCGCCAACCTTGGCATTTAGAAAACCCGGCTCGAAAATCATGTTGCCTTCCGCGCCTTCGTCGACCATTTTAATTTGATGGTCTGCGGCAAATACGCCAAAGGGTGTCCATAAGCCAAACATTAATGCCAGGCGAGCCATATTCATGCGCATATTGAGTCCTCAGTTAATGGGATAAAGTGAAGATATTTACATTTGTTCTGGATTTATTCTAGGTGGATAGGGGCAAAAACATAGCCGTAGCATCCCACAAGGTTATCGCCCGCCCAACCATGTAACTAAAGCGCCCCTAAATACATTTTCTGATAGCCAACGCAAGATGCTGAATTTATAGTAAACCCATAAGTGAAAATCTGGGTTAAAATAGATACTCAGGATTACCTAAAATTTTGGGGTTTATAGCCGCTATCCTAGCAGGCTCCCATCGTTGTGCGCCGCGCCAAATGAGATGAGTAGTAATGAATAGCAGTCCAGATAATGATGTGAAGGTGCAAGCGGAAGCTTTTTTTATTGAAGAACAATCGCTTCCTGAGCGTGGGCAGTATGTTTTCGCCTACCGGATTACCATCCGTAACGACGGGAAAGTGCCTGCCAAACTAATCACCCGCCATTGGGTGATAACTGACGCCAATGGCAAAATCCAGGAAGTGCGCGGTGAAGGCGTGGTTGGGGAGCAGCCTTATTTGCGTCCGGGTGAAGAATTTCAATACACCAGCGGCGCGATCCTGGAAACGCCGGTGGGTACCATGCAAGGTTCGTATCAAATGATCGCCGACACTGGCACCCATTTTGACGCTGCAATCCCAACGTTTACACTGACCATCCCACGTATCCTGCATTAATCGCGCGGCAAAATCCCGCTTATTCTGACAGGCTTACGGTGGTTACCAATGAGCTACAGCTTTTCAGGCTGATCGCCATAATGACCATCAGCGAAGACAATATGATCAAGGCTCGTTCGGAGTCCATGCTGCCCACCTCATCAATTTCCTGAGTTTTGATCTTCCGGGTTTTTTAAAAGTTCCCCTAACCGCCGCGTAAGCGCGGCAGGGTCTACCCTACGTACCTGTCCGGCCCGCCGCGCTGTAGACCATATGGGGTCAGGAAAGTGGGCATCGTCGGTAAAACGTGGGATCACATGCCAGTGCAAATGCGGCACCTGATTGCCCAGTGACGCGAGGTTAATCTTGTCCGGCTGCAGGATGTCACGCAACACCTCTTCCACGCCAAATACTACCGCCATGAAATGCTGTCGCTGCGCCATGCTTAAATCCAACATTTCTTTGACATGCGCCTGCCAGACCACCCGGCAAAATCCCCCATAATGCGCATCGGGCACCAGGATAATGCGGCAAACGCTGTCGCGCCACAAGAGCGTTTCGTTTTCAGGAGTACAGAGCGGGCAAGAGGGCATAAAAGTGGGACGCACCTTAAATTTTCGTGGAAAGGCGCCCGGGCGCCTGTTAATTTACATCCAGTTCCAGCGTTGCATCCATCCCCGTGACAGTATCAAGCACCTGCGCTGTCAATTCTTCATCTTCATCGGTCCAGACGGTATCTTCTTCATTGGTGCTGGCGCTCAGGGGTGCGATGTCGAAGTCGACAAACTTGTCGCCGATTTTCAACCGCTGCAGCCCATGGCCGTCATCAATGATTTTCCAGTGGTCGGGAATTTCCATCTCGGCGTGGATGTGAAGTGTGATTTTTTTCATGGGGAATGCTCGCTATGGTTAACTAAAATGGTTTGTTAAGTGTCGGGACTACACACCACGAAGACGAATCGTTAACCCTTTTAAAAAATTTCTGAGTACCTGATCGCCGCATTTGCGATAATTTTTATGGCCTTCTTTTCTGAACAGGGCGCTGATCTCTGGCCTTGAAATGCTGAACTCGGCCAGCTCCATGATTTCATGCAGATCATCTTCTTTCAGCTCGAAGGCAATCCTGAGTTTTTTTAAAATGTCGTTATTGTGCAGCGGCGCGTCCGGTTTTTTATCCTGATCGGGTTTGGCATCACTCTCGCCGCGTTTGTATGTAATTAATCCATTGAGAAAAGCGCGCATGATAATGCTGCTGCATTCGGCATAACCTTCCTCATCTTCTTTTTTTAAAAGTAGCGCAAGCTCAGGGCGGTCAATGTCTTGTCCACCCAGCTTGATTATTTCTACGGTTTTTGGTTCGCTAATATCCAGAGCATAGCGGATGCTGCGGAGCACATCATTGTTGATCATGGTTAACTCCAGATTGTATGCGGGGGAAGTTCTTGCTGAAAGCTGTGATCCATGGCAATGGCCAACGATTACGGTTTTCCAGCTTGTTTTGAAAAATATTTCACGCTTTTTATCCCCTCAAAATCCGCATCCTGTGTCCATACAGTGGCATCATAACGCCGCGCCGTGGACAGAATGATTGCATCTGCCATCGGCAGTTTTAATTCGTGCCCCAGACGTGCCGCACTCAAAGCAAGGTCAGCATCCAGATCGACCACCTTTCCCTGGTGCATAAACGCCACGGCCTGCAACGCCTCATTCTCACCGCGCTGTTGCAACACCCGCTTAAAAACCTCGTACAAACAGATTGCGGGGACGATCAATTGCCCGAAATCACGAATCGGTTTGGCAAAAACCTTGGCATTGGCGGCATCAGCAAAAAACTCCAGCCAGGCCGAGGAGTCTATGACATTCATGAGCGATCCGGCTCACGTGGCACAGAGGTGTCGATCCCGCGCAAAAAACCTTGCATGCTCTTGGCATCACGCACTGGAACGAACTCTGCCCGCCCCTCATATACAAGCACCTGGATCTTCTGCCCAGGCCGCAAGCCCAACGAGATTCGCACTTCTTTTGGTATGACTATTTGATACTTCTGGGACACGGTAACTGTCGTCATACACTTCTCCCATCGATAAGAGTAACGTAAAGCATAGTCAAATACCGGCTGGGGGTCAAGTAACTGCACACCGGCGCCTCAGCACCCCACCTTGGCTGAAAAGGCAACGTCACTCATTTGAAATACCATTGCCAACAGATATTATGTGTTAATGCAAGACTTGGTACCTTGCCCCGTTCGCCGTATTTTCGGGAAACCTAAGTGGGGCGCTACTTTTCCTTAACCCGCGGGGTATCCCGTAATGTACGGATTTCTTGCGCCAGTTGGTACACGGCCATGGCGTATAACGGGCTGCGGTTGTAGCTGGTGATGACATAAAAATTCTGCAAGCCTAGCCAGTATTCAGGATTGGACTCGCCTTGATATTCAAGCAGGACGGCCTGTTGGTCAGGGGCAATGTTTTCGGCAGCGGTGACGCTTTTTTCCTTGAGGCTGGCGAGTGTTGCGTTGGGCGCAACGCCGCCGAGAAAATTTTTGAATTCTTCGCCACGTACTTGGGCACGCGCCATTACAGGTTGCCCCGACTGCCAGCCAAACGCTTTAAAATAATTAGCCACGCTGCCGATGATGTCGGGAAGGCTTTGCCATAAATCACGCGCGCCGTCATCATCAAAGTCCACCGCATATTTGCGGTAACTGCTGGATATAAATTGCGGCTGCCCCATTGCGCCCGCATAAGAACCTTTCAGCAGGGCGGGATCCATTTTCTCTTCACGGGTGAGCAGCAGGTATTCTTCCAGTTCACCCAGGAAAAATGGGCTGCGCGGCGGGTAATCAAAACCCAGGGTATACAAGGCATCGAGCACACGGAATGTGCCGGTATTTTTTCCATAACGGGTTTCTACGCCAATGATCGCCGTGATGATTTCGGGTGGCACGCCGTAAGTGGCCTGCGCGCGCGTCAGCAAGGCTTCATGTTTGTTCCAGAATTCGACGCCGCCTTGAATGCGCGCATCGTTAATAAAAATCGGGCGGTATTGAAACCAAGGCTTGGCTTCGGCAGGTTTTGTCATCGCCGTAATGATGTCTTGGCGGGTTTGCGCCTGGCCAAGCAAGGCGATTAATTCATTGCGGTTAAAGTGGTGCTTGCTTACCATCCGGTCAATAAACTGGCGTGTTTCTGGCCGCAACGAAACGCCATCCGCCCAAGCACAGGATACCTGCGTGGCGAGAATAAGGCTCAATGAGAATCCAAGCAATACTTTATTCATTATCCTAGAAGCCTCAGTTGGATGGGGTGGAGTGTGCGGTTTTTACGGCGCAGGGCAAGGCGTAACGAGGCGGAATGGCTATTCCATTCCAACGAGTTACAACGCAGCCATGTGCCGTAAAAACCGTGCAATCCATCCCATAGCGGCGTCACCAGAACGGTGAACCTCAACTCAATAAATAAGCAAAATAGAATCATAATGTTAAATCTCCCCCTAAGCGGTCAGCTGGGGTTTCTAGGATTATGTAGGCACCAGTTTGCGGTGGGTGTGTATGGACATTAAGATGCCAAAAGATGCCATGACCGTTACCATGGATGTGCCGCCGTAACTGATCAGCGGCAACGGCACGCCGACGACCGGTAACAATGCGGTAACCATGCCGATGTTGACAAAAATATAAACCGAAAAAGTAAGGATCAAGCTGCCTGCGAGCAGCCGGGTAAAGGTGTCGTGCGCCTGCGAGGCGATATACAAGCCGCGCATGACGATGAACAGGTAGATGCATAATACTACGATAATGCCGATTAAACCAAACTCCTCACTGAGCACCGCAAAAATAAAATCGGTAGAGCGTTCGGGAATAAAATCGAGATAAGATTGCGTGCCATTCAACCAGCCTTTGCCATACAAGCCACCCGAACCAATCGCGATTTTTGATTGGATAATATGATAGCCGCTGCCCAGTGGGTCGCTCTCCGGATCAATAAAAGTGAGGACGCGCTGGCGTTGATAATCATGCATCATTGACCAGGCAATCGGTATGAATGCGCCGATGAGCCCACCCACCACGGCAATATGACGCCAGCGCATGCCGGCAAGGAACAGCACAAACACCCCTGAAGAGGCGATCAATAGAGATGTACCCAGGTCAGGTTGTTTAGCGATCATCCCTACTGGCACAATAGTTAATACCGCCGCCACCAATAAGCGTAATGGCGGCGGCGGCAGGTTGCGCTCAGCCAGATACCAAGCGACCATCATGGGCACGGCGATACGCATCATTTCGGAGGGTTGAAAACGAAACGCGCCAAACTCCAGCCAGCGTTGCGCCCCTTTGCCGATATCGCCCACCAGCAAGACGGCCACTAGCAACGCCACGCCTATGGCAAACAAAAAGGGCGCCCAACGTTGCAGGTGCTGCGGATGAACTTGCGCGAGCGCGATCATCACGGTAAACGCTAGCCCTAAACGCACTAATTGCCGGCCTAACACTTCCAGGCTTTGCCCTCCTGCGCTGTATAAAACCACCAGTCCCACCAGGGATAACAGTAACAAACCCGATAGCAAGGGAATATCTACATGGATGCGTTGCATTAACCTAAACCAGAATCCTTGTCCTTTGGATCTGGCATAGGCAGGCATCCCTTTTTGCCCTTTCTGTATCATGGCGCTATGCTCATAATGACGGGCCGGGCGCGGCGGCGCTTTGCCGCGGATGTGTCCGTTCAATCCAATCGCGCAGATAATAGTCCATTACTGTGCGTGCCACAGGAGCCGCCGCGCTGCTGCCATGGCCACCATTTTCTATAATCACCGCAATCGCGATTTGCGGGTCTTCCACGGGCGCAAATGCCACAAATAAAGCATGGTCACGCAGGCGTTCGGGGGTCTCACTTTCTTTGTAACGCTCGCCCTGTTTAATGCTTGCCACTTGCGCCGTGCCCGTTTTGCCCGCGATTTTATACGGCGCCTTTACGCCAATGCCGTATGCGGTGCCGCGTGGGCTATGCACTACGCTGACCATGGAGTTAATCACCGTTTGCCAATTTGCGCCATTTGCCACCGGTACCCGTTTGCTGACGGTGGGTTTTTGCGTCATCATGTTAGCGCTGCCCAGGTCGTGCGTACCGCGCAGCAGGTGCGGCTGCATTTGAAAACCGTGGTTGGCCAGGGTGGCGGTGATGGTCGCCAATTGTAATGGCGTCGTCAACACGTAGCCCTGGCCAATACCCACGATCAGCGTTTCACCACCATACCATGGCTGCTTGAGTACTTTGCGCTTCCATGCGGATGAAGGCATCACTCCCATCATTTCGCCGGGCACATCAATGCCGGTTTTTTTGCCCAAACCAAACTGGCCCATAAAAGTCGCCATGGCATCAATGCCCAAGGACTGCGCCAGGGTATAGAAATAAACGTCACACGATTGCGCTACCGCCGTATCAAGATTGACGGCGCCGTGCCCTTCCTTCTTCCAATCGCGGTAACGGTGCGCCAAGCCCGGCAATTGAAAATAACCACGGCACGACACCGCTTCACCGGGGGTAATTTTGTTATATTCCAAGCCCGCCAAGGCATAAAATGGCTTGACGGTAGAGCCGGGGGGATATTGTCCTTGCAGGACACGGTTAATCAAGGGCTTGTCTAGTGATGTTTGCAATGCATCATAATCTTCAGAAGAAATTCCATTTACAAATAGATTAGGGTCATAGCCAGGCCGGCTGACAAAGGCTAATATCTCACCGTTTTTTGGATTTATGGCCACCACGGCGCCACGCTTGCCGCCCAAGGCGCCTTCGGCCACCGCTTGCAAATTAATATCCAACGTTAAATAAAGATTTTTGCCTGCCACTGGCAAGATGTGCCCTAATACCCGCATCGCCTCGCCCCGGGCGGTGGTTTCAACCTGCTCGACACCCACTGTGCCATGCAGGATATTTTCATAAGCCTTTTCGATGCCCAATTTACCGATGTGTGTGGTGCCGCTGTAATTGGTATCCAGCTTTTTCTGCTCAGCCTCGTTGATGCGTCCCACGTAACCCAGGGCATGCACCCCCAATTCACCCAAAGGATAATCGCGTACCATACGCGCTTTAATTTCGACACCCGGAAAACGGTAACGATTGACGGCAAAACGCGCCATTTCCTCATCGCTCAGGTTAAACCGCAACGGCACGGCTTCAAAGCGGCGTTTTTGCTTTAGTTCACGGCGGAAGCGTTTTATTTCACGTTCGGACAGGCTCACGACCGCCCCTAGCGCTTGAAGCATGACATCTATATTTTCGATTTTGTCGGGCGTGACTTCAATGCTGAACGCCGGGGCGTCCTGCGCCAGCACAATACCATTCCGGTCATAGATTACGCCGCGTTGCGGGGGAATGGGCACCAGCGTCACCCGGTTTTCCTGCGATAGCGTTGTGTAATGGTCGTGGCTCAAGATCTGCAAATAAAACAGGCGGGAAATAACGGCGAACGTCAATATCACAATAATGACGCTCGCCACAATAATGCGATTGTTTAGTATCTTACTTTCACGGAAATAGTCTTTAAGGAGGGGTCTGGCCATAACAGCACATTATTTATCGTTGTACCGCAGTACGCCTGCGCAATAGCGATGACAGCCACGGCCAGAGCAGTACACTGGTCAGCACTGACGACCAGTAGAGAAATATATCGAATGACCGGCCAATCACACCAAAAATCCAGAGCAATAATAATTTATAAAGGATGACCAGCACGAGGACAACCAATAATTGTTGCCATAAGGGGTAAGTGCGGATCCGTTGGTGCAAATACACCACGGTATATGCCACAAAAATCATGCCCAACGCATGTTGGCCAAACACTGCGCCATGTACGATATCCAGCAACAAACCAATTATCCAGGCGATACCGACCCCTACACTTTGCGGCTGGGCCAAGGCCCAATAAATCACCGCCAGGACGACCCATTCAGGACGGAATGCTTCTATGTCGGCCGGCAACGGAATAATCGTTAACACGAAAGCCACCATGAAACTTGTGAAAATCAGCCAGCCGCTCGCGGGCGCCGTATGCATTTGTGTCATAGCGTCACCGGGTAGCCGCCGATGCGGGCTTGGCAGGTGGGGTGGCGGGCGCAGAAGGATTCGTTGTCAGCGGTGTGCCGATGGGCGGGGACAATGCTGGCGGTGCGGGCGTTTTGCCGGGCACGGCGGTGGCCTCCGGCAGCGTGTTTTTCAGTGGTCCCTTTTCACATCCTTCGCCGTCCACGGATGGACAAGTGCCGCGAGCGCAGGATGCGCTGGAGCGGCCCTCTGGCGGCATTTGTGCATCCATGCACGGCGCAGGCGGTGCGCGCCACACTAATAATACTTCGCGGTTATGCTCCAGGCGTGCGGCTGGCGTGGCCCGGACCCGCATAAACGGCTGCCCTGATTTTTTTTCAACGTCGGTGACGATGGCTGCGGGATAGTTGGGGGGGAAGCGGCCATCCAGCCCCGAAGTAACCAACACATCCCCCTTTTTGATGTCTGTGCTGTTAGGAAGGTGCGGTAAATCGATTTCACCTGAGGCGCCCATGCCCACAGCAATCGCGCGCAGGCCCGTACGATTCAGCATTACCGGCAGGGAATGCCCAGTATCGGTAATTAACATGGCCACACTGGAGGGTTCGCCGACCTCAATGATTTGACCCATAATGCCCGCGCCGTCAATCAGCGGCTGGCCTTCATAGACGCCCTCGCGGCGGCCTTTGTTGAGCACCAGTTTGCGTGCATAAGGATCTATGTCCACGGCCACAATGTCCGCTACTGAGACGTGTTCATTCACGTTGGAAGAAGCTTCCAACAGGGTACGTAAGCGGTGATTTTCCGCCTCCAACGCCGCCAGTTTTTGTACCTGTGCCTGAAGCAGCAGGTGTTCACTGCGCAGCCGGTCATTCTCGGTTTTCAGCGTTTGGTGCGTGGTGAAGTTTGAGCCTATCCAGCCGCCCGCGACGATCGGCAGGTTAACGACATAATAAAGGGGGTAAACAGCCGCGGATAAACCGGTGCGCACACCTTCCAGATAGTGCTGGCGATGATCCGCAGTCATTAATGCAAACGAAATAAGTGCCAACACCACCAAACGGAGGGTAATTGAAGGTCCCTGTATAAATAGGGGTTTAATGGCGGGCCTCGTGAATTAAAAATCCCATGGAAACAGTCCAGCGGAAAGCGCCGCAGTGGCGGCGCCCCGCTCAGGTTGCAATTCTACTCTGAAACAAACAAATCCATACCGCCCCCTTCGTCGATCATCTCCAGTGCGCGCCCGCCACCCCGCGCCACGCAGGTGAGTGGGTCTTCGGCGATGACCACGGGCAGGCCGGTTTCTTCCGTCAGCAAGCGGTCGAGGTCGCGTAATAACGCGCCGCCACCGGTGAGCACCATGCCGCGCTCGGCGATGTCTGAACCCAGGTCGGGCGGGGTTTGTTCCAGCGCCGTGCGCACCGCGCCCACGATGCCGGCCAAAGGCTCTTGCAAAGCTTCCAGGATTTCATTGCTGTTAAGTGTGAAACTGCGTGGTACACCCTCGGACAAGTTGCGCCCCCGCACCTCGATTTCGCGGATTTCTTTACCGGGATAGGCCGCCCCAATTTCGATCTTGATGCGCTCAGCGGTGGATTCACCAATCAATGTGCCATAATTGCGGCGCACATAATTTATAATGGCATCATCAAGACGGTCACCCCCAATCCGCACCGATGCGGCGTAGACAATGCCATTCAATGAGATAATAGCGACCTCGGTAGTGCCGCCGCCAATGTCCAGCACCATTGAGCCACTGGCTTCACCTACCGGCATGCCTGCGCCCAGCGCGGCAGCCATCGGTTCTTCAATCAGATAAACTTCACGTGCGCCCGCACCGGCCGCCGATTCCTTAATCGCCCGGCGTTCTACCTGGGTAGAGCCGCATGGCACGCAGATCAGCACGCGAGGGCTGGGGCGAAAAAAACGCGTTTCATGCACTTTGTGAATAAAGTGCTGAAGCATTTTTTCTGTGATCGTAAAATCAGCAATCACGCCGTCTTTCAACGGGCGGATAGCGGTGATGTTGCCCGGTGTCCGGCCAATCATCAACTTGGCCTCAGTGCCCACCGCCGCGATGGTCTTCGGGCTGCCGGGCCCCCGATCCTGACGCACCGCCACGACGGAAGGTTCGTTGAGCACAATGCCCTGCCCCCGCACGTAAATCAGCGTATTCGCTGTGCCAAGATCAATTGAAAGGTCGCTGGAAAAGAGTCCGCGTATGCGCTTAAACATGTGTTGTTCGTTCCATGATAGGGGGTTGCAAAAATACCGGGCGGTGCCAATGCCAAAAAATGCCGTAATTTACCAATGCGGCGCCTTTTGAGCAAGCTCGCTTTAATATATCGGGAAGCCTCCCTTGATATATCAGGAATATGTTAAGCTTCTGGCTTAATATTGTATATATCGTACCACGGGTAAATTTCATGAGCCTAAACAAGTCGGATGTTGAAAAAATTGCGCACCTGGCGCGGCTGCAAATCGAAGAGGCCGATATTCCGCTTTACGCCAATAATTTGTCCAATATTCTCCAGCTCGTGGAGCAGATGAGCGCAGTCGACACCACAGGCGTTGAAATCATGGCGCATCCCTTGGACGCGGGACAGCGCCTGCGTGCCGATGATGTGACAGAAATTGACCAACGTGCCTTGTTTCAATCCATCGCCCCGCAGGTGGAGGCGGGGTTGTATCTGGTGCCGAAAGTGCTTGAGTAGACAAAACACGCGTACCCTTAAATTCATATGGTTATACCCCCTTAAATTTTTGCGTCCCTATTACGTGACTATGCCTTTTTGGAAATTACTTACGGCGCAATTGAATGGGAAGCTTCTATCAATATGAACTCTCTTGACCTGGGACTGATTGGAAATTGCGGCATTAGCGCGCTGGTTGATCCGGCAGGCCGGATTGTCTGGTCGTGTATGCCGCGCTTTGACAGTGATCCCATCTTTTGTGGGCTGCTGCGTAATGCCCAAGACAACCTCGGGACATTTACCCTGGAGATGGAGAACCAAGCGCGGGTAGAGCAAAAGTATTTACGTAATACGGCGATTTTGGTGACTACCCTCTATGATCAAGCGGGTGGCGCGGTTGAAATTACGGATTTTGCGCCACGCTTCCATCAATTCGGCCGTACTTTTTATCCGATGATGATCGTACGGCGACTGCGGCTGTTGGCCGGGAGCCCTGTGATCCGTATTTGCCTGGAACCTACCCATGATTACGGCGCAGAGGTTCCTGTGGTTACCTTTGGCAGCAACCACGTTCGTTATGTATCGCCACAATTAGTGGTACGCCTCACCACCGATGCCTCGATTACCGCTGTGCTGGAGCAACTGCCTTTTGTGTTGGACCATGATATTACGTTGATACTAGGCCCGGATGAAACCATGACGGAAGCCCCGGGGGAGGCTGGGCAACGGTTCTTCAATGCGACGCGTAACTACTGGCACGATTGGGTACGTTTTCTCGGTATTCCCTTTGAGTGGCAGCAAGCGGTGATCCGCGCGGCGATTACAATCAAGCTTTCCACTTTTGACGATACGGGCGCTATTGTCGCGGCCATGACGACCTCCATCCCCGAAGCCCCCAGCAGTGGGCGCAATTGGGACTACCGTTATTGCTGGCTGCGCGATGGGTACTTTGTGGTGGCTGCCCTGAACCGCCTGAGCGCCACGCGCACTATGGAGCACTACCTCCATTATATTGTGAATATTGCGGTCAACATGCGGAGCCAGGATTTGCAGCCGGTATACCGCATCAATGGCCAAGGTAACTTGGCCGAGTCAATCATGCCCCATCTTCCCGGGTATCATGGCATGGGGCCCGTGCGGGTCGGTAATGCCGCTTATTATCAAATACAGAATGATGTTTACGGTTCGGCGATCCTGGCCGCCACCCACATGTTCTTTGATGAACGGCTCGACCGGCCGGGTAGTGAAGGTCTTTTTCGCCAGCTTGAAACTTTGGGTGAAATAGCGCGCACGGTGTATAACCGTCCGGATGCCGGAATTTGGGAGCTGCGCAATACCGCGCGCATCCATACCTTCTCCAGCCTGATGTGCTGGGTAGCCTGTGATCGGTTGGCGCGCATTGCCGCACGCTTGGGGCTACATGAGCGCGTTACTTACTGGCGTGGGTATGCTGACGTGATCCACCAGACCATTTGCGACAACGCCTGGGATGAAAAACAGCAGAGTTTCGTCGAGAGTTTTGGCGGACAAGAGTTTGACGCCAGCTTGCTATTGCTACACGAGCTTGAGTTTTTGGCCAAGGACGACCCGCGCTTCGCCGGAACGGTGGCCGCCGCTGAACGGCACCTCAAGAAAGGGGATTTTATTTTTCGTTATACGCAAAAAGATGATTTCGGTGAACCCGAAACGGCATTTTTGGTGTGCACTTTTTGGTATATAGATGCGCTGGCGGCATTGGGGCGTCATGATGAAGCTCGCACATTGTTTGAAACTATGCTTGCTTGCCGAAATCCCCTCGGTCTGCTTTCTGAAGACATCGAACCCGCCACCCGCAAGCTGTGGGGTAATTTTCCCCAGACGTATAGTATGGTGGGGCTCATCAATTCCGCGATGCGGTTAAGCAAGAATTGGGGGGAAGCTTTTTAACCCCTGATTTATTGGCCAACCGCGGGTTGGCCCGGGAGATGTAAAGGAAAAGGAGATTTCATGGCAACCCCCCCGCATTCACACCTTACAAGATCGTTACGCCTGGGATTCCTCATCGCCGCGATTATCGGGCTTGCTACCGGCCTATTCGCATGGAATCAGATAGAGGGCGAACGCAAAATTGATCGTGACGATGTCAACCGCCGTGCCCACGCCGTAGCCCAGCAGCTTGCCATCACTGTGGCAAAGGCGCTTGCCCTGCCTGATGCCCAAGCCAGCGAAGCGTTGCGAACCCGTTTGGAAGGGACTACCCGTTTAATTGGCTTTGCCGTGTTCCGGTCAGATGGCCGACTGGTGGCGGCAGGCAAGGTCGTGGCGGATTTTCTGGATTACATAGAACCCGCTGCCACGCGCGCGGCGCGATCCGGCAAAGAGGGTATTGAAGTCATCCGCGCCCAAGGTATTCCGATCCACATTCTCACTGTCCCCCTTCAAGGCGTGGATGGGGTGCTGGTGGTGGCACATGATATTTCCTACATCGACGCGCGTGCCACCGACCGGCTAATCCAATACGGTTTCTGGATCCTGATCATTACGCTGCTGGCAGTCGTGCTGGTGGTGGGTGCCACGTGGTTCACCTATGAACGGCCATTACATAAACTTGCTGACTGGATGCGGCGCTTACGCACCGAAAATGTCACAGAAGCGCCGCCGCGCGGTTTGCCTTCAGCGCTATTAAGCAGCGAAAGCGACCGTTTGGCCGCAACATTCCGTGCGGCACGTACCACCGGCTGGCGGTTATCGCAAGCGGCATTGCACGCAGAACAGGTGTGGACTTCCGACCGCCTGCGCGCCCATGCCGTGGCCGCGCTAGGCGAGGCACAGCAACTGATCGTGGTCAGTAACCGCGAGCCTTACATGCATCAATTGCGCGATGGCAAACCCCATGTGATCGTTCCAGCGGGGGGGCTGGTCACCGCGCTGGATCCGATCCTGCAAGCCTGCGGCGGCGTGTGGATCGCCCACGGCAGCGGTGATGCGGACCGCGAAACCGCGGACGCTACCGGGCATCTCACCGTGCCTCCCGATGACGCGCATTATACGCTCAAGCGTGTCTGGCTCACCCGCGAAGAAGAACAAGGATACTACTACGGTTTTTCCAACGAGGGTCTATGGCCCTTGTGCCACCTTGCCCACGAACGCCCCGTGTTCCGCGCCGAAGACTGGGAATGTTACCGCCAGGCCAATCAGCGTTTTGCCGATGCGGTGCTTGAAGAGATCGGCAACGGTAGGGCGGTGGTCCTGGTGCAGGACTATCAACTCGCCTTGGTGCCGCAAATGCTCAAATCCAAGCGCCCTGACTTGCGCGTGGGTATTTTCTGGCATATTCCCTGGCCCAATCCTGAAGCGTTCCGCATTTGCCCCTGGGGCACGGATATTCTTGCCGGTATGTTGGGTGCCGACCTGATAGGTTTTCATTTACAGCAACATTGCAATAATTTTTTGGAAACGGTGGATGGGGTGCTCGAATCACGCCTTGACTGGGATCATTTTGCTGTTGAACTTAAAGGATGTATATCCCACGTCCGGCCGTTTCCTATCAGTGTACAGAGTTGGCTGGAGCGTAAAGTTCCCGCAGGCGAGGAACTTCAGCGGCAAGTCGCGGATCTCAAGCTTCAACACAAACTGGATGGCCAATACATTGCGGTGGGTGTGGACCGTATCGACTATACCAAGGGATTGCCTGAACGTTTTCGCGCCATCGACAGATTTCTGGAGAAAAATTCCCAGTATCACGGACGCTTTACTTTTGTGGAACTGGGTGCCCCCAGCCGTACGCATATCCGGCGTTACCGGGAACATATCTCCGAACTCGGCGCGCTGGCGGATGAGATCAACGGAAAATATCAAACCGATGCCTGGAAACCGATCCGGTTTTTGGCGGCCCATCACGACGCCCATACGGTGCATGCGTTTCTCTGCATGGCTTCGATGTGCATAGTAAGCTCGCTGCACGATGGCATGAACCTGGTGGCAAAAGAATATATTGCGGCCCAGGCAGCGCACGAGGGGGTATTGATCCTGTCGGAATTTGCCGGTGCGGCACGCGAACTTTCTGATGCGTTGATCATCAATCCCTATGATACGGAGCAATTTGCCGATGCTATTCGCTATGGCGTTGAAATGGATCCAGTGGAGCGGCATAGGCGCATGGAGCGCATGTATCGCTTTGTCGAGGAGCATAATGTTTACCGCTGGGCGGCCAGCTTCCTCACAGAATTGGCGGCCACCCGTTCCCAAACCTCAAAACCGGATTCCTTGACACTTTTCGATCGACATCGCCCCTTATGAAAAAACTTCGCGGTGCCATCGACGTTGATTCTTTTTTTCATGGGTTACGTAATACAGGCCAGTGTGCATTGTTGCTGGATTATGATGGTACGCTCGCGCCATTCCACGTCCAACCCGAGGGCGCCATCCCTTATCCCGGGGTACGTGAGGTACTCAACCGTATTTTGGCGCAGGGCCGCACACGGATAGTCATCGTCACCGGACGCACCCTTGCCGATTTAATTCCATTGCTGGCATTGGACCGCGCGGTGGAAGTGTGGGGTGAACACGGGGGGGAACGGGCTTACCCTGAGGG
>JAGVME010000042.1 GCA_020053945.1 Gammaproteobacteria bacterium
AAGCGGGGCAGGTCGCCGTTGTCCACGGCCGAGGTGTGCTCGGCCGCCGGGGCGGACAGTTGGGCGGGATCCCAACTGGAGACGGCGACGGCATTGGGCTGCACGCGGCGTTGGGCGGCAAAATGGGTAATGGCGTCGCGGCTGTCCGTGGCGCGGACACCATGGAAGCGCAGATGACGGTCACCGGGCACGTCCGGCGCCTGGGCGTGGGGATCAAAAATCACCAATAAATGCTTGGCGGCCGCTCCCGGCGTCCTGGACCCCTCGCTTCGCTCTCCCGCGACACTCGTACCTCCTTGTCCAGTGCGGGACGTGCCTGTGGCGGTGTCAAGGGTCACCGCCTCGTCCTGTTCATGCTGAAAACGCCAGCTTAATCCTTCGGCGGCGAGTACGCGGGTGAAGAAGTCGAGGTCGCTTTCACGGTATTGGGTCCATACGGGGCGGACACTCGTGCGCTGGGCAGGATGCCCAAGTGCGGTGGGCGCAGGGATGCGCAAGAACCGCCTTCCCTGCACATCATAGATGAAGTGCGCCTGGGGGTAGTCCGCGAGCAGTTGGGTGATGACGTCCTGGGCGTGCGGGTGGTGAAAGATGCGGCTGTTGCGGCGAATCCGCAGAAACGCGAGAAAGGGTTCGAGGCGCAGCCGGTAACGGGTGAGGCCACCGTCGGAACCCAGCCAGGCGGCTTCGGTGCAGTAGCCATGCCAGGCGCGGCGCTGACCATTGGCCTGTAACAGGCGCAGGGTGATTTCTTCACCGATGAATTTTTTTAATTTGATGGAGGGTGCGGTGCTGAGCACGTCAATATCAAAACAGAACAGCTCGTTGACGCCTTCACGCCCTTCGAAGCGTTCGACTACTAACCCGGCAGGCAGATCGGCGTCCGCCGTGGTGTGCAAAGTGATAAGGCGCGCGTGCTGGCCTGTCAGGGCGGCGGTGAACAGGTCGAACATGGTGGGCATGGCTACTGATGGCCTATTTGAACCGGCCTTGTTTGTTGTTTTTTTGATGTCCTGCAATTTCTTTTCAGTATTGGATTTTTCAGATTTCAAATATTGCTCGTATAAAATAACTGGCGGTATTACATGCTGATCCGCGATCTGAAGACCACCATAGTCTTTAGACGGGCCATCGTGGTGAAACTTATAAGTATAGCGATCAACATCTTCGCCCACATAACCCCTTTTTCTTGCCAATGCGATATTTTCTTTGGTATGCCGTACAAGCGCATCGGCCTGCACATTAAGATTCCAGCGGTTAGCCTCTGTGATCCCGTATTTTGCGCCAGTGGCATCGATAAACTGCCCGAGACCGGAGGCACTGGTCGTTCCCGCAGCGGCATCTGGATTGAAGCCTGATTCTGTTCGTGCAATTGACAACGTAAGGGCGGTTTCATGCTCAGTCATGCCATGCTTTTTGCCAGCGGCCTTAATTGCGTCAATGGCTTCTTGTTGCGCCTCATGGCTGGCGTCACCGTAGCGGCGGCTATTTCCAGACGGCTCACTTGCCACATGGGAAATGGCGTCATTATAGTGACTATTGTCAGAAAGCTGTGCTTGCCTGTATGCGGATCCTTTTGCAGCATACAGTTGTGTCTTATCGAAATTTTGACTCATTTTATACTCCACTGCCTCGCACTACTTCAATTCACAAAGCCTCTCCACTTGATTTTGCCGCACATGATCGGCAGGAAGTTTTTTTATGTACGTGTTCAGTTGCCAGCGGTCGCCTGGTGTGGCGCATCCGTGTTGTTCGTTATTTATTGTCTCCATGATCGCGTCGATTTCTTCACGGTAGATATTTTGTGTGCTTTGGGTTCGGTCTTCAGCCAGCTTTCCATTATCGAAACACTGAAAATCCATCGCGGAGTATTGTGGGCTGATACCACTCGCCGTAGATACCGGCGTCCAGCGAACACGCGTTGGGCATTCGGCATTACCTGTTTGAAAGCGATACGGCTCTTGACTCGAAAGATGCTCACCCAGATATTTTGCATTATTAATCTCGTAAATGAATAAAGACCAACAGCAATGCGCGCCACCGGTATAGCCGCTTAACATTAAATACGTTGCGCCACCGCTTTCCACAACGCGCCATTTGTCTCTCGCATCGGTATCGAGCACGAAACCTGCTTGTGACCAGGAAGCCGTCATTTTGTTGTTTTTTATTAGTTTGACCTTAAGATGCGGGATGCTGTTTTTTATGACTTCGCTTATGGCAACGGTTACTCCCAGTTTCTTAATAGGCACCATGCGCTGGCCTTCTGCATTGGAAAAATGAGAAGTCAGAAAAAGACCAACAAACAACAGAGCTGCACGTATTTTCATCTTGCGAAATATGCCTTCCACCGTGGGACATACCCTAAAGCTACCGTCAATCTGCACTTGCTTGTCATTTACCCACTCTTCATGCCCGAAAAATTTTGCTCTCCAACACTACCTCAATAGCATTGATGCGGACTCGAGAGGAATATGATCTCCATTGGCATAATCCATTATGTAGATGTCGTTTGAAGTAATTCCTATCTGAAACATGTTCCAAAGCTGCATCTGCTTTGCGTCATTTCTGTAAAACGAAATAGACCAATAACATGCCCTCTAACAAATTCTGTCTTGTCATTCCAGCCTAATGCCGTCCGGCTCCCGCTGTCCAATGAGCCTGCCAATCCTTAACCATTTGCAAAGAGGTAAGCTGCTTGACCGCTGCGATGTAGGAAGGGTCATTGGTCGTTGTTGCCAAGCACACATGCTAGGCGTTGGTATTCGCCCCCCTTTCCCCTGCTATCGCAAAGTCAGAGTGAACTATCAGCAATAGCGTAATTACCTAAACAATCTGCAACACCGGGGCAAGAGCATGTTTTGCGACTTCATCCCACAGCTTCGGTATAGGGGCCATTCTCAGCAAACCCTGATCATGTTGATCAAATTATACCATCTCTGAAAACTTTTGCACCTTGACTGCGGCATCAATCGCCTTAAGAATACCCAATAATTCTTCCATACGACCCAGCGGCCAGGCATTGGGGCCATCGCTCAAGGCTTTATCAGGCGTAGGGTGGGTTTCCATAAACAAACCGGCCACACCCGCTGCCACAGCGGCACGCGCCAACACGGGCACGAACTCGCGCTGACCACCCGAACTGGCGCCCTGCCCGCCTGGTAATTGCACCGAATGGGTGGCGTCAAACACCACTGGGCAGCCGGTATCACGCATCACCGCCAGCGAGCGCATGTCGGATACCAGATTATTGTAACCAAACGAAACACCACGCTCACAGACCATGATTTGGGTATTACCCGTTTCGCGGGCTTTTTCCACCACGTTTTTCATGTCCCACGGCGCCAGAAATTGGCCTTTTTTGATATTCACCGGTTTGCCGAGGCGCGCAACACTTTGAATGAAATTGGTCTGACGGCACAAAAATGCCGGGGTTTGCAGCACATCCACCACCTCGGCCACTTCGTCCAGGGGCGTGTCTTCATGCACATCGGTAAGCACCGGCACGCCCAGGGTTTGCCGCACTTCCTGCAAGATGCGTAGACCCTCTTCGATGCCGGGGCCACGGTAACTCTTGCTGGAGGTACGGTTGGCCTTGTCAAATGATGACTTATAAATAAACGGGATCTTTAACCGCGCGGCAATGTCTTTAAGTTGCCCGGCGGTTTCCAGCGCCATGGCGCGGCTTTCAATCACACACGGCCCGGCGATCAAAAAAAATGGTTGATCCAGTCCAACATCAAAACCGCATAACTTCATGG
>JAGVME010000143.1 GCA_020053945.1 Gammaproteobacteria bacterium
AAAATAATCGTGCTGTGCATTTTGCAGGGAACATGGCGTTAATCGGGCAACTTGTCGATGTACGCATTACCGAGGCATTGCCCAGCTCATTGCGTGGCGAGTGGATCCAGGCGCCGCAAGCTGAGGGCTTTGATGCGGCGGCACAAGTGCTGCCCACCGCCATGTCCCACAACCGTTCCAACGTCCTTTGAATACACCAGCACCCCCTCAGACGACCGACTTCACACTCGAACCTGCGGACAATCAGCGCCTGGCAAATTTAGGTGGCCAGTTCGATGAACATCTGCGGCAAATCGAACGCCGTCTCGGTGTAGAGATCAACAACCGTGGCAATGTTTTTCGCGTGATTGGTGATGCGACATCCATCCAGGCAGCAACTCAGGTATTGCATGCCCTATATAACGAAACCACACACACCACGCTTACCCCAGAGCGGGTACATCTATTTTTGCAGGAGTCCGGCATGGAAGCATTAACCGCCAGCCCCGAGCAAAGCACGCCTGAAGAAACAGGGGTGTCTGGGGATATTAGCATCCGGCTACCGCGTGGCGCAGGTGCGGTGCGCGGCCGTGGCTATAATCAGCAGCGCTACCTGAAAAACATCATGACGCACGATATTAATTTCGGTATCGGCCCGGCAGGCACCGGGAAAACCTATCTGGCAGTGGCGTGCGCAGTCGCGGCATTGGAACAGGAAAAGGTGCGGCGTTTGCTGTTGACCCGTCCGGCGGTAGAAGCAGGTGAACGCCTGGGTTTCCTGCCGGGTGATCTGGCGCAAAAAATCGATCCTTATTTACGGCCTTTATATGATGCGCTCTATGAAATGCTCGGCTTTGAACGCGTGGCCAAACTCATCGAACGCAATGTTATCGAGATTGCGCCCTTGGCATATATGCGTGGCCGCACCCTGAATGAATCGTTCATCATCTTGGATGAAGCGCAAAACACCACCGCTGAACAAATGAAAATGTTTTTGACGCGCCTGGGTTTTGGTTCCGTAGCGGTTATTACTGGCGATATAACGCAAGTCGATTTGCCGCGCCCGCGCCAATCCGGGCTGCGCCATGCCACAGAAGTGTTGCGCGACGTTGAAGGCATCAGCTTCACTTTCTTTCAGGCGAAAGATGTGGTGCGCCATCCGTTAGTGCAGCGCATTGTCACGGCCTATGAGTCATTCGAAGCCGACGCGGATACTAAAAATTAGCCGTGTGTACTATCGAGATAGATGTGCAATACGGTGATGACCTGTCGGGCGCAGAATGCGCTGGCCTGCCAAATGCCCAGCAGATTATCACATGGGCTGAAGCGGCGCTGGCAGGGATGCCTAGCGGAGCGCCGCTATCTAGCGAAGCACAATTAACCGTGCGCATTGTCAGCAGCGCAGAGAGCGCGATGCTTAATCAGACCTATCGCCACAAACAGGGCGCAACCAATGTGCTGTCATTTGCGATGGAAGACGCTGATGAGTTGCCTGTGCCCTTGCTGGGTGATATTGCAGTGTGCGCGCCGGTAGTGGAACGCGAAGCACGCGAACAAGGCAAGGAAGCGGCGGCGCATTGGGCGCACATGGTGGTGCATGGCACGCTGCATTTATTAGGCTATGACCACTTCGACGACGCCCAGGCCCAGGAAATGGAATCACTGGAAACCCGGATTTTAGCAGGATTGGGATTCCCCAACCCTTACGCCTGATCCCTACAATGGTGACAACAAAAAATGGTAATCTTACAAATATGAATGAAGGACGATCTAGTAACGGGCCAACACACCGTTCCTGGCTGGAGCGATTAAGCCATGTGTTGTTGGGTGAACCGAAAGACCGCGAACAGCTTATAGAGTTACTGCGCGATGCGCAGCAGCGGCGCTTGCTCGACCCTGATGCCCTGGCAATGATTGAGGGCGTACTGCAAGTTTCTGAAATGCAGGTGCGCGATATTATGGTGCCACGCGCGCAAATGGTCGTCATTGAGCATGATACGGGCTTGCAAGACATCTTGCCCATCATCACCGAATCGGAGCACTCGCGCTTTCCAGTGATCGCTGAAAGCCGGGATGAGGTGATCGGCATCTTGCTGGCCAAGGATTTACTGGGTTACTTTGTACCGGGACGCCATTCGGCCTTTAATGTGCGCGATATTTTGCGCCCGGCGGTCTTCATTCCTGAGGGCAAACGCCTCAATGTTTTACTTAAGGAATTCCGTGCCAACCGGAACCATATGGCCATTGTCGTTGATGAATACGGCGGTGTCGCGGGGCTTGTGACCATCGAAGATGTTTTGGAGCAGATCGTCGGGGAAATCGAAGACGAACATGATATTGACGAAGAGTCATTCATAAAAAAACACAGCGCTTCCAACTACACAGTAAAAGCGTTGACCCCCATCGAAGACTTTAACGGTTACTTTGACAGCGATTTTAGCGATGCCGAGTTTGATACGATTGGTGGGTTGGTAGTCCACGGTTTCAGCCGGGTGCCACGCCGCGGTGAATCGCTTGCCATGGGCCGTTTCCGCTTCAAAGTCTTGCATGCGGATAATCGTCGCGTTCACTTACTGCAAGTTTCGATGGTAGCTCAGGAAGATGCCAGCGGATTGCGTGAAGAGGAAAGCGAATCGCGGGAATATAACAGCGAAGTGCGGGAATATAAAAGCGAAGCTTCGTCCACAGCCAGCAAGGCTGAACACTCCCCGGAACAGAAGTAGTATTCTGCATCTACTGCATGTCCAATACATCTTACTTCCCTGCGGTCGCCAGCACATCATGGCGCGGTGATGTGCTGGCGCTGATCAGCGGCGCCATCCTGCCCCTGGCATTTTCCCCGTTTGACATTTCCCTAGTGGCGCTCCTGGCGCCCGCCGCGCTGTTTTTTTTGTGGCTACAGGCATCGCCCCGCCGTGCGTTGTGGCGTGGCTTGTTGTTTGGGCTGGGCATGTTTGGCGTAGGCGTTACTTGGATATACATCAGCATCCACGAGTTTGGTGGCGTAAGCTTGCCACTATCCATTTTCCTCATGTCATTATTCGTCGTGGTGTTGGCATGGTTTCCGGCACTGTGCGGATATTTTGTGACGCGCTTTTTTACTGCCAGCGCGCCGCTCAAACTATTGCTGGTATTTCCTGCCGCCTGGACACTTTTCGAATGGATACGCGGTTGGTTCTTAACCGGCTTTCCGTGGCTGTATCTCGGCCATAGCCAGATTGATATGCCGTTAGCCGGCCTTGCGCCCGTGTTAGGCGTGTATGGCGTTTCCTGGGCCATGGCGTTCAGCGCTGGGCTGGTGGTTATGGCGCTACTGGATACACGCGGGATATTATCGAAACTTCGCTATATCGCCGTGTTAGCGATCATATGGATTACTGCCGGCCTGCTCAACATGCAGCAGTGGACGCAGCCGGTTGGCCCGCCGTTAAAAGCCAGCCTGATCCAGGGCAACATTGCGCAAGATGTAAAATGGACCCCGGACGTATTAGTGCCCACGCTGGAACTTTACTTGCGCCTTACGCGCGGGCATTGGGACAGTGATTTAATTGTCTGGCCAGAAACAGCGCTGCCGCTGTTTTATCATGAAGCCAAACCCTTCGTGGATGGCCTGCAAAAAGAAGCGCGCGAAAACGGCGCTGATATATTACTGGGCTTACCGGTGCTGGATGAACGCACCCAGCGCTATTACAACAGCATGATGAGCGTGGGCAGCCATGCGGCGTTTTACCACAAGTCACACCTGGTGCCATTCACCGAATATTTACCGCTGAAAAATATCTTGGCGGGCGTGGTGGATTTTCTGCAAGTGCCGATGTCTGACTTCAGCAAGGGCAGCGTAGACCAACGGCCGCTGGCCGTAGCGGGACAAAAAGCCGCGATTTCAATTTGCTACGAAGCTGTATTTGGCGAAGAAGTAATACGTCAATTGCCTGAAGCTACGTTGCTGGTGAACGTCAGCAATGATGCCTGGTTTGGCGGTTCAATTGGCCCACATCAACATTTACAAATCACCCGCATGCGCGCGCTCGAAACCGGGCGTCCCCTGCTGCGCGCCACCAATACTGGCATTACTGCCATTATTGCCCCCAACGGCAAACTCCAGGCGCGGGCCAAACAATTTGAAGCGCAAGTGCTCACGGGTACGATTCAACCTATGGGCGGCGCAACACCGTATGTGCGCACCGGGAATCTACCGGTAGTGGTAATGTTGGCCGTGGTTCTTGGATTGGGTATATGGGTGGGCCGCAGGGTTAATTAAACATGGATAGTTCCATGGAAAATTTCAGATTTTTTCCACATTCGTGCCCGTAAATATCTAACCCGCTTTTTTCACCGCCTGCCCGGTAAAGCCCACATCAAGAAATGCCTTAACCTGTTCTTTGTGCCGCAAGGCATCGGCATATCCCAACGCCATCAACTCGCGGCAATAATCTTTTTCAAATAGCAGGTAACTTACCAGGTTGGCGCCACTGCGGTTGTAAGCGCCAATGCCCCGTAATAAATAACGCACCGGGCGCGGCAATGAAAGTGCGTGGCGTTCAGCAATTTTAGCGATATCCGCGCTAGGTGAAATGGCCAGCACCTCGACCGGGCGTAAGGTCATGCCCCCCTCTTTCAAATAATGGGCAGGAATGGTTTTAAGCGTGTTATTAATACGCTCCAGGCGTTCCAGGTCCACCTCCAGACTGTCGAGAAAAATACTATTCAAGACGTGGCCCGCAATCTGCGCCAATGAAGGGTGATCGTGCACCTGAACACGGGGCGGTTGCTCTTCAGCATCCTGACGCACGCCAATCACCAGGATACGGTCAGCGCCGAGGTGTAACGCGGCACTGAGCGGCGCTACCTGGCGCATCGAACCATCACCGAAGTATTCGCGGTTTATTTTCACCGCAGAAAAAATAAAAGGGATCGCCGATGAAGCCATCAAATGTTGCACGGTGATGGGCGTCGCGCAACCAATACGGCGCGCCCGCTTCCAGGGGGGGATGGACGTTGCGCCCTGGAAAAATGTCACCGATTGCGTAGATGTATACCCCGATGCCGTCACGCTGAAGGCATGCAATGCACCCGCATCAATGGATTGCTGAATTTTTTCACAGGGAAGATATTTGCTTAATAACGCATACAGCGGTGTGCGGTCCAGTAATGAACGCGGATTATGCCTGCCCAATCCCCCCAACAACAGCGCAGTCAACCAACGCGCGCCGCTGCCAATAATCCCCCAAGCATCGGCCCTGAATACCTGCCGCACCTGGAAATTTGCCCATATCCTGCTGAGGCGGCGCACACCTTCCTGGAAACGCGTAGCATAAATGGCCAATGCCGCCCCATTGATGGCGCCGGCGGAAGTGCCGCAAATAATAGGAAAGGGATTCGGCGCATCTTCGGGCAACATTTCCGCTATCGCCTTCAGCACCCCGACTTGATAAGCGGCACGCGCACCGCCACCCGACATGATCAAAGCTACTTTCGCCGTGGAGGATGTCTCAGTGGGATGGGGACACGACTGCGCTGCAACCGCGGGGCGGTCAGTAAAAACAGAAGCTGCCGTTTCATTAGCCATAACTCATATATCGGCTGCTAGCGCCTTTTTGTATACTAACCCCAATCCCAGTCTCAACTTAAAAACGGCTGGAAGATATTTTGCCGCATTAACATGCAAAATTAGGTTGCATTTAGATTTCTCCTATTTTAGACTTAGTCTAAATGATTCATTATTACCTCACCTTACACTAAATATGACACTAAATATGACACTAAATATGACACTAAATATGAGATTCCCCATGAAAAAAATTACCCGCAACATAGTGTTTATAGTAAGCGGCGCTTTGGCCTTTGGGGTTGTGCCATCGGCTGCCGCTTTTGAGGCTCTACCCAAGCAACCCCCTATTCCCAAAGATAACCCCATGACTCCCGCCAAGGTGGAATTGGGTAAACAGTTATTTTTTGACCCGCGTTTATCCAGCAATGGCACCCTCTCCTGTAATTCCTGCCATGATGTCACGGGCAGTGGCACCGACAACCGCGCCGTATCGGTAGGCGTAGGCGCCAAGACAGGGGGACGTAGTGCCCCCACGGTATGGAATGCGGCTTTCCTGACGGCGCAATTCTGGGACGGCCGTGCCGCCACACTGGAAGATCAAGCTAAAGGACCGATCCTCAATCCCATCGAAATGGCCATGCCTGATGAGCAGGCGGTGATTGACCGGCTGTCGTCTATCCCCGGCTATAAAGAACAGTTTGCCAAAGTATTTGGGGGTACCAACGCGCTCATCTATGATAACGTCGCCAAAGCGATCGCCGCCTATGAGCGTACGCTGATCACACCCAATAGCGCATTTGACCGTTATATCAAGGGCGATAAAAAAGCCCTGTCAGCCGCCGCCTTGCGCGGCATGAAAGAAGTTCAGGCGATCGGCTGCACCGGCTGCCATAATGGCGTGAATTTCGCGGGGCCCGCCTTACCGATGGGCCAAGGATTTTATCAGAAATTCCCCACTTTCACGGATAACGATTACGTCAAAAAATTTAAGCTGGATGAAGATGTGGGACGTGCGATGGTCACCAAAAATGATGCCGACCAACACATGTTTCGCGTGCCCACCTGGCGCAATGTGGCGTTAACCGCGCCTTATTTCCACAATGGCTCAGTGAAAACCCTCCATGAAGCGGTACGGGTCATGGCCAAGACCCAGCTCGACAAAGATTTGGCTGGACAACAGGTAGATGATATCGTCGAATTTCTTAACAGTTTGACAGGCGAATTCCCCAAACAAACCTTGCCTCGCTTGCCGGGGACACCGAATACAGCGTTGATTAACGAGTAATTTTGGGGGTCGTGGCAGGAATCAAGATTTTCATGAGATTTCTGCCGGATCACTGTAAAGAACCTACAACCAGATTTTTATATATTAGAATATTGTTATATACTTGGATTTCTACACTGGCGCCCATTCATAGCGGCCAGTGTGGAGGAATATGGATTTTACCTAACGACACTAACGGAGATACAACACCATGCACATCCCAAAAAAACTCGCCACCTTATGCACGGTTTTATTATTTTCAGGCACTGCCCTGGCAGAAAACACCCCCACGTATGAGGTAACACAAACCTTTGCCGCCGCTGGCAAACCGCATTTTCCCGCACTGAACAACAAGACCAAGCGTCTTTACGCCAGTGATGTAGATACGGGTACCGTCACCATGTTCGATGCCAGCACCGGCGCAATCCTGGCAGAAACGGCTACTGGCGCGGGAGCGCACAGCGTGTTCGCAGATGGAAAAAATAACCTGGTCTATGTCACCAATCGTGGCGCGAATACACTTTCCATTTTGGACGGATCCACCAATACTAAAATAATTGATATCCCGGTGGGCGCACAGCCCCACGGCCTGGCCCTGGACGTGAAGAACAACCGCGCCTATGTCTCCAACACGGGCAGTAACGACGTTACCGTGATAGATCTTGCCGCACGTAAAACCATTGGCACATTGGCCGCGGGCACCGCACCGTGGGGCGTTGCCATCGACACCAAAAACAACATGCTGTACACCAGCAATACTGGCGAAGGCAGCGTTTCACGCATCGACCTGGCGACAGGCAATACCGTGGCCAAAATTAGCGTGGGTGGACGCCCGTGGAACATACGTGTATCCAATGAAAACCATCGCGCCTACGTTACCAATGAAACATTAGGCATGGTTCATGTCATCGGGAACGATGCCGTGATCGCCAATATTGATATCGGGAAAACGCCGCATGGTTTAATCGTTAATGATGAAGAAGAACGGGTATTCGCAGCCGCGACAGGCTCGAATCAAGTCGTGGTCATCGACATGAAAAACCATACCGTGACACAAACTATTGCCGTAGGCGCTGGCCCAACGGCAATCGCATCGGACAAAGACGGTGAAAATCTCTATGTCGCCAACCAAGCCGGTGGCACCATTAGCGTGTTAAGCGCCACAGAACAGAAGAATCACAAGGACCACCACTAGCCTCAGGTTTAACAGAAAAAGCCCCGTGTTTCTTTGAATAAGCACGGGGCTTTTTTATGCCTGCCTCAGCAACCGCTATGACTTGCCGTAATGCCGCCGCATGCGCTGGCGTTTTTGAACCTGGCGGGGCGTAAGGACATTTTTTTTATCGCGGTAAGGGTTCTCGCTGCCCTTGAATTCAACCACTAACGGCGTGCCTTCCAGCTTCAAAATCTCACGAAACGCATTGGAAAGATAACGCCGATACGCGCCGGGCACAGCGTCAACCTGATTGCCGTGAATAATAATCGTCGGCGGATTCTGTCCGCCTTGATGCGCATAACGCAGCTTGATGCGGCGGCCATGCACCAACGGTGGTTGATGCTGCTTTACCAGATCCATGAGATAACGCGTAAGCTGTGGCGTAGAAAGTTTTTGCGTGGCAGATTGATAAGCGCGATCAACGCCCGCCATCGCTTTGTCAACGCCCGTGCCCTGCAGCGCAGAAATAAAATAAACCGTCGCAAATTCCAGGAAGGGCAACTTGCGCTCCACCTCACGTTTCAGGTAGGTGCGCTGCTCGGTATCCAGCTTGTCCCACTTATTCACGGCGATTACCAGCGCCCGGCCACTTTCAAGCACAATGCCCGCCAGCGTCGCGTCTTGATCCGTCACGCCGCTATCGGCATCCAGCACTAGTACAACCACGTGGGCTTCTTCGACGGATTGCAGCGTTTTTACAACGCTGAATTTTTCCACCATGTCGGTGACTTTGTGGCGACGCCGCACGCCCGCCGTATCAATCAAGGTATAGTGGCGTTGATCGCGTTCAAAAGGAATCGCTATGCTGTCACGCGTCGTACCCGGCTCATCAAACGCCAACACGCGCTCTTCGCCGATAATGCGATTTACCAGCGTGGATTTTCCGACATTGGGCCGCCCGACGATGGCCACCTTAATGCCAGACGCAAGATCCGTCTCACTACCTTCAGACTCGATCGGCAAAGGCGCTAACACCGCCTCCATCATGTGGCCTATACCATCGCCGTGGGTAGCGGACACCGGATACGGTATGCCCAACCCCAGCGCCTGGAATTCCGCGCTGACGATGGCGGCATTCAACCCTTCCGCCTTGTTCAATATCAGGTATACCGGCTTACCAAATTGCCGCAGATGCCGCGCAATATCCTGATCGCCACTGGTCATGCCGGCACACCCGTCCACCAGAAACAGGATCACGTCAGACTCCTGCACCGCCAGCATCGCCTGCTCAGCCATTAACGAATCAATGCCGTCACGTTCACCGCTTAAACCACCGGTATCAACTGCGATATAAGGCCGATCCCCTACCCTGCCCGCGCCATAAATACGGTCACGGGTCAGCCCCGGTTGATCCGCCACCAACGCCGCGCGCGACCGCGTCAAGCGATTGAACAGTGTGGATTTTCCTACATTGGGACGGCCGACGAGGACGATAACCGGTTTCATTGGACTAAGGGATCACTATGGAGAAAGAGGGGTAACTTGTTATTATACACTAAAAACCCCCGGGAATTTCCGGCTATTTACAACCCCACCGATATATCTATCAGCAACAGAAGTAGCTACTTTCTCGAAATAAACAGGCTGTCTTTGATATAAAACCGCAACGGCAGATCAGCGCCTTTGGAAATTCCGATGCGCGTGGTCGTGACAACATTAAATTTTCCTGGCGGCGCCACGGGCTCAGCAAGGTATAACGGCGGCTCCATCAAGCTCAGTGCATTCAAGGCACGGGTTATCCCCATCGCATACACCAACTTACCCGGTCCACTGCACAGATTATGCGGCGCCGTCTGCTTACGCCAAACTTGCATCAATTCAATACCGCACACTGGCTCCAGCGCCCGTATCAACACGGCCTCCCCTACGCCTTCCACCCCCGTAACCACGTTAAAGCAATTGTGCATACCATAAATCAGATAAATATAAGCGGTGCCGGGTGCGCCAAACATCACTTCTGTGCGCGGTGTTTTCTTCCCGCCATGCGCATGGCATGCCGGATCATCCGCCAGATACGCCTCAGTTTCCACGATGCGGCCCGCCACTATGCCTGCCGATGTTTCATGGACCAAGAGCTTTCCCAGCAACGCCTGGGCAACCGCCGTGGTTTCATAATCATAAAAATGGGATGGCAGTATATTGTGGCTAAACGAAAATTTCCGGGCAGGCGTCATCATTCATGAAAGCATTCTATTTACGCACCATAATATAAATCGTTTCCATCAACTGCGATAAACCGCGCTCACGGAAACGCGGGTTTTCACTTAATACATCAGACTCACCCACTTTTTCAATTTTGAAATCATGCGAATATAAGCGGCTCACTTCGTCTTCATGCACAGAAAAAGGTGGACCCTGCATTTCGTGTTGCGGATACTCCATCGTCACCAGCAGAACCCTGCTCCCCGGCACCAATAGGCCGCCCAGATGTTTGGCATATTTCTGCCGCATTTCAGGCGGCAGTGCGATAAGCGAAGCGCGGTCATAAACAAAACGATGGTGTTGTGTATCTGCCGGCATGAGATTAAAAAAATCCCCACACAATAATTCATAACCGGGCGCGTGCCAACGTGAAAAATGGCCCTGTGCATCCTGATTCGCCCGCAATTGATTCTCGGTGAAGAAAGCCTCTACCGCCATTGCGCTCAATTCAATTCCCCGCACCTGCACACCTTGCTGATGCAACCACACCATATCTTTACTTTTTCCGCAGAGCGGAACCAACACCCTATCGCCCGCTTGCGCGCCGAGCTTAGGCCAATGTTGCACTAAATAAGGGTTCGCCTGTTCTTGGTGAAAGCCAATCAACCCCTGCTGCCAACGCTCCAGCCAGAAATTTGTTTCCATGGAAACTCCCGTAAAAAATTGAGGTTGAAGATAAACACAAAATTAAATTACCGAGGATCTTTAACTTTGCGGGGAACCAGAGGGGCTCCTGGATAGGGTTATTTTTGTGGGTGCTGAAAATGTGTAGCGGGGGAGAAGACAAGGAACCATAGCCATCACCATTTTGGAATGGCTCCCTACCTGCAATAGGTGCTCGGGGATAGGGTTACTAATAAATGAAGCTCACGCCAAGTGAGTCCATTTCAAAATCAGCCATGCCCGTGGTTTTCAGGTATTTGAGCATAACTACTGAGCTATTTCTACGGTTGCCTTTAAATGTCATGCCTATGCCATAAGTTGAGCCAAAGGTATTTAAATGCGCCGCTTCACAGTTTGCTGCGGGTAAAGATACATTTCCTTTCTCCAGGACATTGTGCGCACAATTTTTTTGGTCAAACCGAGCCGTTGTATATCCCGCCATAATAAATGGACTCATCCAGGATTCAGTAAACAAATCATATTTGGCATATAGATTAGTTTTAAGCGAAACCGCACTATTATTTAATTCCTGCGCATTATCTTCACGTAGCCCTACATCAATACCACCCGATAAACCAGGACCCATTTTATAATCAATGCCGATGTTCAACAGGGTATCACGTTGGCCAATGGGGGTATCAGGCTGGGCTGCGACCAGCTCCATCCCTACAAAAGGCTTAAAATCCCCCCCGTACACGTTACTGCAGGCAATAACCGCCAACAATAAACCACCGGCACCCAATTTTCTATTCATGGCACATGACTTGCTCAAATAATCTGCGGCGAGCAACGGAAATTATAGGGTTTCACTAAGACGCCGGGAAGCTATCATCCTTACATTACCCAAACACCCTTGTCAAGGATTTTTCAGCCTATTCGGCATGAGGATGGGTTACGCGGCAACACCCGTGGAAGGATTAACCCACACCCCAAACAAGTAAGGTATTACTTCAATAACGCCCACGTTGTTTGTTGATGTAATTAGTAAGCTCTACATATTGATTATTCATGCGCCGCACAATGCCATGCACAGCGCGTACAATAGAGCGCATGACGCGGTAGACGATCACCGGGTCGGTGGCGATCAACGCCTCGAAGGCGTCGCGTTGCAGGGAAAAAAGCTCGGTATTACCAATGGAGCTCAGCGTGGCGCTGTGTTCCATGCCGTCAATAAAACCCAGCGCGCCGGCCAGGTCGCCGGACCTCAAGATATGCAAGGTAATGGACTCGCCCGCGCCGCTGTCTTTCATCACGGCCAGCATGCCGCTAATCACCACGTGCAAACTGTTATCGCTGTGGCCTTCCTTGATCAAAACCTCTCCTTCCTTGAGGCTACGCACAGAAATGATCTTGCTCAATTCCCGGCACTGCGCATCCGTCAACTCGGCAGCGAACGGCGAAGCATGCAGAATGTCGTATTTCTCTTGCTCGGTCATGGCAGCGTCACCTGTGTTGTGATTATGGTGTCATCTCGACTGCGGATGACAAGCCCTAAGTCATATTTTCCAGAATAGCACGCTTCACTGACTCCAGCGTAGCTTCCACCGTAATCAACGGCGTGCTGCTTTGGCTGATGGCGATATCCGGGTCTTTCAGGCCGTGCCCCGTCAAGGTGCAGACAATCTTACTGCCTTCGGGTATTTTTCCTGATTTAATGTCGCGCATGGCGCCCGCCAGCGAAGCGGCTGACGCTGGCTCGCAGAACACGCCTTCAGTTTGCGCCAGCAGTTTTTGCGCTGCAAGTATTTCCTGGTCAGTGCATTCATCAAACCAGCCATTCGACTCTTCGCGCACTTGCCAGGCTTTGTCCCAGCTTTGCGGATAACCAATGCGGATGGCAGTGGCGATAGTATCAGGATTATCGACCGGCTTGCCGCGCATGAACGGCGCGGAACCTGCCGCCTGGTAACCCACCATGCGCGGGGAATTATTGACGATGCCGTGCTCGTGATATTCTTTATAACCCATCCAGTGCGCGGTGATATTGCCCGCGTTGCCCACCGGCAAACAATGAAAATCCGGCGCGCATTCCAGCTCTTCCACAATTTCAAACGCGGCGGTCTTCTGGCCTTGCAAACGGAATGGATTGATGGAATTGACGATGGTCACCGGCGCCTGCAACGCCACATCCTTTACCAACTGCATACCCGCATCAAAATTGCCTTTGATCTGGATTACCACGGCGCCGTGGATCATCGCTTGCGCAAGTTTACCTAAGGCAATTTTGCCGTCCGGAATCAACACAAACGAGGTGATACCCGCGCGCGAAGCATAGGCGGCGGCGGCGGCTGAAGTGTTGCCGGTAGACGCGCAGATAATTGCGCGGCTACCCTCCTCCACCGCCTTGGTCACTGCCATGGTCATACCCCGGTCCTTGAAGGAACCGGTGGGATTCAGCCCTTCATATTTGACATAAATATCCACGTCCTTACCGAGCAGGCGCGGAATATTGTTGAGACGGATCAGCGGGGTGTTACCTTCACCCAGGCTAATAATTCGGGTGTCATCATGCACGGGTAAACGGTCACGGTATTTATTGATCAGGCCGGTGTAGCGGGGACGGAAGGGCATCTTAAAATCCTCAAAGAATCAACCAAAAACGAACCACGGAAAACCACAGAGAGCACGGAGGTTTTTGATGAACCCTCACGCGACAAGCATTCTTTTTCTCTGTGTTCTCCATGCCTCCGTGGTTAGAGAAAATGCATAAACCACGGAGAACACAGAGGGTGCTAATTTATATCGAAACGCGCTTGATACCATCTTTTAGAAATTTTTTATTGAAATTGAGTAGCAAGCCGCGCTTGTAACCAAGCAGTCTTAAATATGTTATTACTTGCGCCAAATGCACGGGCGTAAAATAGTCAACGGACTTCAACTCCAATAATAGACTCCCATCAACTACGACATCAGCCCTGAACCCGACCCCTAACGCTTGACCTTTGTACTGAACAGGAATTTCAACCTGCCGCTTGACTTCAATACCGACCTCAGCAAGCTCGATCACCAATGCCAACTCATAAACCGACTCCAAAAGACCCGGCCCCAGTTCCGTATGCACTCTGATCGCAGCCCCGATTACTTTTTCCACGAGAGTATCGTCACAAACTTTCAAGATCTCCGTGTCCTCCGTGTACTCTGTGGTTCAACCTTTCAAATGCTCCATACGAATCCGCATCACTGGCGCGGTCATGGCACCCAGCGCTTCAATGCGGCGTATCGCCTCGTTCATGCGTTGTTCGCGGGTGCGGTGGGTGAGCATCACAATCGGTACATCGCTGGCACCTGCTGCAGAAGGCTTTTGCAGCATGGCTTCGATGCTGATGTCCTGATCGGCCAGGATGCGCGTAACATCAGCCAGCACGCCGGGGCGGTCTTGCGCCTGCAGCCGTAAATAATAGGCGGTTTCGACCTGCTCCATCGGCAAGATCGGCATGTCCGACAAGGCATCGGGCTGGAAGGCCAGATGCGGCACACGGTTTTCGGGGTCCGCCGTGAGGGTGCGTACCACGTCCACCAGATCTGCCACCACCGCCGAGGCGGTCGGGTCTGCACCGGCACCTGCGCCGTAGTATAACGTCGCGCCAACAGCGTCGCCCTTCACCAGCACTGCGTTCATCACGCCATCAACATTGGCAATGAGACGACGATATGGAATCAAAGTGGGATGCACGCGCAATTCAATGCCGTGTTCAGTGCGGCGTGCAATGCCTAAATGTTTAATCCGGTAACCCAGTTCTTCGGCATAGCCGACATCCTGGCGCGTAATGCGAGCAATACCTTCGGTGTAGGCCTTTTCGAATTGCAAGGGAATGCCAAACGCAATCGACGCCAGAATGGTGAGCTTGTGCGCGGCGTCGATGCCTTCCACGTCAAAGGTGGGATCCGCTTCGGCATAACCCAACTGCTGCGCTTCGGCCAACACGTCAGCAAAGTCACGGCCTTTATCACGCATTTCAGTAAGAATAAAATTGCCGGTGCCATTGATGATACCCGCCAACCATTCGATGCGGTTACCCGCGAGGCCTTCGCGGATGGCTTTGATAATGGGAATGCCGCCCGCCACCGCCGCTTCGAACGACACCATCACGCCTTTTTTGCGCGCGGCGGCGAAAATTTCGTTGCCGTATTTGGCGATCAATGCTTTGTTCGCGGTCACCACATGCTTGCCGTTGGCAATCGCCGCCATGACTACTTCACGCGCGACGGTGGTGCCGCCCATCAACTCGATAATCACTTCGATCTCGGGGTTGTTCACCACCTCGAACGGATCTTGTGTGAGCTTGATGCCGGTGGTAGAACAAATGCGTGGCTTACGCAAATCACGCGCGCTGGCATGTACGATTTCAATGCCACGCCCGGCACGCCGCACAATTTCAGCGGCGTTGCGCGATAACACATTGACCGTGCCGCCACCAACGGTGCCTAATCCCAACACGCCCACTTTAACGGGATTCATTGACTACTCTCCTGCCTAGAGGCACCTACTTCTGGTAATGCTTCATTACGGTCTTTTCTGAACATGTCGCGAATGCCACGCACCGCCTGACGGGTGCGATGTTCATTTTCAATCAAACCAAACCGCACATGATCATCGCCACACTCACCAAACCCCACACCCGGCGACACCGCAACCTTGGCGTCATCCAGCAATTTTTTGGAAAATTCCAGCGAACCCATGTGACGGTATTGCTCGGGAATCTTCGCCCACACAAACATGCTGGCCTTGGGCGGAACAATCGGCCAGCCGATGGAATTCAAACCATTGCATAATACATCACGGCGGCGCTGATACAACTCGGCAATTTCCCGCACGCAATCCTGCGGGCCTTCCAGCGCAGCAATTGCCGCCACCTGAATTGGCGTGAACATGCCGTAATCCAGATAGGACTTCATGCGCGCTAACGCGGCCACCAAAATCGGATTACCCGCCATAAACCCCACACGCCAGCCCGGCATGTTATAGCTCTTCGACAACGTGAAAAATTCCACGGCCACGTCTTTGGCGCCCGGCACTTGCAAAATCGATGGCGCGACGTAGCCGTCAAACGCAATGTCGGCATACGCCAAATCATGCACCACCCACACACTATATTCGCGTGCCAGCGCCACCAGTTTTTCAAAAAACGCCAGATCCACACAATGCGTCGTGGGGTTACCGGGAAAATTCACTACCAGCATTTTGGGGCGCGGCCAGCACTCTTGCAGGGATTTCTCCAACGCCAACAGAAAGTCATCGGTGGATCCAGTTAATGGCACATGGCGCACTTCGACCCCCGCCATAATGAAACCATACGGATGGATGGGATATGCCGGATTAGGCACCAGCACCACATCACCTGGCCCCATGGTGGCAAACGCCAAGTGCGCCAGCCCTTCTTTGGAGCCGATGGTAACAATGGTCTCGGTGTCCGGGTTCAACTCGACATTGAAACGGGTGTGGTACCAAGTCGCCACTGCTTTACGCAAACGCGGAATACCCCGCGACACCGAATAGCGATGCGTATCACCCCGTTGAGCAGCTTCGATGAGCTTGTCCACAATATGCGGCGGCGTCGGCTGGTCAGGATTACCCATGCCAAAGTCAATAATGTCTTCGCCGCGCGCGCGCGCCTTGGCCTTTAACTCACCCACGATGTTAAATACATAGGGGGGCAGGAGCTTGATTCGGGGAAAGTCAGTATTCAAACGAATGATTCCATCTATAAATTCAAATAGGCACAACACACAAAAAAATCTAACTTTTTATTATATTACTATTCAGAATGTTACAAAAGTGGCAAATGGGCTATCCGCCAGGAAAAGTTTTGCTAATGGATGGACGCTTTAATTGGCTGAAAAATGTCGCCTGATAGGAAGCAAGGTACAGTTATTCACATAAATGTCATAAAACTCTGCTAAAAATACTGAAAATAAAAGCAACAATCCCAAGAAAATCACCGTAAACAGCGAGCAACCCCGGCTACTGCAAAGGTGAACTTAACCTTAATTCAAACCAATACTGCCCATCTTTCAATATTATTACGTGGAGAAATGACTATGCGCATCAAACCTATTCCTGCCCTGCTGCTGGGTTTCGTGTTTTCCGGCGCTGTTCAGGCCGCGCCTACCTTCGTCAATGGTCTTGCGCTGCCGGGTGCGTCGGGTGACCTGTTCGGTTCCAGTGTCAACAACGGGCGTCTCGGCTATTTCTCCGACTTATATTATGACCCCAATCGCAATGAATGGTGGGGGTTGTCGGATCGTGGCCCCGGCGGCGGCACGATTTCCTACGAAACCCGCGTGCAGCGTTTTACGTTGGGTGTGGACATGAACACCGGCGCGATTTCCAATTTCCAGGTCGCACAGACGATCAAATTCAGTAACGGCACTCAGGCCATGAACGGTCTGGCACCCAGCCCGAGCAACGTGCTGGGCAATGCGTTCGACCCTGAAGGTTTCGTTATCAATCCCAACAACGGCAATTTTCTGGTGTCGGATGAATACGGTCCGTCGCTGAATGAATTTAACCGCGATGGACAACTGATTCGCACGTTCACCACACCCGCCAATATCGTGCCGCGCAATGCCGCAACCGGCACGCCAAACTATGTCAACAATACCGGCAACACGGCGGGCAAACGCGGTAACCGGGGTTTCGAAGGCCTGGCGGTCAGCCCGGACGGCCAATACACCTATGCCATGCTGCAAAGCGCGATGCTGGACGATGGTGGCAGCGGTGGCGTATATGACCGCATTATAAAGTTCGACAATGTCACCGGCACAGCAGTGGCTCAGTATGCTTACCAGATGGAAGGCTCCAGCCAGGGGCGCGGCACCTCAGCTCTGGTGGCGATCAACGACCATACGTTCATGGTGATCGAGCGCAACAACCGTGGAGTGGGTGTGGATTCCGAACTCACGACGGCCAACAAGAATGTCTTCACCCTTGATCTCGCGGGCGCCACCGATGTCACCAACATCGACCTTGACGCCACCGGCGCGGTGTTCACCGCTGTCAGCAAGAACACCACGCCTTTTATCGACCTGGACGCCAATACGCTGGCTGCACTGGGCAACAAGTCACCCGAAAAATGGGAAGGCTTGACCATCGGCCCGAAGCTCAATGACGGCTCTTACCTGTTGCTGGCCGGCACCGATAACGATTACTCGGTGTCGCAAAACGGCAGCGGCACGCAGTTCGATATTTATTACAACCCAGCCACTGGTGCGCGCGCGTCGTGCGACCTGGGCACATTAAGCAACTGCTTCGCGATCAGCGCCGATGGTTCGACCACCACCACGCTGGTGACCGACACCACGGGCTATGCATTGATCCCCGGCGTGCTGCACGCCTACAAAGTTTCGGCAACCGACTTGGGAGGCTACACGGCGCCGGTTCCCGAACCGGAAACCTACGCCATGCTACTGGCAGGTTTAGGATTGGTTGGCTTCGTGGCACGGCGGCGGCAATGCGTAACGGATAATAAGAGGGGCTAAGAACGCCTGATATCTTTCTGGAACCTACCGCCCATTGCGATGTTGGAACGTTCGGTAATATTGGCTTTTATCCCGTATTACGCATACCCGCCGCAATAGCGTTAATCGAGCGCAATAAGGGGTCGAGCCAGATGGTGCGCTCGTGTTCGGCAAGCTCCAGGTCACGGTAACGTTTCAGCAATGTAACCTGGATGTGATTTAGCGGATTCAGGTAGGGATTACGGCGTTTCAGGGACAATGCCAGCGCCGGGTTTTCTTCCAGCAAGGAAGACAATTCCGCAATATCAAGAATTTCCTGTACGGTTTTTTCATATTCATCGCGGATCATTGCATAAACCCGTTCGCAGGTATCAGGGTCATTGCACAAGGCCGCATATTCGCGCGCAATTGACATATCCGCCTTCGACAGCGCCATCTGTGTATTGCTCAGCATAGCGCGGAAAAATGGCCAGTTGCGGTAGAGGGCCCGCAATTGGACAAGGCGTTTTGGATTGCCCGCCCGCCACGTGGCCAGTGCCGTGCCCAGGCCAAACCAGGCAGGCAGCGTATGGCGTGATTGCGCCCAGCCAAATACCCAGGCAATGGCGCGTACTGAAGACTTGGAACGGTCTGACTTGTTGCGGTGCGAGGGCCGGGAACCAATATTAAGCAAACCAATTTCCCGCACTGGCGTGGCTTCATAGAAATAATCCAGGAATCCCGGCGTACGGTCAGTGAGCTGGCGATACGCCCCTTCCCCCGCATGCGCCAATTGCGCCATGATCTCACTGTTATTGCCCTCTGCATTTGAAGAGCCATCCCCGCCTTCACGCGCCGGGCGCGTTATCAAGTGACGGCTGGCTTTCAGCAGGCCAGTGATACCCATTGATAATTCATAGACTGCCGTTTCGGTATTGCTATAACGGTACGATAGCACTTCACCTTGTTCAGTAAACTTGATCTGACCAAACACGGTGCTGGAAGGTTGCGCCAAAATCGACTCATGCGTGGGACCACCGCCGCGTCCCGCCGTGCCCCCACGGCCATGAAATAAACGGCATTCAATATTACGTTCAGCGGTAATGGCGATGATCTTTTTTTGTGCCTCATAAAGATACCAGGATGACGCCAAAATACCACCGTCTTTACATGAGTCAGAATAGCCCAGCATCACTTCCTGATAATGGCCTGATACCTTGAGCAGTTCGGCGTAAACTGGATTATCCAGCAACCCGGTGAGGACCTGTTCAACATGTGCCAGGTCATTAATGGTCTCGAAAAGCGGGGAAATCCGAATATCGCAAAACCACCCTGAATCCTTGTAACCCACCAGTCCACATTGATGCGCGAGCCACATCACTTCCATCACATGGCTGGCCGCATGTGTCATGGAAATCACATAACAGCCGAATGCCTGCGCACTGATCTCGTGGCGCATTTTCGCCATGACGGAAAATACTTCAAGGGTCTGCCGTGTTTCAGCGGACAACGTGTCCGTAATAAGGCTGGACCCCTGGCCTGAATTGCCCGGCTGGAGCGCCACTTGGTTAAGCGCGTCAGTCAGCACCGCCATCCGCTCTTTTTCAGAAAGCGACTCATAATCAATGGGGGTTGTTTGTTTCGCAAAAAGCTCGCTGCAGGCGCGCGTGTGACGCGTTGATTCCTGGCGCAGGTCCAAATGACACAGGAAAAAACCAAAAGTTTCCACCAGTCGGATCAGGTCTTTCAGGTCACCGTTGGCAATCGCCTCATCACCGTGGCTGGCCAGGGAGTCACGCGTAACGTATAAATCGTCAAGGAGCTCCTGCTCTGAAGTGTAACGGGATGCCAGGGGTTTAATTTCTTTATTATCCAGCCGCGCCTTGACAGCGACGAGGTTGCATTCAAGGCGATGGCGCATTACATACAGCTTGCGGCGGTAGGGTTCATTTATGAAACGCAAGGGTGTGTCACGCAAGGTGGCGGGCACGAATTGCTCATCGCGTTTCAAGCTGTCCAGAAATTCCAGGGAAGGCTGGCATAATAAAACCGAATGGGTAAGGCCACGGCTCAGGTGGGTGATGCGCCCAATGTACTCAAGCAGGATCGCGCGCGTTTGCAAGCGCAACGCCAGGATAGTGGTTTCGGGCGTTACATTGGGATTGCCGTCACGGTCACCGCCAATCCACGAGCCAAAACGCATGAAACTGGGCACATGAATCGGGGTCGCCTCATGGCCAGCCGCGGCATTTTTTTGGGCATAAGTTTTTTGTATGGCTTTTTCAAGGTAGCGGTACATGGTGGGCACCGCCTTGAATAAACTTTCCTGGAAATAATACAGGCCATTTTTTATTTCATCCGATACCGTGGGGCGGTTAACCCGCACTTCATCCGTTTTCCACAGCACCTGGATCTGGTTTTTAAGTAACGTAATAATTTCTTCGCGCTCACTGGGGCCAACGCGCGGATCATCGAGGCGTTCACTCGTGACAAAGATGCGGCGCAATGCCTCCATGATAGTGCGGCGTTTTGATTCCGTAGGGTGCGCGGTAATGACGGGAATATAAGCCAGCCGGTTGAGTATCCCCTGCAATTGCTGCGGGGTCATGCCTTGATCATGAAATTCATGTAACGTGGCATCAAAAGAACCGGTCCATAATGGCCCACCGGCCCGCACTTGCAAACGCCGCTGACGGTGCTGGTAAGCTTCTTCGGCAATATTGACCAAGCTGAAATAGGCACTGAAGGCACGCACCACATGGGTGAGGGTATCGGGATCAAGCGTGTTGATAAATTCCGCAAGCTCCTGCCGTTTGCGTCCGCTGCGGCGGCGTTGCAACGCGATGTGCCCCGTGCGCAATGTTTCAACCGCGAAAAACACCCGTTCCCCCGCATGCGCATGTAAAACATTGCCCAACAGGTTACCAAACAGCTTGACGCGTGCGCGCAGCTCTTTGTCGCTCATGATAATGGTCTTCTTTTTGAAGGCATGGGTTACCCAAACAGCCGAGGACAAAATTTTTTATTATACCTGATTTTGTATTCATTTAAAATTATGGTTAATTAATAACTTAAGGGGAAAACATAAGGAGCTTTGATAAGTACAGGCCATGTCAGATAGCTTTCGGCTAGTAATTAGTCAAAGCCTGTTCGGATTGAAAAGCTTGGGTAATCGCACTTGAAAAAACAACCTCGGATGCCTATGTATAAAGATGTAGGTAGTAACTTTTAATTACATGAAAAGGAGGCTTTATGGCAACACGTACGGAAACCCATCCCCTTACTGACCAGCTTTCAAAATCTGGCCATGAAACTTTGGAAAAGATGTCAGTCCCATTGGGACATGCGGAAGATCGCTTAAGAGAAACGACATATGCAGCCCAGAACAATGTAAAAGCAGCCGTAAAAAGAACACGGGGAAATACCCGGGAAATAACTAATTCAGTAACGGGCTATATTAAAGAACATCCCTTGGCGACTGTGGGTGCTGCCGCGGCGGTAGGGATGGTAATGGGAGCTTTATTCAAAAGCCGCTCCTAACCTTCGTAATCTCGCCTGAACCTTGTTTGACATAGGTAGAGGTGCTGCCTAGAAATATTCTTGGCAGCACCTCTTCTGCTGACTGCCTGACAAATAGAACGCAGAATAAAATAATATTTATTGCGGCACGAAAAATCTGTATCACCGCGTCCCGTTGGCTGTGGGCAAAGCCGTGACTATAAAAAGTGAACGCGGGACACATACTTTACTTAGAAACGATAAGCCCCACCGAGGTACCAAGCATGGACATTGTCTTGCGTGCCATCGACCCCTGAGATATCAGTATAAATCTGGTATTCCGTGCGCACTAACCAGCTATTGTTAAGATCAAACTTTATGCCGACACCATAATAAGGTTTCGTGCTTTCCTTGTCTTCGACGGGAATACCTTGCACAGTGCCGGTGTTGGTAACATCATAGCGGGCAACACCGATACGGCCAAAGATGTCAAAACGTTGGGCTACTGGCCACAGGGCGATGGCGCTCGCGGTCCATGCATTCGCCTCTTGCTTGGCATCTACATTGGCATTGCTCGCATTAAACAATGTTCCAAAACTGGTATAACCAAGTTCCGCACCGAGATTATTATTAAACTGATACCCTATTTCGGCACGCACAGTAGTATCGGCGCTATCACAATTCGTGATGTTGTCACAATACTTCCGTGCTTCGGCTTGGCCCGCGTCCAACCCTAAATAAAATCCCTCAGGAAAGGCCGCTTGGGCCATATTTGCAGTGGCTGTGCCAGCCAGCATGAGGCAAAAAACGGGAAATTTTCTCTTTAACATTTGAAGCTCCTTTTTAAATTAAATCCATTAGCGATACCATGATCAGCAATCGGATCGATCACCCGCTCATCCGTATATGACCGATCTTAAAAACTAAAATAACCTTAAATTTGCCTTTAGTCTGTGCGCTATACCGCATAATGTAGTTAGGCGGTATAGGCGGAATAATGAGATGACCTGAGATTGTGGCGCGAGGTTCAAAGGCAGGCTGCGCGGCGCCCATGACGGGATATACAATCAATTCATTGGGGCAAGCGCAAGGGTAATGCATACGCTAATCATAACATCCGCTTTTAACGTTGCACTCCAGAGGACAGCGGACACGAACAGCGCCAGGGCATATAAAGCCTTCCCTGCACCCCGACACTGAAGCGACGGACAACCAATTCTTTACAGGCGGCGCAACAAATCCACATTTACATAGGCCGCACCATGCGCATCACCAGAGAGCACCCGAAACGGTTGATGTGGCTCACCGAGGTGATCAAGCACCAGCAAGGCGCCCCCAAAATCATGGTCATGGGTATATTCGTTGACAGTTACGACCGTACGTAAACCCGCATCGCACGCGGAACGAAATCCGTTTTCGGAATCTTCAAATGCGAGGCATTGCGCGGGTTCAAGCCCCATGGCGTGCATGGCATAGTGGTAAATGTCTGGCGCAGGCTTTTTACTGGGCACCACATCACCGGCCGCGATCACTTCGAACCAGGAAGCGCTGCCACTGCCAAGCGTATGATCCAATAATGCAATGACATTCTCGGGAGAGGTCGTCGTGGAAATCGCCAAACGCAACCCCTGCGCCCGCGCCTCCTCCAGTAAGCGCCGCACGCCAGGACGTAAGGGAATTTTGCCCGCGGACAGAAATTGGGCATAGTAACGATTTTTCGCCAAGTGCAAGTCCATAATAAATTGATCAGGATTTTTCAGCGCGGCGTCAGGTAAGGCGGGCGTCAATGGCCCGTATTCACCAAGGTAGAACGCTGGCGCGTATTGGTCAATGTAGTAACGAATACGCTCTTTTCCACCCGTGACACGCAGCAGTTTGCCATACAGGTCAACTGTCCAATTCCAATCCAGCCCGGCTTCAGCAAACGCCGCATTAAATGCGGGGCGATGGCCATCGCGCTCCGTATCGGCCAGGGTACCATCAACATCAAAAATCAATGCGGCAAGGTTTGTCATGGTTATTTTCAATCTTAAGTTTAAGGGTTAAGGGGAAGAGACATTTCGGGCGTAGCGAAAAAATCTTTCATGATATTCAGGATGACAATAAAATGATTTATTCACTGCTTACTAAATTCAGATTTCAATTTTCATATTGTCTATCAAACGCGTGCTGCCTAACCAGGCCGCCGCCAGCACCACTAACTCGCTATCATCTGGCTCGGGTAGCATTAGATCCTGGCTGCGGCGCACGGTGAAATAATCTGGGGTGAACCCGGCATCACGCAATGACTGCATGCCTTGCTCCGCAAGCATTGCATAATCACGCGCGCCCCCAGTGATATTCTGGTGCGTAATGCGCAATACCTGGTAAAGCCGTGGCGCCCTGGAACGTTGTTCGGCTGTGAGGTATCCATTGCGCGAACTCATGGCCAGGCCGTCCGGCTCACGCACGGTGGGCACGCCAAGAATGGTAATGGGCAAGCACAAATCCGCCACCATACGACGTATCACCCATAATTGCTGATAATCCTTTTCACCAAACACGGCAATATCGGGTTGCACAATATTAAAAAATTTATTGACCACCGTGGCAACCCCGACAAAATGGCCGGGGCGGGAAACGCCACATAAAATATCGCTTAAGCCAACCACCTCGATCCGTGTGGTATTTTTCGCACCATGCGGATATATTTCAGGCACTTCCGGAGCAAACAAGGCATGCACACCATTTTCAGCCAATGCAATACTGTCCGCAGTTAATGTACGCGGGTAAGCGGAGAAATCCTCGTTAACGCCAAATTGCATGGGATTGACAAAAATACTCGCCAAGACCCGGTCCGCCCGATGCGCGGCTTGCGCCATGAGATGGATATGCCCGGCATGCAAATTGCCCATGGTCGGCACAAAAGCAATACGCTCGCCCTTGTTCCGCCACCCGTGGACCATGCCACGCAATTCGGTAATGGTACGTACTGTGCGCATTAGCTGAAAGTGTGTTCGGCCGCTGGAAAATTGCCATTTTTTACGGCCCGCACATAGGCTTCAATGGCTGCCTGAAGCGTGGATTGCCCCTGCATAAAATCCTTGGAGAATTTAGGGCGCTTGCCCACAGTGACGCCGAGCATATCGTATAACACCAACACTTGAGCATCACATCCGGCACCCGCGCCAATGCCGATGACGGGCACGTCCACTGCTTTGGTAATTTCTTCTGCCAGACTTGTCGGCACGCATTCCAGCAACAGTATATCTGCCCCGGCCTCCTGGAGCGCATGCGCATCTTCACGCATTTTTTGCGCTACGCTGGCATCACGGCCCTGCACACGGTATCCGCCCAGCTTATGCACGGATTGCGGCTGTAAACCCAGGTGCGCGCATACTGGTATGCCGCGGGCCGTAAGCTGGCGTACGATGTCCACTTGCACCGCACCGCCTTCGAGTTTCACCATGTGCGCCCCGCCCTCCTGCATCAATCGCGCCGCATTATGTAATGCCTGTTCAGCGGTCGCATAACTCATAAAGGGCATGTCGGCCATTAACAGTGCCCGGCGGTGGCCGCGCGCAACACAGGCGCTGTGATACACCATGTCGTTCATGGTGACGGGCAAGGTGGAAGTGTGCCCCTGCACTACCATGCCCAATGAATCACCCACCAGGATTACTTCGACCCCCGCAGCATCCACGACATGCGCCAGACTGGCATCATACGCTGTCAAGCAGGCGAATTTCTCGCCTTTGATTTTCATCTCGCGCAGGGTATTGACAGTAATTTGCGGGGCGGTGGCGGCCATCAGAAAAATCCTTTCAAATTACGGCTAAATAGCCAGGGGAAATGGCAAGGGATTAAGATAATGGCGGCCACTGCGGCGGGCATGGACATGCGCAACCAGCTCATCATAGTCTTTATCATTGTCGACAAAGTTGGCGGCGGCGGCATTCACCATCAACAAGGGTGCGGCATCATAATGATGGAAGAAACGCGCGTAAGCGTCCACTAAGCGTTGCAAATAAACGGACTCAATTAATTTCTCATAGCCCAGGCCACGTTTGGCGATACGCGCCAACAATACTTCCACCGGCGCTTGCAGATAAATCACCAGATCCGGCGCTGGAATATCCAGGGTAAGCTGCCGGTATACCTGGTCATAAAGTTTCAGCTCATCATCTTCCAGCGTCACCTCAGCGAATAACCGGTCTTTTTCCATTAAAAAATCCGCTACACAACCGCTTTGAAACATGTCTACCTGGCGCAACGCCTGCGTCTGCCGCGCACGCTGCAATAAAAAAAACAACTGTGCGGGCAGTGCGGCCTGGTGGGGATTTTGATAAAAACGTTCCAGAAAGGGATTGGCCTCCGCCTCTTCCAGCAACACTCCACTGCCAAATGTTTCGGCCAGCCGCTTCACCAGGCTGGTCTTGCCAACACCGATAGGGCCTTCGACAACAATGTAGCGCGGCGCGTCTTGTTTTATTCCTGGTTTCATGATGATGTCATACACAATGGTGAGCAGGATAATGTATCATGGATCCGGCAATGTGCGGCTAGGTCACGCACACTGCCTTGCCCTGGCACATGCAGATCCGGCGCAATTTCAAACAATGGATACAACACAAAACTTCGTTCATGTAAGCGCGGGTGTGGCACGGTTAATTCCTCGCTCTTGTCTTGCCGGTCGGCATACAACAACAGGTCAAGGTCCAGTGTACGTGCCCCCCAACGCTGCGCACCACGCGTGCGCCCCTGGCACCGCTCCAGCGCCTGTAACTCTGCCAGCAATTGTATCGACCCAAGGCGCGTATCAAGCGCGGCTACGGCATTGATGTAATCGGGTTGCATGACAGCCGCATCCAAAGTCAGCGGTGCGCTGCGGTACAGTGATGAATGTTGTACGCTGGATGTTTCTGGAAGGGCACCCAATGCCGCCAATGCAGTTTTTACCTGCGCTACCGGGTCATTGAGATTGCTGCCCACGCCAATGTATACACGCATTTTTTCAGACTGAATCACTCGGCTGAATCGCCAGATTGGGACGCACTCACTGCTTTACCTGATTTAGAGCGTGACCGGCGCGTGCGTTTTTTTCCGGTGCCCGCAACCGTCCCAGTGCGCGCCACATTCACCATGCCCTGTTGCTCATCGTCTTCGGCAATTTGAAAGCGTGTCCACCAGTCGCATAGTTCCTGAATTTCTTCGCCGGCCTCGGCGCGCAGCAACATGAAATCATAGGCGGCGCGAAAACGCGGATGTGTCAAGGTTACAAAGGGCCGCTTGCCAGTAATTTGGGTCAAGCGCAGTTGCAAGTTCCAGATTTCACGCATCGGCAAACTGAAACGTTTCGGCAAGGCAGTGCGCTGTACCTGGCGCGCCACGATGACATTACCCGCTTCTTGCAATGCTTCAGCTTCATTCATGCCTTGCACTTGCATTTGGTGCGCAAGGGTACGCATAGCACCCCATAATAAAGCGGCGTAGAGAAACGCCGGCGTGGTGGTTTTGCCTGCGGCTATCCGTGCATCCGTATTAGTGAGTGCGCACGTCACTAATATCAGCGGAAAATGGCTTTCTTCATGCGCCAGGTCAGCTTCGGTATAGGGGAACAGGTGCCCGAACAAACCGTAATGCCGTAGTAACTGGAAAGTCTGCACCGCATAGCCACCCATAAACAACTTGAGTGTTTCATCGTACAAACGCGCGGAAGAAATATCATCTAGCAGATAGCCCAGCTTAAACAGCGGCGCCGCCGAATCAGGGTCTATACGAAAGCCCAGTTTCGCCGCGAAGCGTACCGCGCGCAACATGCGTACTGGATCTTCGCGATACCGTTGCTCGGGGTCGCCAATCAGCCGCAAGCGCCCCGCGTTCAGGTCTTCCAGGCCGCCGGTGTAATCCACCAGTGAAAAATCGTCTATATTGTAATACAGGGCATTAATCGTGAAGTCGCGGCGCCAGGCGTCTTCTTCGACTGAACCGTAAACATTGTCGCGCATGATACGGCCATCTTTAGCCGCCCTTGGCATGCTGCCCGACGCACAAGTGTCGCCATCGGTAGGGTGCGGGTTATTTTTGTCACGCGTGTCTTGATTAGCGCCCGCATCGGCATCATCAGCGTTGGGTGCGGCGCGAAAGGTCGCAACTTCGATAATATCGGCCCCCACCCGCACATGGGCGAGGCGAAAGCGCCGGCCAATCAGGTGACAATTGCGAAACTGTTCGCGCACCTGCTCGGGCAGCGCATTGGTCGCCACATCGAAATCCTTGGGTTCACGACCCAGCAACACGTCGCGTACCCCGCCGCCCACCAGATAGGCTTGGTAACCGGCATTTTTCAGGCGATACAAAACTTTCAGCGCGCCCTCACTGATATTGGAACGCGAAATGGTGTGTTCCGCGCGCGGTATAATTTTTGGAATACTGATAATCGCTACTGCCTTATGTAAAGAGGGTTGCACTACGTGGAAGTGTACCTAGCGCTTTGCTTGGACAGATCCCAGTAAAAATAGTATAATATCATTTCTTTATGTCTTGCGCAGGTTGCCTGTTTGGGACATAAGCTCCCTTCGTCTAGCGGCCTAGGACGTTGCCCTCTCACGGCAGCAACAGGGGTTCAAATCCCCTAGGGAGCGCCATTGAAATCAAAGGCTTATAATGCGCTTTATGCAATGAGCCCCACTGCGCCGATTTACATTACCACATGACGCCGCTATCTCCTTCCATTCAATCACGTATCGTCACACTGCGCAGTGAAATCAACGAGCACGATTACCGTTATTACGTGCTCGATGCGCCGGTTATTTCCGATGCGGAATATGATCGGCTGCTGCGTGAATTGCAACAGCTTGAAGCGGCGCATCCTGAGCTAGTCGCGGCGGATTCGCCGACACAACGCGTAGGCGGAACACCCTTGATCTCGCTGGGCGAAGTGCGCCACAGCCTGCCCATGACATCGTTGGACAATGCCTTCGATGAAGCGGAGGTGCGTGACTGGGATCGCCGCGTGCGCCAAGGGTTGGGACAAGACATGTCTGCGCCCATACCAGTAACTTACACGGCGGAACCCAAGTTTGATGGCGTGTCGATCAGCCTGCGTTATGAAAACGGTGTGCTGGCGCGCGCGGCCACGCGCGGCGATGGCGCGACCGGTGAAGACGTAACGGCAAATGCCCGCACCATCAATACGCTGCCGCTGCAGTTGCGTGGCACGGGGTGGCTCCGCGTGTTGGAAGTGCGCGGTGAAGTGGTGATACCCAAACGGGCGTTTGAACGCTTAAATGAAGAGCGCCTGGCACGCGGCGAAAGCATCTTTGCCAACCCGCGCAATGCGGCGGCGGGCAGCCTGCGCCAACTTGATTCACGCATTACGGCGCAGCGGCCCCTGAGTTTTTTTCCGTGGGGATTAGGGGAAATCTCTGATGAATGGGCGCCACATTATTCGCAGATTGTGGCGCGGCTAAAAACCTGGGGATTTCCGGTTACGGAATATTTCCGCGCGCTGCATGGCGTGGATGAATGCCTGGCCTATTATCAAACCATGGCGGCGCAGCGCAATGACCTGCCTTTTGAGGTAGACGGCGTGGTTTATAAAGTAGATGCGCTGGCGGCGCGTGCTACCCTGGGCTTTACGGCACGCGCGCCACGCTGGGGTGTCGCTTATAAATTTCCTGCGCAGGAAGAAACGACTATTGTAGAAGATATTATCGCTTCGGTGGGCCGCACTGGTGTCATCACACCCGTTGCCGCACTACGCCCGATTGAGGTGGGTGGTGTCACCGTCAGCCGCGCCACACTGCACAATGAAGATGAACTGCGCCGCAAGGATATTCATATTGGCGATACAGTGATTGTGCGCCGCGCAGGGGATGTGATTCCCGAAGTAGTGGGAGTCATTGTGGACAAGCGCCCCGCCCATGTGAAACCGTGGCTCATGCCAACGCAATGCCCAGTGTGCAAATCAGAGGTATTGCGGTTGCCGAATGAGTCCGCATACCGTTGCGTGGGTGGATTGTATTGCGCAGCGCAACGTAGCGGCGCGCTGCTGCATTTTGCCTCGCGTCATGCCATGAATATTGATGGTTTGGGCGACAAACTGGTGTCGCAACTGGTGGAGACTGGCCTGGTTAAAACGGCCGCTGATCTTTATCACCTCAATCACGATGCGCTAACAGCGCTGGAACGCATGGGCAGCAAGTCCGCTGAAAACCTGCTCGCCGCCATCGAAAAATCCAAGTCCACTACCCTGCCACGTTTTTTGTATGCGCTCGGCATCAACCAGGTGGGTGAAACTACCGCTAAACAATTGACGGCGCATTTTGGCAATCTGGACACATTGATGGCGGCGACGCCAGAAGCACTGCAAGGCGTCGGCGAGGTCGGCCCGGTGGTTGCGCAGAGCATCCACCATTTCTTCCATCAACCGCATAACATGGAAGTGATCAGCGCGCTTATCGTTGCGGGCATACATTGGCCTGCACAGCAAACCTCACTGCGGCATGCCCCGTGGTCAGGAAAAACCTTTGTGCTTACCGGCACATTAAACAGCCTGTCGCGCGAGGAAGCCAAACAACGCATTGAAATGTCAGGTGGCAAGGTCGCAGGCAGCGTCTCAAAAAAAACCCATTATGTGGTGGTGGGCACAGAGCCGGGCTCAAAAGCAGACAAGGCACGCGAACTGGGTGTGACAATACTTTCGGAACAGGAATTTCTGGAATTATTAAAAGAAGCTTGAACCACGGAGGGCACGGAGAAAAAAAGCTTGATAAAATTGCCCGCGTTACCCGTCAGATTCATACCATGTTAGC
>JAGVME010000142.1 GCA_020053945.1 Gammaproteobacteria bacterium
CGACGAACAACCGACACGGCGCGCCTTGGTTGAAGACCTGACCTGCGATTCTGATGGCTGCATAGGCCACTATGTCGACCGCGAGGGCGTGGAAAGTACATTGCCGGTACACAGCTATCAACCCGGTGACACCTATCTGCTGGGGATTTTCCTGATCGGCGCGTATCAAGAAATTCTCGGCGATATGCACAACTTGTTTGGCGACACCGATTCGGTCAACGTCGAACTCACCGCGCAAGGTGGCTATCGACTGACACAGGCGCAGCGTGGTGACACCGTAAAAACCGTGTTGCGCTACGTTAATTTCGACGCCGCCGACCTGCTGGCGGCGTACCACGTCAAAATCAACAATGCACCGCTCACCCCCGGGCAACGTAGCGCCTACCTGGAAGAGCTGGCGGCGGGGTTGGAAGGATATACTTATCTGGAAGAATAAGGCCCAAAGCCCGGTGTTGGCTGGCATGGGCGTTGCGCTGGTGGCAGTGCTGGCGTTTTTGCTGTTCAGCAGCAAGCCACAGCAAGGTGTTGCGCCGGTATCTGTACGCCTGTCTGACTGGCGCCTGACCAGCAGTTTTCAATACCCACGGCGCGCGCTGGCGGCGGTGGCCGTCAATGATTATTTATATGTACTGGGAGGCATTAACGATAACGATGAATATGTAAAAGCAGTGGAATACGCGCGCATTAACCCAGACGGTACGCTGGGCGCGTGGCGTACCACGTCGGCCTTGGCCGAAGGGCGATTTTATCTTGCGGCGGTGGGGGCGAATAATTACCTGTACGCGTTGGGCGGGGCGACGGGGCCGCGCGGCGATGACAACCAGCCCATTGCTTCAGTCGAGCGCGCGAGGATCAATGCAGACGGTAGCCTGGGCGCATGGCAACTGCACAATTATCTGACCACACCCCGGCGCGGTTTGAAGACCGTGAAGTACAATAACCAGGTGTATGCGATTGGCGGCTATAACGGGATGTTCCTGAAGTCTGTGGAGCGCGCGACGGTTCAACCCGATGGCTCATTGGGTGAATGGCAACTGGAAAAAGAGGCTTCGGCCATTGACCGCTACATTCATTCCGCCGCGATTTTCGATAATCATATTTATGTGCTGGGCGGGCATGTGCGCAGCGCGCAGAAAATCAGTTATGGCGATGTGGAGATGGCTTCGATACAAGCCGACGGCACGCTGCTGCCGTGGCGCATCGAAACCAGCACGCTGCAAATCCCACGTTTCATCGCCGCGGCGTTTACCATGAATAACCAGGTGTACATGCTGGGCGGACACGATGGGCAATACCGCCTGGACAGCGTGGAACGCGCGCGCATCGACGCGCAGGGGCATGTGGGCGACTGGTCATTTGCGGGGAAATTGAATACCGCAAGAAGCGCGGCGGCGGTGGCGGTGCAGGGTAAGACTGTTTATGTGCTGGGCGGGATGGATGAGCGGGCGTTGAATAGCGTGGAAATGGCTAATTAGGTTAGGCGCGAATGGACACTGGCGTATGTACGCTTGCCCGCATTGGCCCAAAAAAAGATGCAGGAATTTAGTTTCATTATTTATTTGTATTTGAGGAATTTTGCGCGAAGACCCAGGGCGCCTACGACCACCACTACAGAAACCATATCCATCGCAAAATCCCCCAGGCTCACTGCCCGGCCTGGAAGGAATGTTTGGCGCCATTCGTCTAAAGCGCCAACGCAACCCACCAGGAAAATTATCAACCACGGCCACTTCCCCTGAAATCCTACCCACAGCATGAGCGCCAACACGCCAAACGCCGCGAAATGGACGGCTTTGTCCCAAGGCGGTTGAAACAAACCCGCTGCCTCAGGCTGACCTCCTCCCCAAAAAAGTAAGACCACAAAAACTACGGCGCCCAATAATGCGATTTTACTCAACATGGATGCACTGTCCTTGTGTACTGTAACGGCTGGCATGAAACTATTGGTGCGGCACCCGCAATGATCCCAACTGCCTTTTTAAATGCAACCGTTATTTTTGCGCCATGATTTTCAATAATTCGACTTCGAAGATCAACGTAGCGTTAGGGCCAATGGCGCCGCCCGCGCCACGGTCACCATAGGCAAGTTCGGCGGGGACGACGATCTGCCATTTGGCGCCTTCTTTCATGGCTTGCAGCGCTTCCTGCCAGCCCTTAATCACCCCATTCACCGGAAAACTGGCCGGCTGGCCACGGCTGTAAGAGTTGTCGAACTCCGTGCCATCAAGCAGGGTACCGCGATAGTTCACTTCAACCGTATCACTCTCTTTAGGTGACGCGCCCGTGCCCGGTTTGATAACTTTATATTGCACGCCACCCGGCAAGGTTTTTACGCCAGGCTTGTCCTTGTTGGCGGCAAGAAATTTTTGTCCTGCGGCTTGATTGGCCTCACCTAGCTTGGCGATATCGGCCTCGCGCTGCTTCTGGATGCGGGTTAATGTCGCTTGTATATCCGCGGGATTGATTTGCAACTTGGCGCCCGCCATCGTGTCTTTGATGGCCGCCATGAACGCCGCCTCATCCAGGTCAATATTGTCGCCCTTGATTTGCTGGCCAACCTGCATGCCGACGATGTAGCTGAAGCGTTTCTTGTCAGTATCAAGATCAAGCGCCAGCGCCGGGGCTGTCCAGAGGCTTGCAAGGGAAACAACGGAAACCACAGCTAAATATTTTTTCATCAATCCAAGCTCCTTAAGTTAAAAATATCCCGGGACTACCGGATCCGCACCCACATTCTATACTACGGAAAACCGTGTAACCACCTGTAACACTCACTTCTGTGCCTGAAACTAGCGGAGCGTGGACCCATCGGAGCTGTCTTGGCGAGGACGATGGAGCAGCGCCTGGTGCTGAAGAAGTGGCCACGAGGGCGCTGGCGGAAGGTGCTTCGAATTCAAAGTTCACGATAGCCAGCAGGGAGTGCACATAGCTTCCCCGCAATAAATCCGTAGGATAATGGTATGGGATCCTCCCTTTTTCACGGGAATTTCAGCAATCACAGTTTGGCACTTAGATGCAGTTAATTGCAGAGGGAAAGGTCCATGCCATCTCCCTGCCCAGCGCACGCTTAACACAGGGTCGCTTCGGAAA
>JAGVME010000148.1 GCA_020053945.1 Gammaproteobacteria bacterium
GGGCGTTGGTCAGCCTGGTGTGGCAGGGGCTGGATGACGGCTACCGGCATGTGGAAGGTTTGGTGGTGCATCACACCTCCCAGGGTATGGGGCTGATGTTTCGCGATGAGCAAGTGGCTACCCTATTGATCGACACCCCGGATGTGCAGGCACAAAATGTGCGGTCGCTGGAATAGGATGCAACCCCGGGATTTCCTGATAGGATTAATGTGCGGAGCGCATAATGGCGATTGATCCCGTATGTGGCATGACGGTTGCCGAGGCAACAGCAAGTTCTTCGCACCATCAAGGCGCCACTTATTATTTTTGTTCGGCGCATTGCCTACGCAAGTTTGAAGCCAACCCGGGTGCATTTCTGCATCCTCCCGCTGTATCTTCTTCCTGTTGTGATCACGCCGCGCAAAGAAGCGCGGGAACCGCCGCCGCATCACCCCCCATATCACAAACGCCGCCGCAACACGACGCTATTTATATTTGTCCGATGGATCCCGAAGTGCGCCAGCAAGGGCCGGGCGCCTGCCCGAAATGTGGCATGGCGCTGGAACCGGAGGCGCCGCTGCCTGCTATGGCGTCTACGCAGTATGTGTGTCCCATGCACCCGCAGGTGGTGCGCGATGCGCCGGGTGCATGCCCGATCTGCGGCATGGCGCTGGAGCCGCGCGACATTATCGCTGAAGAGAAAAATCCCGAACTGGAAGATATGACGCGCCGCTTCTGGGTGAGCAGTGCGCTGGCATTGCCATTGTTTATTGTGGCAACGGCCGCCGAGTTCGCCCCGCAACGCATGCATGATTTGGTCTCTCCCCGCGTATTGCAATGGCTGGGATTAATGCTTGCGACACCAGTGGTGTTGTGGGGTGGCTGGCCTTTCTTCCAACGCGGTTGGAGCTCAGTCGTCAATCGTCACCTGAATATGTTTACCTTGATTGCATTGGGCGTGGGCGTGGCGTGGATTTATAGCGTGGTGGGCACGTTTGTGCCGGATATTTTTCCTGAAGCGCTGTTGATGAATGGCGTGGTGCCGGTTTATTTTGAAGCCGCTGCGGTGATTATTGCCTTGGTATTATTGGGTCAGGTGCTGGAGTTACGCGCGCGCAGCTCCACGGGCGCGGCCATTAAAAAATTGCTGGGGCTATCACCCAAGACAGCGCGCATTGTGCGGGAGCAGGGGCGCGAAGAAGATATAGCGCTGCAACAAGTGCAACCCGGTGATGTGTTGCGCGTGCGTCCCGGTGAAAAAGTGCCGGTGGATGGTGTAGTCATTGAGGGTGACAGTGCCGTTGATGAAGCGATGATCACGGGTGAATCCATTCCAGTAGAGAAGCATCAAGGTGACCGGTTGATTGGCGCGACGGTGAATGGCACGGGGGGTTTGCTGATGCGTGCAGAACACGTGGGCAGTGATACGCTGCTGGCGCAGATTGTGCGAATGGTGAATGAGGCACAGCGCAGTCGCGCGCCCATTCAGCGTTTGGCGGATGTGGTGGCTGGCTATTTTGTTCCCGTAGTGATACTGGTGGCGGTGCTGGCGTTTATTTCTTGGAGCTTATGGGGGCCGGAGCCGCGTTTGGCGTATGCGGTGATCAGTGCGGTGTCGGTGCTGATTATTGCGTGCCCGTGTGCGTTGGGCCTGGCGACGCCGATGTCAATTATGGTGGGCACCGGGCGGGGTGCAGCCGCCGGTGTGCTCATCAAGAATGCCGAAGCCTTGGAAATTATGGAGAAAGTAGATACGCTGGTAGTGGATAAGACCGGCACATTAACTGTAGGCAAACCTGAACTCATTGGGGTAACGGTGGTTAATGGATTTTTTTCAGAGAGCGAGGTATTGCAACTTGGCGCTAGCCTGGAGCGCGCCAGTGAACATCCTTTGGCGGCGGCGATTGTTTCCGGGGCGCAAAAACAAGGCTTGCCGTTGTTGCCAGTGTCAGATTTTCAGTCGATTACCGGTAAAGGTGTCGTGGGGCGGGTGGATGGAAAACCGGTGGCGATTGGCACGTTAAAATTGCTGGAAAGTTTAAGCATTCAGCCGGGTGATCTCGACGAACAGGCCCAGGCATTGCGTGCTGAAGGCCAGACCGTGATGTTTGTCGTGATACAAGGCCAATGCGCAGGACTGATTGGCGTGGCTGACCCTATCAAGGAAACCACGCTGCAAGCGATTCAGGAATTACGTAACGAAGGTTTACAGATCGTGATGCTCACGGGTGATAACCGCGTGACTGCCGAGACGGTGGCGCGCAAGCTGGGCATTGAGCGCGTGATTGCCGATGTTTTGCCGGAACAGAAAATTGAGGTGATCAAACAACTGCAGGCCGAAGGCCGTATCGTGGCGATGGCGGGGGACGGCATCAATGACGCCCCTGCGCTGGCGCAAGCGCAGGTCGGCATTGCGATGGGCACCGGCACGGATGTGGCGATGGAAAGCGCGGCGATTACACTGGTGAAAGGTGATCTGCGTGGCATTGTGCGGGCGCGCCGTTTGAGCCGCGCTACGCTGCGTAATATCCGGCAAAATCTGTTCTTCGCCTTTATTTATAATGTACTGGGTGTGCCAGTGGCGGCCGGGGTGTTGTATCCTTTCTTTGGCATGCTGCTTTCGCCGATGATTGCCGCCGCAGCGATGAGTTTTAGTTCGGTATCGGTGATTGGAAATGCGTTGCGCTTGAACAAAACGCGGTTGTAAATTAGAACGCTACCCACCCCAGGGCGGCACCCATTCCAATGGGAAATAACCATTGCCATACCGGTGGAGAAGTTACGGCGGGAATTTCAATGGTATGGCAGGTTTGCTGTTCAGCATGGTTTAACACGTTGTGATAAAGCGCAGCGGCCACGTGGCCTGCATTGGAAAGGCTGGTTTGGCGATGCCCAGCCAGCGCCTCATAGATAAGCGGCTGCACTTTGGGCACGGTTTCCAGCACCAGCGCCATGCGTATCGCCAAGCGTTCATGGGCAATGCCTGCATAACCTAACGGTTTCAGCCACCAGAGAATCGCCCCTAATAATTCCTCGCGTGATGTGATGTGCAGCAACAGGTGTATGGCCAGCACCACAATCACCAGGGACGCGATACGTACCCCGGCTTCTTCAAACCCTTGCATTGTGGGCAACCAGGCCAGCATGGTAACGGGCAGGGTGGGGGACAAAGGGCTGCCGGGTGTAAACCAGCCGTAGATAATAAACAGTGAAAGAAACAGCCAGCGCATGCGCCGTATCATGTTTAATGCAGCGTAGAGCGGATTTAATCTTGAAATTCCCCGCGGCTTGCTGCGGGGACAAGGCGATGGGGGATTCTCAAGGGGGAGAACCGTGATTCTCCCCCTTGAGCAAGCACGGGGATTAATTCCCCGTGCGCAGTTGGATGCAGCGTAGAGCGGAAGATTAACGGCAAAACGCGCGGCGTTAGCTGTCATGCCATAGGCCAAAGCTACCGCCATCGCGGCCAGCAGTAAGGTATTTACATTGCCCAGGGTAAGCGCGCCCGCCAGGACAATAAAAACTGCGATGCGTATGACGGGATGCGGGGATGCATGCAAAGACAGGCGCATCAGGCGATTTGCTGCATGAGCTCCCGTGCTTCGTTTTTCTGCGGGGCACTGCCTTCATTCAAGACTTCATTAAGCAGCATGCGCGCGCCTTCTTTATCTTCCATATCAATATAGGCTTTGGCCAAATCCAGCTTGGTGCCTACCATATCTATACCGACGAAGAGATCATTTTCCGTTTCTGCCGACACAGCCGCATCATCAGGCGCTGTGCCATCAAATGCTGTAATGGCGGGGTCATCCAGGTCGAACTTAAGCGCTGATGCTTCCGGGAGGGTGGCGTGGTGATCATATCCATTGGGATGGTCATGATCCTCATGGGTGTCATGGCGAGCAGGGGTAAGGTTATAATCAAACTCCATTTCATTGCTTATGGGCGCAGGGTCTTGCATAGGCAATGGCTGCTCGTCGGCCAAATCTAGCGGTGCGGCATTATCCGTAACGCTCAGGGCTTCTGCGGCATCATGCAGATTCAAGTCAAAATCCAAGGTATTTGACGCGAGTGTGACGGGCTCAGCCGGGGCGCTGTCCTCAATGGTAATATCCATCGGGGACGAGGGGGCGTCCAAATTAAAATCAATGCTATTGTCGGTTATGGCCGCTTTAGGTGGTTCCGCATCCAAGGTTGCGGATTCTTGCGGGGTATCCACGGCAAAAAGGTTGTCCGATACTGCGGGGGGGAGTTCCAGGGGTGTTTCATCAGGACCGCCTAGCATCGCGTCCATGGTCGCAGCCGCATCTGTTGCCTCGCCGTGGGCCAGTGCCCCGCCAGTTGCGGCCGCAACCGTGGCGATAGCCTTGAAAAACAGGGGATGGGTAGGCGCGGTTTGCTTGCCCATCTCGATGGCCTTTACCCATAACGGATGGCTAGAGTCGCCATTCAATTCCGCATACAGTGCTTCAGCCTGGGTTTCAAATGCATCACTGTTTTTCCCCAGGTGATAAACTTCCAATAATTTAAGGCTTAAATCCGGCCGCGTGGGATCATTGCGTATTGCGTCTTTAATCAGCTCGGCGGCTTGATCATAGCGTTTGTAAGCCAGATAGACATCGGCTTCCGCCAGCGGGTCGATCATGTCTTCTTCAGTTTGGGCATTACTCAAAGCCATAACAGTGCTTGGAAGCCCCTGTTCCGGCGCAGTATTTGTTGCGGCGGGGGCTGGCGCCCCATCGTCTTTTTTAACGTCATCGGTGACCGCCGAATTTTTTAATAATTTCGCGAAGCTTTCATCCGCGGAATCAATCGCAGATTGGCGGCGGCGGCGCACCAAGGCCCATACCAACGCAGAAATTATCAGGAAACCGCCGATAAGAAGCCCTAATTGTTGCTGGTTACCCATCAGGGTACCTAGCAAATCTGTTTCTTGCGGCTCTGTCGGCGCGACAGCCGGTGCGGGTGGCACGGTAGGCGACTTTCCGGTGGTGGATGGAGATGCCGTGGCCTCAGGTTGGGAAGGCACGGCGGGCGGGTTTGCGGCTTTTTTATTTTGTAACGCCGCTAAATTACCGTCTTTCAGCTCCAACAGCCGTTGCATGGAGGTGAGCTGCTGTTCGAGTTGTGTCATGCGGCTGCGTAGTTCAGCGTTTTCCTGGCGGTTAGCGTCTACCGCTTCAAGCGCCATGGCTAATTCCTTGCGCAAGGCGGCAACATCACGGGTGTCGCCAGATAATTTTCTGCCGCTTCCCCCGGATCCACCTCTTGTGGTGGAGTCTGGCGTGGCTAGTTTGAGTTGGGCGCCCGTGGTGTCTTGGCCCGGCAGGGCGCCTTCAGTTTCTCCGGTGGCCGAGTTGCCGGGCGCCGAGGGCACCACCATGCCGCCGCGCTGCACATTAAGCCATTGCTGATATTGTGTGGCAACTTCACGTATCGCGTCTTGTTGGGGGATCGCGCGGATTTCATCCGTAGGCGGCAAGCGCAGGATATATCCCGCCATTAAATTATTTACATTATTGCCGAAGAAAGCTTGCGGATTATTTTTTGCTAAGGCGAGCATTACCTGTGAAACACTTACGGAAGCGTCAGGACGCATCTTTAAGGCGATATCCCACAGTGTATCGGCGCGCTGCGTAGGGCCATAACTGCCATCGCTTGCGGTTTCCTGCAGGGGTGCCTGACGGACCGGTTTGCGGCGTGTTACGGGTGCCGCTTCGGTATCGTGCGGGATTGCTTCGGTGGGGCTTTCCGCGCTTGCGCCGTCTGTGTTATCTGCCGATGACTCACTGTCTGGCTCAGGGGTTGTTTCAGGTGTTTTTTCCGGAGCGGATAATTTCGCGGGGGGGGCGGTAACCGTCGGCGCAGTTATTGGCGCGGGTTTGCCGCCTTCCAATACCGGAAAATCCAGCAATACGGTATATTCACGGACAAAGCGGCCACTCGACCAATTAACCTCTACCAGAAAATCAAGAAAAGGTTCACGGATGGGCTGGCTGGAAGTGACTTTGATAACATGGGAGCCGTCGGACTTTTGTATAACCTTAAAGCGTAATTGATTTAAAAAGCCTGGGCGATCAACACCCGCGCTGATAAACGCCGTTTCAGGCGCAAGCGCAACGGTTAGACCCTGGAGTTCGGCAGGGGTTGCGGATAAGAGCCGGATTTCTGCATTCAGGGGTTGATTAAGGGCTGAATGCAGCTCAATATCTCCCACTCCCAAGGCGAAAACGCTGGTGGACCGCATCAGTAGCAGCGGAACTAACGTGAGAGCCAGCTTGCGCATCAATTTCTCCTAAGAATCTCCAACTCCCTACACGTTAAACCCGTGTTTTCGGGATAATCCTTGTAACAACACTTGTCCTTTTACTGCAATCGGCGCGTTTTTCAACAGCCTGTTAAGCTAAACAGCGGCACTTTCCGGTAAACACTTAAGCCAAATAGTCTTTTATCAAAATTTCGGCAATTTGGATACTGTTTAAAGCGGCGCCCTTGCGTACATTATCGGACACAATCCATAAATCTAAACCCCGGGGGTGTGAGATATCTTCACGGATACGCCCTACATACACGGCGTCGGTGCCTGCCGATTCAGTGACCGCGGTGGGATAACCGCCGGGTTTGTGTTCGTCGAGCACTACCACGCCCGGCGCTTTTTTCAGCAAGGCACGCGCTTGGGCGGCGCTGATCTTGTCGCGGGTTTCAATATGCACCGCTTCGGAGTGGCCATAAAATACCGGCACGCGCGCGGCGGTGGGGTTGACCTTGATGTTGGCGTCTTCGAAGATTTTTTGTGTTTCCCACACCATTTTCATTTCTTCCTTGGTGTAGCCATTATCCTGAAATACGTCAATCTGCGGTAGCACGTTAAACGCGATCTGTTTGGGGTATACCTTGGGTTCGATCGGTGAGGCGTTGAGCAGTGCGGCGGATTGTCCTGCCAATTCCTCAATCGCTTCCTTGCCGGTGCCAGACACCGATTGATAGGTACAGACATTGATGCGCGTAATGCCGACAGCATCATAAATCGGCTTGAGCGCTACCAGCATCTGAATCGTTGAACAATTCGGGTTAGCAATAATATTGCGTGCAAGGTACTGCGCAATCGCATGCGGATTGACTTCAGGAACCACCAGCGGGATATCGGTGTCGTAACGAAAATGAGCGGTGTTGTCGATGACCACGCAACCCGCCGCGGCGGCTTTGGGTGCATAAATGGCTGATACATCGCCTCCGGCAGAAAACAGGCCGATCTGCGCCTTGGAAAAATCAAACTGTGCGAGATCCTGCACCCGCACATAGCTGCCGCGAAATTCCACGCGGCTGCCTGCCGAGCGCGCGCTGGCCAACGGATACAGCGTGCCCACCGGGAATTTACGTTCTTCGAGAATGGAGATGATGGTTTCACCTACCGCGCCTGTCGCGCCTACTACGGCTACATCAAATGTTTTACTCATAACTCACTCATACCTTCGGGATTCTGGATGTTGTTGTAATCTGTTTAACGCATCATGCCCTTAATGCGCGCACTATGGCATCGCCCATCTGTGCGGTGCCGGTTTTTTGCGTGCCGGGCGTGTAAATGTCGCTGGTGCGGAAACCCTGGTCCAGCACAGTGTTCACCGCGCTTTCAATGCGCGCCGCCAACGCCGGTTCATTTAGCGAATAACGCAACATCATCGCCACCGACAAAATGGTCGCCAGCGGATTGGCGATGCCCTTGCCCGCAATATCGGGCGCTGACCCATGTATCGGCTCATACATGCCTTTGCCGTTAGCGTCCAGCGACGCCGAGGGCAGCATGCCGATAGAGCCCGTCAGCATGGCCGCGCAGTCTGACAAAATGTCACCAAACATATTGCCCGTCACCATCACATCAAACTGTTTGGGCGCGCGCACCAACTGCATGGCGGCATTGTCCACATACATGTGGCTCAGCGTCACCTGCGGGTAATCCTTAGCGACACGCGTCATCACTTCGCGCCACAACTCGGTGCACTCTAACACATTGGCCTTGTCTACTGAACACACGCGCTGGCCGCGGCGCAACGCCGCTTCAAATGCAGAACGGCCAATGCGCTCGATTTCAGATTCGCGGTACACCATGGTGTTAAAACCTTCGCGCTCGCCGTTGTCCAGCACACGCACGCCGCGCGGCTTGCCAAAATAAATATCGCCGGTCAGCTCGCGCACAATCATGATGTCCAGCCCCGAGACAATCTCCGGTTTAAGGCTGGACGCTGCCGCCAGTTGCGGATACAAAATCGCTGGGCGCAGATTGGAAAATAGCCCTAGCTCAGAACGCAGCCCCAGCAGGCCTTTTTCCGGGCGCAACGCAATCTCCAGCGTTTCCCACTTGTGACCGCCCACCGCGCCAAGCAGCACGGCATCTGCCTGTTTTGCCAGTGCCAGGGTGTGCTGTGGCAGCGGATGCCCGTGGGCGTCGTAGGCCGCGCCGCCCACCAGGGCGTGCTCCATCTCAACTGCCAGCCCGAAATCCTGGCGCAGGGATTCCAGCACTTTTACCGCTTCGGCAACGATCTCGGTGCCAATGCCATCACCGGGTAATACCGCAATTTTTTTCGTCATTTTATTGAAGTTCCATTATGAAAAAAGCCACGGTGTTTCGTTGGCGCGCCGCTTTTCATAGGCTTTGATGTCATCCACATGCTGCAAGGTCAAGCCAATGTCATCCAGTCCGTTGAGCAAGCAGTGTTTACGAAACGCCTCAATCTCAAACGGCAACTTCGCGCCACCGGGCGTGGTGACTATTTGCTGTCGCAGATCCACCGTGACAGCGTAGCCGGGTGTTACGGCTGTTTCCTGAAACAAGGTATCAATCTGGCGCGTGTCCAGCACAATCGGCAACAGGCCATTCTTGAAACAGTTGTTATAAAAAATGTCGGCATAGCTGGGGGCGATAATGGCGCGGAAGCCATAGTCCTGCAACGCCCACGGCGCATGTTCGCGTGACGAGCCACAGCCGAAATTATCACGCGCCAGCAAAATCTGCGCACCCTGGTAACGTGCCTGATTCAGCACAAAGTCGGGGTTAAGCGGCCGCCCACTATTGTCCTGGTCCGGCTCGCCGTGATCCAGGTAGCGCCACTCGTCAAACAAGTTCGGCCCAAACCCGCTGCGTTTAATGGATTTCAGGAACTGTTTGGGGATAATCGCATCGGTATCCACATTGGCGCGATCCAGCGGCGCCGTCAATCCGGTTAAGGTAATGAATTTTTGCATGCCAAATTCCATCAAGCTGTGGTTAGTCCGCAAGCACTATAATCACTTATGATATAACAAAAAACCCACCCCGAATACCCGCCGTTTTCCACTTCTGCTATGATTAAGGGTGCTTCTAAAAATTCGCTGAAGTCGCGATGGCGGCGTTGGAAATGCGCTCAAAATGCTCATGTACTCCGTGTACACTCCGCTTTTTCGCGCATTTCCGCCTTGCCCTCGCGCCTTGATCGGACTTTTAGAAGTGCCCTTAAGCCAGTCCCGCTGAGGTTTATGCCGCATGACACTTTCCGCCACACCGCTCACTGACAGCATGCTGCGCGCATGGCTGCCGCCGCGTGCGCGTGCCAGCCACAAAGGGGATTACGGCCACGTGCTGGTGGTGGGCGGTGATCACGGCATGGCGGGTGCGGTGCGTCTGGCGGGCGAGGCGGCGGCGCGTACTGGCAGTGGCCTGGTGAGTATCGCCACACGCGCCGCCCACGCCGCAGTTATTGCTGCGGCGTGTCCCGAATTGCTGTGTCATGGCGTAGAGTGCGCGCGTGATTTGCGTGTGTTGTTGCAACGCGCCAGCGTGGTTGCCATTGGCCCCGGTCTGGGACAATCGGCGTGGGCGCACGACATGTTGGCTGCGGTGCTGCAAATGCGCTTGCCACGGGTGGTGGATGCCGATGCGCTGAATTTGCTGGCGCAGGAGCCGATGCAGTGTGATCACTGGGTTCTCACGCCGCATCCCGGCGAAGCGGCGCGGTTGCTGGGCATGACTACAAAACAGGTACAGGCCGATCGCCTGCAGGCGGCGCAGGCGTTGCAACAGCGCTATGGCGGCGTCTGCGTGCTGAAAGGCGCGGGCACGCTGGTGTGTACGTCCGAGTCCGTTGCTATCTGTGAGGCAGGTAATCCCGGCATGGCGAGCGGTGGCATGGGTGATGTGCTCACCGGCGTCATCGCGGGTTTGCTGGCGCAAGGGCTGAGCCTGGTTGATGCCGCGTGCGCGGGAGTTTACATCCACGCCAAAGCGGGAGACAGGGCGGCACAAGAAGGTGAGCGTGGGCTGCTGGCAAGTGATGTGTTGCCGCATTTGCGTAAGCTGGTAAACCCTTGTTAATTCATCAATGCCCCGCCGCTTGCGGCGGGGGCAATGCCATGGGTTTCCA
>JAGVME010000035.1 GCA_020053945.1 Gammaproteobacteria bacterium
ATGCCCAGCGCGGCAGCGGCTCGCCGGGATACCATTTGCCCTGGCCGAAATGCAACACGCCGCCCCGCGTAAAACTGGCTTGCAGGCGCCGGATCAGCGCGTTTGCCAAGGTCAACTTTTCTTCGCCCAGCGCGGCGATGTTCCATTCCGCCCCCTCCATGTTGTCGATCGACACAAAGGTTGGCTCGCCGCCTTGGGTAAGGCGCACATCGGCGTGCTGCAATTCGGCGTCAACCTGCAACCCGAGCATGTACGCCGCTTGCCATTGCGCGTCGGTATAGGGTTTAGTGACGCGCGGATCTTCGTGGATCCGCGTGACTGTCATGGTCACCTCAAGCCGCGATTCGCAGATGCCGGTGAGGCCATTGATGGGCGCGGCGGAAGCAGGTTGCGCGGTGGCGGCCAAAGGGATATGACCTTCACCCGCCAGCAAGCCCGAGGTAGCGTCCAACCCGACCCAACCCGCGCCAGGGATATAAGCTTCACACCACGCGTGCAAATCGGTGAAATCAGCGCTGGGGCCAGCGGGGCCGTCGAGGGGCTTTTCATCGGCGGCAAGCTGGATCAGATAACCCGAAACAAAGCGTGCGGCAATCCCCAGGTGGCGTAATGCCTGCACCAGCAACCAGGCGCTGTCACGGCATGAACCCGAGCCTTTGCCCAGCGTTTCCTCGCAACTTTGCACGCCTGGCTCCAGGCGGATAAGATAGGACACGCTGCGTTGTATGCATTGATTGGTGTACACCAGAAAATTAGTGATGCCGATGTTGGCAGGCAACCCACGGCGGAAATCGCTTAGCCATTTCCGCAGCGCTGGACCGGCATCATCAATCCGCAAAAACGGCGTGAGTTCATCTTGAAGTCCGGCCGGATATTGGAATGGATAATGCTCCGCCCACGGTTCCACAAAAAAATCGAAAGGATTGATGATGGTCATATCCGCTATCAGGTCCACTGTCACCGTAAGCTCATGGGCCGGTTCCGGGAAAGTAAGGCGCGCGACAAAATTGCCATAGGCATCTTGTTGCCAGTGGACAAAATGTTTGGCGGGCTGGATCTTGAGCGAATAAGCCGAAATGGGCGTACGGCTGTGCGCGGCCGGTTTGAGGCGGATCTCATGGGGAAACACCGCCACCGCACGGTCGAAGCGGTAATGGCTGCGGTGGTGCAAGGCAACGCGTATGGTCATGTCAGGGGATGGCCGGTGGACAGGTTACCGCATTCGGGCGACACGTCCCAATCAGGGTCAGGTAACGAAGCAAATACGCCACGTAATCCTTCGCTCCATCTCTTGCTGATATGCGCAAAATACGCATCGCCATCGGTGATATGGTGTACGCGGTCCAGGGTGAGGCTATCCCGCGCATAACACGCCAGATCGATCGGCAACCCTACGGCAATATTGCTGCGCATGGTTGAATCAAACGACACCAGCACGCATTTCACGGCGTCCATCAGGGGTGTTTGGGCGTCGATGACGCGGTCAATGATCGGCTTACCGTACTTGGTTTCGCCAATCTGGAAGTAGGGCGTCGCTTCCGTGGCCTCGATAAAATTACCTTCGTCATAGATCATGAACAAACGTGGCGCTTCCCCTTTTACCTGGCCGCCGATAATGAAATTGGCATTGATCGTGACATTGCCTTTGCGCAGGAATGGACCGTCACGGTCCCGCGCCTCCCGCAGGCTATCCCCCAGCAACCGCGCTATGTCAAACATCGACTCGGCATTCCACAGATTGCATGATTCCTTGTGCCGCCCGCGTTGCTCCAGCAAATTGATCGCGCTCTGGGTAATGGATAAATTTCCCGAGCTGAGAATGACAATGGCACGGTCGCCGTTATGGGCAAAATTCCGCATTTTTTTGAAACAGGCGATTTGATCCACCCCGGCATTGGTACGGGAATCCGACGCAAACACCAGTCCGGCGTTAAGCTTGAGCGCGACACAATAAGTCATGGGAAACCCACCGCAGTTATTCAGTATCTTATTATTGTACTTGGGTCATCTGGTATTGCGCTTGTGTTTTCGGGCGCACAGAGAGCGGTATGACAAATCCATCCCGGCGCGCCAGGTAAGCGCTGCGGATTTCCTTGCTCAGGCGGGCCGTCCGTCCAAGAAAATCCGTTAAATATTCATGCAGCCCGTTGGCGAAAATATTCTCAATGAGGCTGAAATGCAATGCCGCATGGATTTCACCCGCGCAGCGGCGCGCCTCCTGCCCGGTTGAACCGTTGATGATTTCCAGCGTGGCATCCACTTCGTTCATACACGCGTGCAGCGAGCGCGGCATGTCGGCGCGCAGCACCAGCAGTTCTGCCACACGCTGCGGCGAGATCACGTCGCGGTAAATCTTCCGGTAAGCTTCAAATGCGCTCACTGAGCGCAACAGCGCGCCCCACTGGTAATAATCCGCCGCCCCGCCGACATCTTTCACGCTCGGCAGCAGGATGTGGTACTTGACATCAAGAATGCGCGCGGTATTGTCCGCACGCTCTAAAAATGTACCGAGACGGATGAAATTGAGCGCGTCATCCTTGAGGATGGTGCCCAAAGTCACCCCGCGAAACAGGTGTGAGCGCTCTTTTACCCACTCAAAAAAAGGTATCAGGCGGTTGCCGCTGAGGGTAGGCGCCATGCGGTTGAGTTCGAGCCAGGTGGCGTTGATACTCTCCCACATTTCACTGGTGATGGCGCCGCGCACCGCGCGCGCATTTTCCCGTGCCCGCATCAAGCTGGTGTAGATGCTGGAGGGGTTATCCGGATCAAGTGCGATAAAGCGTGTCACAGCCACCGATTCCGCCGCGCCGTATTTCGCGGAGTAGGCGGCCGCACAGCCTGAAATATTGAGTGGCGCATACCACAGATGGGCTTCTGCGCCTTCAGAGTCATCCGGCAGCAGCGACGTGCTGTGCGTGACATCCAGCACGCGCGCGGTATTTTCTGCGCGCTCGATATAGCGCGCCATCCAGAACAGGTGATCTGCGGTACGTGACAACATAATTTAATCCTCCAATACCCAGGTGTCTTTGGTACCGCCACCTTGTGATGAATTGACAACTAGCGATCCTTCAGCCAATGCCACGCGGGTGAGCCCCCCTGGCACCAGGCGGATATCCTTGCCGGACAATACGAAGGGGCGCAAATCAACATGCCGTGGCGCAATGCCAGCATCCACCAGCGTGGGGCAAGTAGACAGCGCCAGTGTCGGCTGGGCGATAAAGCTGGCGGGCGCCGCCAGAATCCGTTCGCGATACGCTGCAATCTCCGCGGGGGTACTGGCCGGCCCCACCAACATGCCATACCCCCCCGAACCTTGCACTTCTTTCACCACCAGCTCAGGCAGGTGGGCCAGCACATATTTGAGATCCTCTTTTTCGCTGAGGCGCCACGTAGGCACATTGGATAAGACCGGTTTTTCGCCCAGATAAAATTCAATCATGGCGGGCACATACAGATAGGTAGACTTGTCGTCCGCCACGCCCGTGCCGATGCCGTTGGCCAATACCACGCCACCGCTGCGGTACGCGCCCATCAAGCCGGGCACGCCCAATGTTGAATCCGGCCGGAACGCCAGCGGATCGAGAAAATCATCGTCCACCCGCCGGTATATCACGTGTACCTGCTGCGGACCTTCAGTGGTGTGCATGTAAACTTTATCCGCATGCACAAATAAATCTTTGCCTTCCACCAGCTCCACGCCCATTTGGCTGGCAAGGAAAGCATGCTCGAAATAGGCACTGTTGAAAGTGCCGGGCGTCATCACTACAATCACTGGTTTATCTACATTATGCGGCGCGGCGTCAAGCAGCGTATGCAACAGCATCTGCGGGTAATGGTTGATGGGCGCCACTGCATGGCTGGCAAACAGGTCGGGGAATAGCCGCATCATGGTGTTGCGGTTTTCCAGCATGTACGACACCCCCGACGGCGTGCGTAGGTTGTCTTCCAGCACATAGAAGTCGTTTTCCGCGACCCGCACCAAGTCAATGCCCGCAATATGCGCATACACCTGGTTGGGTAAATTGATGCCGCACATTTCTGGCCGGTACAGGCTATTTTCCAGCACCTGATGGGCGGGAATCACACCGGCTTTAATGATGTGTTGATCGTGATAAATGTCATGTAAAAACGCATTCAACGCCCTCACCCGTTGCTTCAGGCCGCGCTCCAGGAGCGCCCATTCCCGGGCGCTGAAAATACGCGGGATCAGATCGAACGGAATCAGGCGTTCCGCGCCCGCCTCCTCCCCATACACAGCAAAGGTAATTCCCAGGCGGCGAAACAATACCTCGGCTTCACGCTGCTTATGCGCAAGTGCTTCCCGCGGCAGTGAAATTAACTGGGTGGCCACATCTTGATATTGCGCCCGCACCACCCCTTCCGGGTGGTGCATTTCATCGAACAGGGCAAATTCATTCATGGTTGCGCCCTTTCTTGGTTTTCTCTAACTGGAATTGCAAGCGCCATGCCAGTGTATTCAATATATTAAAATATTGTTTTTTAAGTATTTTTTTAATTTTATGAGAGGGATGGATAATGGCCTGCGCGATTTTGGGGCGCAAGGAAAAAATCTGCCCGACAAGCGCGCCACTTTAGTGCGATCAATTATCGCCCCCTGGACTCCTCATGATTTCGCTCGAACATTACCTCCATAGTCACAGGAAAAGTCGGCGCGGCAGACCACGGAACTTTTGCAACCATTAGCACTCTGAGGAAAGGAGCGCTAGAATATTGACATGGAACAAACAATATTCAACACTATCATTTACCGTAAAAGTTCAGGGAGGAACCTAACATGAGCACCATTATGAGCAAAGGCATGCAACTTGATTTCGTATTGCCCCCTGTGGGGAGCATTGAAGCTTATACCCAAGCCGTGGCCCGCATCCCCATGCTGGGCGCGGACGAGGAGCGTGCGCTCGCCACGCGCTTACGTGAGAATAATGATCTCGACGCCGCACGGCAACTGGTCATGTCGCACCTGCGCTTTGTGGTGCACATCGCCCGTGGCTACAGTGGTTACGGTTTGCCACAGGCAGACCTGATCCAGGAAGGCAATATCGGCCTCATGAAAGCCGTGAAACATTTTGACCCCACCATGAATGTACGCCTCGTGTCGTTCGCAGTGCATTGGGTACGCGCGGAAATGCATGAATTTATTTTACGCAACTGGCGCATTGTCAAGGTCGCCACCACCAAGGCGCAACGTAAATTATTTTTTAATCTGCGCAGCAACAAGAAGCATTTGGGCTGGTTTTCCAATGAAGAGGTTGGCACCGTCGCCCAAAAGCTCGGCGTAAGCGCTGAGGTGGTGCGCGAAATGGAAATGCGCATGAGCGGCTATGACGCGTCGTTTGATCCGTATGCCGACGATGACGATAGCGAGCATGGCAACTTTGCGCCCGCCGCGTACTTGGCAGATGCGCACGCTGATCCCGCGCTACAATTGGAAGGCAGCAACTGGGAAACCAATAACACCGAAAAACTGGCCCACGCACTCACCGTGCTGGACCACCGCAGCCGGGATATTGTGCAGCGCCGCTGGCTCACCGATGACAAGGCCACGCTCCACGACTTGGCCGATCAATACCAGGTCTCTGCCGAACGCATTCGCCAACTTGAAAAAAGCGCGATGCAAAAGCTGAAACAGGCGCTGGAGGCCTGAGCGAAGAAGTCGCCGGATTTCAAGCTTTAAAACCGCATGTGTAAAAAGCCCGCCAGCGTGGTAGTGCGCTGGCGGGCTTTTGGTTTGTTGTTAACAACCCATCAAACCAACGCGGCTTTGCGCCTCCGGGCGACAAAACCCAGACCGAGCCCTAGCAGGTTGTTGAAAAAGCCCTTCCATGGGTTTTTTCAACACCATCCGTGGGTTCCATCTTTTCGGATTGCACTGTACTTCTCGCGCTACGCCCTCCCCGCAGCTCGCCTGGTAGAGCGCCAGCGAAGGCACCGCCTATTTTTGACGCTGCATTTATGGTCATCCCGAACGAAGGGAGATTATGTCACCCCTCCCCACGAAAACCATTCAACAAATAATGACAACATTGGTCACATTATGACCTGTTTCAGCACCCATAAGGAGCGGAAAATTCTTCGCTACTGAGGTTTTCACGGAAAGGGCACTGTCATTTCGACCGCAGGGAAAAATCTTTAGGTCATTGACCTGCATACAGTTTTATATCAGGATTTCTCGCCGCGTTCGAAATGACATATGTCCAAAGGCACCTTCACGGCAAAATTGGCACGTCTCCTGCTTTATCTTGGTTAAGGCGTTTGACTTTGTAGGTCAGGCACTGGAAGCGCAGCACAATGAAAGGATCCTATATAAAGGACAGGCGCCAACATTTTAACCCGTATATTAATTAATGGAAAGGAGACACCCCATGAACATGAAGAAAGCACAACAGGGTTTTACCCTGATCGAATTGATGATCGTTGTAGCGATCATTGGTATTTTGGCGGCAGTGGCAATACCGGCGTATCAAAACTATACATTGAAGGCTAAATTTACCGAAGTTATCAACGTTGCGGCTCCCTACAAGCTCGCTATTGACCTATGCGTACAGGATGGAACGTGTCTCAATGCTGCGGGTACTGGATTTCTCGCTGCCACTACGGTATTAGGGAATACGGTATCCAATATTCCTGCAGCACCTTCATCAGCGTCCAAATACGTTGCCGCTGGTGCTACGGGTATGTCTCTGTCGACTGCTGGCGTAATCACTGTTACACCCATTGCGGGTGAAGGTTTGCTAGCTACTGATACCTATGTAATGACCCCCACCATTGCTGGCGGTCGGGCTACCTGGGTAGTAAGTGGGGGTTGCAAAACTCGCTCTGCTGGCACGATCTGCTAAACCCACTCACAGCACGTAGGATGGGTGTAGAAAAGCGTAACCCATCACAATCAGCACCGTTGGGCTGAATACAAAACAAGCCCCCAACAACCCAAAGCCCCTCACCCGAGGGGCTTTTTTTTGATCCTCGCCTGGCCAGGATTTCTCGGCAACTGCTCCTGCGTTGCTCTACCTCCTGCATCCATGCAGTCGTCGCGCCGCTCGAAATGACATGTATCAGAATTCCTCAAACAATTCCCGCCCGTGCCGATACAAGATAAGCAATCTCTCACAGGAAAAGCATCATGAGTACAGTGACCCCCGTTCTGAATGGCGGCCTCAGCGGCCTGGCTCGGCGCTTGGTGTTGGACGGCCTGTTGAACGAAGAGCAAGTGCTTAAAGCACAGGAATATGCCACCAAAAACAAACTGCCATTCGTCAGTCATCTGGTGCAAAGCAAGCTGGCGAGCAGCTATGTGATCGCCAATGCCGGCTCGGAAGAATTCGGCATACCGCTGTTCGATATCAATGCCATGGACCTGGAAGTGGCGGCAGTCAAGCTGGTAAGCGAAAAACTGGTGCGCCAGCACAATGCCTTGCCGTTGTTCAAACGTGGCACTCGCTTGTTTGTGGCGGTGTCTGACCCGACCAATCTGGTGGGGCTGGATGAGATCAAATTCCAGGCGGGCGTCAACACCGAAGCGGTGCTGGTTGAAGAAGACAAATTGGCCATGACCATCGAAAAAGTCATGACTGCCAGTGATACCACCATGACGGATCTCAATGATTCCGACCTGGATAACCTGGACATTACCAGCGACACTGATGATGATGGTAAAAAAGATGAAGGGAGTTCCGAGGTTGACGATGCCCCGGTGGTGCGTTTCATCAACAAGATTCTGCTGGATGCGATTAACAAGGGCGCATCGGATATCCACTTTGAACCGTATGAAAAAATCTACCGCATACGTTACCGGCAAGACGGCATGTTGAGCGAAGTCGCCACACCGCCGGTGACGCTGTCCAACAAAATTTCCGCCCGCCTCAAGGTGATGTCACGCTTGGATATCTCGGAGCGCCGCGTGCCGCAGGACGGACGCATGAAAATGGTGTTGTCAAAAACCCGCGCCATCGACTTTCGCGTCAACAGTTGCCCGACGTTGTTTGGCGAAAAAATTGTGTTGCGTATCCTGGATCCTTCCAGCGCTAAACTGGGCATTGATGCCCTGGGGTATGAACCGGAACAAAAAGAATTGTATATGAAGGCGCTGCATATGCCGTATGGCATGATTCTGGTGACGGGGCCAACCGGTAGCGGCAAAACCGTGTCGCTGTATACCGGCCTGAATATCCTCAACACCATGGACCGTAATATCTCCACTGCCGAAGATCCTTCCGAAATCAATTTGCCCGGCGTCAATCAGGTGAATGTCAATCCCAGGGTGGGATTAACCTTTGCGGCGGCATTAAAGGCGTTTTTGCGCCAGGATCCGGATGTGATCATGGTCGGCGAAATCCGTGACCTGGAAACCGCCGAAATCGCCATCAAAGCCGCGCAAACCGGCCATATGGTGCTGTCTACCCTGCATACCAACGATGCGCCGCAAACCCTCAGCCGCTTGCTCAACATGGGCGTTGCGCCCTTTAATATTGCCTCGGCGGTGTCGCTAATTATTGCGCAACGTCTGGCACGACGCCTATGTTCCAAATGCAAGGCCGTGGCGGATATTCCGCCTGCGGTATTACTGAAAATAGGGTTCAAGGAAGAAGAGCTAAGTGGACTTACCGTATATAAACCCGTGGGCTGCGATCAATGTTTTGAGGGCTACAAAGGCCGTGTGGGTATTTATCAGGTGATGCCCATCTCCGAAGCCATGGGGCGCATTATCATGGCCGGCGGTAATTCCATGCAAATTGCCGATCAGGCGCGCCAGGACGGCATTCCTGATTTACGCGCCTCAGGCTTGAAAAAAATTCGGCAAGGCATGACCAGCCTCGAAGAAATCAACCGCGTCATTACGGAATAACCGCCATGGTAGCAAAAGCGATTAAGAGAAAAGAAGTAAAAAAAGAACCCAAGCTGGATCTTTTTCTCTGGGAAGGCACCGACAAAAAGGGCGCCAAGGTATCGGGTGAAACCCGTAGCGCCAATGCCGCGCTGGTTAAAAACGAACTGCGCCGCCAGGGCATTAACCCGAAAAAAATCAAAAAGAAAACCATGCGCGGGTTTGGCTCCGGCAAAAAGAGAATCACC
>JAGVME010000053.1 GCA_020053945.1 Gammaproteobacteria bacterium
CTCAAGGCGGCAGAGGGTGAGTTCAGGCAGCTTTCGGATTTCAGTAAGATTTATTTACGCGGAGCGGAAGGTCAAATGGTACGCCTGGATGCCGTGGCGAAATTCCAGAAAATTCTCGGCCCTGCGATTATCAGCCGTTATGATATGCAATACGCGGCAAATTTTGCAGGTTCACCTTCCGTGCCACTGGGGGAAGCAGTAAAGAGTGTGCAACAGGCGGCCGCGGAAATTTTGTCCGCAGGTTACACCATAAAATTTACGGGGCAGGCTGAGCAATTCAGCAAAACTATTGAGTATGCCATATTTGCTTTTGGTTTGGCGCTGGCCTTGGTTTATATGGTGCTGGCCAGCCAGTTCAATTCATTTATCCAGCCTTTTATGATCATGATCGCCCAACCCTTGGCGATTATTGGAGGGGTTGCTGCATTATGGTTATTGGGCCACACGCTGAATATTTATTCCATGATAGGTTTGATTTTGTTGATTGGCCTGGTGGCGAAAAATTCAATTTTGTTGATTGATCTTACCAATCAGTTACGCAATGCCGCTACAGCCCCAGGCGCAACCCCAGGCCAGAGTCCTGATAAAAAAAATGCATACCAGGACGTGGATGCCGCGCTTAGGGAAGCTTGCCCCGTGCGCATGCGCCCGGTGTTGATGACATCCTTGACCATTATTCTCGCCCTGGCGCCTGCCGCGTCCGGCCTCGGCGCGGGTTCTGACACTAACGGTCCTTTGGCTGTTGCAGTGATTGGTGGCATGATCAGTTCAACCTTGTTGACACTGTTAGTGGTGCCCGCTGTATATTCCCTGGTTGAAAATGCGTTAGTACGGTGGCAGGCCAAACGTGCAGATGCTGCGTCTTCTGTGGCTTGACGGGACGCCTGGATGCGCATCGCATTAGGTGTTGAATATGATGGCTCAGCTTTTTCCGGCTGGCAACGCCAGAACGGTGCGCGTACCGTGCAAGGGTGTGTCGAAGCCGCGTTGTCTAAAGTGGCTGACCATCCAGTTCAGGTGATGTGTGCAGGACGCACTGATGCTGGCGTGCATGCGCGAGGCCAAGTAATACATTTTGAAACAGGCGCGGTACGCACCGCGCGCTCATGGATATTTGGCGCCAATGCCAACCTGCCCAAAGATGTCACCATGCTCTGGGCGCAACCTGTGAGTGATGATTTTCACGCGCGCTTTTCCGCACGCCGCCGCCGTTACCGGTATGTCATTTTGAGCCGGCCAGTGCGCCCCACATTTCTTGCGGGACGTGTATCCTGGGATTACCGCGCGTTCGATGAAACACGCATGGCCATGGCGGCATCCTGTCTGGTAGGCGAGCATGACTTCACTTCTTACCGTGCGCTGGCGTGCCAGGCGAAAACGCCAATACGCACACTTTATCATCTTGATGTTACCCGACAGGATGACCTTATCTTTATCGACCTTGCCGCTAACGGTTTTTTGCACCATATGGTACGTAATATCGCTGGTGTGTTAATGGCTATCGGAGCAGGTGAACGCGAGCCAGCGTGGGCGCGCCAAATACTTGGCATGCGTGACCGTACCGTGGGCGGTGTCACCGCGTCCCCTTGCGGCTTATATTTGATGGAAGTAAACTACCCTGAAGATTTCGCTATTCCACCGCTGGGGCAGAGCGCCATGGTTTGGTGATTTTTGGGGATGTTCCAGTGTGTATATGTAATAAAGGCGGGGCAAGCCGATGTTATTACACATCCTTGTAATATATCACCTGCAAAATGGCCTGTTTAATAATCTCATGAAAATCACTTAAGGTACCTAAGGAATGCGCAAGAAAAAAATTGTTTGGTGGGGTCTATTGGTGCCTATTTTGATGGTAGGTTGCGATAAGGGTGCTGATTCCGCAAAAGAGAGCCAAGTTGTCGCTAAAGTTAATGATACTGAAGTTACGGTCCATCAACTGAATTACGAGATGGGCCTGTTAGGGCCCGCCGCAGGCCAAAATACGGATAAAGTCGCGGAGAAAACCCTGGATAACCTCATCAAGCAGCAGATTGTCGCGCAAAAAGCAGTTGCTGAAAATCTTGACCGTGATCCCCAGGTGCTGCAAGCGTTAGAGCGTGCCAAGCGCCAGGTGCTGGTGCAAGCGTATATTAAAAAAGTGGCTGAGAGCGGCAGCACACCGCCCACCAAGCAGGAAATCAGTGATTATTACGCCCAACACCCCGAGTTGTTTGCCAAGCGCCGTATTTATCAGATCCGTGAAATCCTGCTCGATAAGACGGTGCCTATCACAGAAATCCAAGACAAAATGAAAGAAGCCATGTCGTTAGAGACATTGGTGAGATGGCTGGAATCAAAGAACGTGAAAATGCAATCGGGTGTGGTAGTGAAACCCGCTGAACAATTACCCTTTGAGATGTTGGCGCGCCTTGCGCAGATGCAGCAAGGCCAGGTTATGGCGGTGGAAACACCGGGCAATATTTCCCTTTCCGTTTTAATGGATGTGCGTGACCAGCCCTTGACTGAAGCGCAGGCTGTGCCTGCCATCGAACGTTTTCTTATCGCGCAAAAGCGTGAAAAACTGGCTGAAGCTGAGATAAAGCGCTTGCGTAGCGAAGCCAAAGTTGAATTGCTGGGTAAATTCGCCGCGACCACGCCTTCAAAAGAAAGTACCCTAAAGCCAAGCCCGGAACAGAAATCCAATGACACCGATTTTATGGAAAAAGGCGCTGCTGGGTTATAGGGGTGTATAGGTTCGCCTGGGTTTGTTAAGAAGAGTTAATTAATCCGCTCCACAATATACGCGGCGATCTCGCGTAGCGGGTCGGCGGGCGTATCAAGCGGGGTCAGACAATCTAGCGCTTCTTGGTAGAGTTGGTGCGCGCGTTGCTTGGCTTCGGCCATGCCGAGCAGGGAAGGGTAGGTGGGTTTGTCGCGGGCGATGTCGGCGCCTTGGGCTTTGCCCAGCGTGGCGGTGTCGCTTTCAATGTCCAAAATATCGTCGCGGATTTGAAATGCCAGGCCAATGCAGCATGCATAACGGTCAAGGCGATGGAAAATGCCGTGATCATGGTAAGGGTGGCTGAGCGCGCCCAGCGCAACGCTGGCGCGGATCAGCGCGCCGGTTTTGTGGATGTGCATATCTTCCAGTTCCGGCAGGCTAAGGGCGCGCCCAACCGCTGCCAGATCTATCGCCTGCCCCCCCACCATGCCGCGTGAACCTGACGCCAATGCCAGGGTTTCAACCATTTGCAGCCGGGCGCGGGCCTCGGCTTGCATCGCCGCGTCGTGGGCAAGGATATAAAACGCCAGTGTCTGCAAAGCATCGCCGGCGAGAATCGCCGTAGCGTCGTCAAAGGCTTTATGGCAGGTGGGTTTGCCGCGCCGCAGGTCATCGTCGTCCATGGCGGGCAGGTCATCATGCACCAGAGAATAGGCGTGGATCAGCTCCACTGCGCAGGAGGGGCCGTCGAGCGCCGCTATATCTACCCCCAGCGCACCGCCCGCCGCATACACCAGCAATGGACGCACACGCTTGCCGCCGCCCAGCACCGTATAACGCATCGCTTCATGCAAACGTGCGGGGTGGAGGGTTGCGGCGGGTAGCCACTGTTCGAGCGCGTTTTCGGCGCGGGTCTGGCGGGTGGCGCGCCAGGTATGAAAGTCAATAGGCATGGGGTCGGATGGCTGCGTCAGTCGGTATTGGCAAACGGTTGTAGTTCACCCTGTCCATCTTTCTCAATCAGCATCTGAATTTTTTGCTCAGCATTTTTCAGGGATTCCTGGCAGGTGCGGGTCAGCGCAATGCCGCGCTCGAAGCATGCCAGCGACTCTTCCAGCGGCAGATCGCCTTGTTCCATGCGTGCCACCAGACTTTCCAGCTCCTTAAGTGCGCTTTCAAAGTTAATGACCGTCGCCGGGGCAGTATTTTTTTTGGCCAATGTAATTGCTCTCTAGAGTCTCTAAACTATCAACTCTAGCAAGAATCCGCCTATGCTACAATCACAGCCCTATGGAATTCGAACTTTTAAACACTGACGGCGCGGCACGGCGCGGGCGGCTCAACTTTGTTCGCGGCGTGGTAGACACTCCGGCGTTTATGCCTGTCGGCACTTATGGTACGGTCAAGGCCATGACATCCGAAGAGCTGGGTGGCCTGGGGGCGCAGATCATTCTTGGTAACACTTTTCATCTGATGCTGCGGCCAGGGGTTGAGGTGATTGGCCTGCACGGTGATCTGCATGATTTCATGCACTGGGACGGGCCGATTCTCACTGACTCCGGCGGATTTCAGGTATTCAGCCTGGGGGAAATGCGCAAAATCACCGAACAGGGCGTGGAATTTCGCTCTCCGGTAAATGGCGATAAAGTGTTTCTCGACCCCGAACGCTCCATGGCCGTGCAGCGCGCCCTGGGGTCGGACATCGTCATGGTGTTCGACGAATGCACCCCGTACCCCGCCACTGAACAGCAGGCGCGCGACTCCATGGAGTTGTCCATGCGCTGGGCGGCACGCAGTAAACAGGCGCATGGCGATAGCGCTGCCGCGCTGTTCGGTATTGTGCAGGGCTGCGTGTATCCTGCGCTACGCGCCATCTCCGCCGACAGCCTTAAAGAGATTGGTTTTGATGGTTACGCAATCGGCGGCTTGTCGGTGGGCGAGCCCAAGGACGACCGTCTGTGCGTGCTCGAACATACCATTCCCCGCCTGCCGACCGACCGTCCGCGCTATTTGATGGGCGTGGGTACGCCGCAGGATATCGTTGAAGCGGTGCAGCGCGGCATCGACATGTTTGATTGCGTCATGCCCACGCGCAATGCCCGCAATGGCCACTTGTTTACGCACCACGGTGAAATCCGCATCCGCAACAGCGCCTATCGCACCGATACCCGGCCCCTGGATGAAAGCTGTGGTTGCTATACCTGCCGCAACTACAGCCGCGCCTACCTGCGCCATCTTGATCAGTGCAACGAAATTCTCGGTGCGCGATTAAATACTATCCACAATCTTTATTATTACCAGGAACTGATGCGCGGCCTGCGTGAGGCGATCGCGGCAGGACATCTGGCGGCCTTCATCGCGGATTTTTATGCCAAACGTACGCAATCCCCATCGCCTGTGCCATAATAATGGTTTTACCACAATCGCCCCAAAAACCACACTTAGATAAGGGAAACACAATACATGAGCTTTTTTATCTCCGACGCGTGGGCTGAAACCGCGCCTGCCGTCGCTCCAGGCGGCCTCAACATCATCGAGTTTGTACCGCTAATACTGATTTTTATCGTGTTTTATTTCATGCTGATCCGTCCCCAAATGAAGCGCGCCAAAGAACACAAAAAACTTATTGAAGCCCTGGCCAAAAATGACGAAGTGGTCACCAGCGGCGGTTTGTTGGGAAAAATCACGCGTGTTGACGAGAGCTTTATTACCATCGAAATCGCCCCAGGCGTTGAAATAAAAGTGCAGAGAAGTTCTGTGACGTCTGTAGTGCCTAAAGGGACGTACAAGTCCTAATCCTGCAATGGACATAATGGCCACTTTAGGCGGTGGGTACGGGGCTGGGCGAAGATGGATGGACACTGCCCGTCAGGCGACCGCAGATAGTAGCCATTTTTGGCCTCCTCTCCTTATGTGTGATGTAGGAATCAAGCTGATATTTTGGCCTAAGGATTATTCATAATGAATCAGTACCCGCTGTGGAAAAACCTGTTAGTTGCTATGGTGCTTATCGTGGGCATACTCTACGCATTACCGAATCTTTACGGTGAAGATCCCGCGTTGCAAATATCCTCCAGCCGCGGCACACCCCTCGATGAAGCCGCCCAAACCCATGTGCAGGATACCCTTAAGCGTACCGGTATTCCGTTTAACGCAATTGAAAAAGTTGAAAATGGATTGCTGGTTCGTTTTAGCGGCACCGATAGCCAGCTCAAAGCCAAAGACTTGATGTCTGAGGCGCTCGGTAACGGTTATGTAGCGGCGCTGAATTTGGCGCCCAAGACGCCGGGTTGGTTGACCGCGCTGGGCGCGGCGCCCATGTATCTGGGGCTGGACTTGCGGGGTGGCGTGCATTTTCAGATGCTGGTTGATATGGATGCCGCCATGCGCCAGGCGGAAGAGCGTTACGTTAATGATTTCCGTACCCTGTTACGCAACGAAAAATTGCGTTATTTGACCGTTATCCGTAAAACTACCGGGGGTGTTGAAGTTAAGTTTCGCACGGCAGAAGAGCGTGATAAGGCGCGTGAACTGATACGTAAGGAAAATCCCACGCTGGAATTGAAAGACGCGCAACAGGGTGACGAGTTTTATCTGCTGGCGTCGATCAATGACCAGGAGCAGCGTGAAACCCGGCGC
>JAGVME010000076.1 GCA_020053945.1 Gammaproteobacteria bacterium
CGAACGTTGTATCAAGTTAAACATGGATTACTTGATGATTTCCTGTGTCAACAATTGAAAAATCCATCTATAAAAATGCGCCTTGCGTAAGTCCTACTATATATCAACCAGTTAAAAAATAACGTCCTCAGGCCTTGTAAAGAAATCCGACATTTTTGAGGGGGATTGCTGGGTGAGGCCGGGGGCTACCCTAGTTTACGAGGCGTGTCATTTCGAGCGCAACGAGAAATCCTAGGGGATTAGATATTGAAGCCGTTCAATAACTTAAAGATTTCTCCCGGCGGTCGAAATGACAAGGGTAACCGTTAATTAGAGACTCCCCCAACACCCTGTAAAGTTTTCCGACATCGTGCGGTGCGGCGGGGCTGACCCTGCGCCGCAATCGCGGGAACTGTTTGAATGAAGTTGTTTATGCTGGATACCGACACCTGTAGTTATATTATCCGCGAGAAACCCGCAAGCGTTCTTGAACATTTCCGCAAGTTGCAAATAAACCAGATCTGTATTTCGGCAGTGACGTATGCGGAGTTGCTGTACGGCGTTGCGCGATCCAGCTCCGCGAAAGTGAATCGGCTCATCATTGATGCCTTTGTGCGGCGCCTGGACGTGATGACGTGGGGTGGGGCCGCCGCAGGGCATTATGGGGATGTCCGCACCGAACTCGAGGCCGCGGGTACACCTATTAGCGCTATGGATATGCTGATTGCCGCCCATGCCCGCAGCCTCCACGCCACACTGGTGACGAATAACGCGCGACGCTTTAGTCGGGTGAAGGGGTTGAAAACCGAAAACTGGGTTTAGAAAAATATGTCCCCTATTTTTCTTTTCCCTTCAACAACGATTTAAGATCAGCGAACGGGTTGTGTGTGGCGGTGGCGGCGGTCTGGCGGGCGCTGGATTTTGCGGTGGCGGGTGTTTGCCGGGCGCGGGAGGCTTCAAGGTGGCGGGAGTGTTCGTTGTCGTGGCAGTAGACGCACAGCAGTTCCCAGTTGCTGCCATCGGCCGGGTTGTTGTCGTGATTATGGTCACGATGATGCACGGTGAGTTCTTGCAGGTTAGTGCGCGTGAATTCACGGGTGCAGCGGCCGCAAATCCAGGGGTATTGCTTGAGCGCTTGTTCGCGGTAACCGAGTTCGCGTTGCGCGCTATTGCGCTGGGCGTCAGCGACGATCTGGTCTAGTTTGTCGTTTTTGGGTGGCATATACATCCTCTCTACATATAAACAGGCCTACATATAAACAGGCCTTCGTATAAACACGGCTTCACTCGAAGGGATCCAGCACCTTGGCACCGGTTATCTGATAGTCCCTGGTGTTGCGCGTAACCACCGTCAGGCCATTAATAATGGCGGTGGCGGCAATCTGCTTATCCAGCGCATTTTCGTGGTGCGGGACACGCAACTTTCCCCATAGTTGGGCGATATCTTCATCTATATTCAACAGGAAATCCTGATATTCGTTCAGGATGACGTCCAGCCATTTTTCCAACTGTCTGGCTTGACGTATGTCGCCACGGTGGCGGATGAGCTCTATACCGCGCCGCAGCTCACCGAGAGTAACCACAGAAACATAAACCGGCGCCCTATCTGCTATAACCCGTTCGAAAAACTTCTGTACCCCAAGGTTGGCGTTGCGCTTTTTTCGGATCTCGCTCAGTACGTTGGTGTCAAGTAAATACACGACCCACCCGGTTGTCGTCAATGCGCTGGAAGTCTGCATCTTCCCCCACATTGGGTATAGCGGCCAACACTTGGGCAAAGGTCTTTTTCGTGGGGCCAATCAGCGCCGCCTTAAGAATCTCGCGGTGTTCCGCCTCCACACTGCAACCATGCCTGGCCGCCCGGCGTTTCAATGCGACCACAACTTCGGGTGGCAGGTCTCTAACTAATAAACGGGTCATGGGTAAACATCCTCAAGGAGACATTGCTATCAATGCTATCATAACCTACGTCAAAATGCAAGCAATGATAGCGTCGCCTGGCGCATCATCCTGCGTCTCCGCGTCAAGCATACTCCGCCAGCACTTCCAGAAATTCCGCGCCATAGTGTTCGAGCTTCTGTTTTCCCACGCCGGGGATGGCGGCGAATTGCGACAACCGCGCCGGGCGTTGTTCGAGCATTTCCAGCAACGTAGCGTCGTGAAAAATAACATAAGGCGGTACGCCTTGCTCGCGTGCCAGTTCCATGCGTTTGTTTTTGAGCGCCTGCCACAGGGCCTGGTCTTCAGGCGAATCAAACTGGTATTTATTTTTGCTGGTGGCCGCTGTTGTCACCGACGATTTTTTGCTGCGCGGCGCGGGGTCTTTGCGTAACGCGATGGTTTGCTCGCCGCGCAGCAACGGGCGGCTGTCGCTGGTGAGGCGCAAGCCGCCATGACCGGCCATGTCTACGGTAAGCATACCGGCGGCGACCAGTTGCCGGTAAATACTGCTCCATTGTGTTTGGCTGAATTCTTTGCCGATGCCAAAGATGCTGAGTTTGTCATGGCCACAGCGTTGCGCCGACTCGGTGGGCTTGGCCAGCAACACGTCGATGAGGTGGCCGACACCGAAGCGTTGCCCGGTGCGGTACACGCATGAAAGCGCCATTTGCGCGGCCACGGTGCCGTTCCATGTTTGCACGGGTGACAGGCAGTTATCACAGTTGCCGCATACGGCGGTATAAGCTTCACCAAAATAATTGAGCAGCACTTGGCGGCGGCACAACGTGGTCTCACAAAAGCCCAACAGCGCGTCGAGCTTGCGCTTTTCGAGGTGCTTGCGCTGTTCGTTGGCTTCGCTGCCATCCACCATTTGACGCAGCATGATGACATCGCCCAGGCCATAGGTCATCCAGGCATTGGCGGGCAGACCATCACGTCCACCGCGCCCGGTTTCCTGATAATAACCTTCCATGCTTTTCGGCAAATCCAGATGCGCAACAAAGCGCACGTTGGGCTTGTCGATGCCCATGCCGAACGCCACGGTGGCGACAATGATCACGCCTTCTTCACGCAAAAAACGCTGCTGATGGGTGCTGCGTACCGCACTCTCCAGGCCCGCGTGATAGGGCAGCGCGTTCCAGCCCTGCTCAGTGAGCCACTGCGCAGTTTCATCAACACGTTTGCGCGACAGGCAATAAATAATGCCGGCGTCACCGCGATGCTCGGCTTCGAGAAACGCCAGTAGTTGTTTGCGCGCGTTGGCCTTCTGCACGATGTGGTAACGGATGTTGGGACGGTCAAAGCTCGAGACAAACTGCTGCGCTTCAGTTAGCCCGAGCCGCTCGACAATTTCGCTGCGAGTAGGCGCGTCGGCGGTAGCGGTGAGGGCGATACGCGGCACTTGCGGAAAACGTTCATGCAGCACCGAAAGCTGCAAATATTCGGCACGGAAATCATGTCCCCATTGCGACACGCAATGCGCCTCGTCGATGGCAAACAACGCTACGTTGATGCGCTCCAGCAGTTGCAGAAAACGCGGCGTCATGAGGCGTTCGGGCGCGACATACAGCAGATCCAAATCACCGCGCAGCAGACGTTGTTCCACTTGGCTGGCGGTGTGCGCATCGAGGCTGGAATTAAGCAACGCCGCCTTCACGCCAAGTTGTAACAGCGCATCCACCTGATCCTGCATCAACGCGATCAGCGGTGATACGACAATGCCGGTGCCCGGCCGCAGCAACGCGGGAATCTGGTAGCACAGCGATTTACCGCCGCCCGTAGGCATCAACACCAGCGCGTCGCCACCCCCCAGCACCTGCTCAATAATCGCGCCCTGATGACCGCGAAATTCGCCATAGCCAAAAATTGTACGAAGTATGTGCAGGGCGGCTGGGTTCATGGGCACATCATACCATCATCTAAAAAGCGCTTTTACCACTACCACCAAAAAAATATTTGTCTTTATAAATCAACGATTTTTAGCTGCGTCTGACGCCTAGTTAAAGATAAATTATCATTAATAATCAGTATCTTATAGATTAAGTCGGCGCTTCGCTGAGGTGTGGATAACTTTTTTCAAGGGGTATACACTCGCTGCTTACCTAACAGCCCATAACGATATTCCAACACCCTGTTAAGGAGATTTTTTAGTGGATTCATCCTTATGGCCACGATGCCTCGAACGTCTAGCCAGCGAACTTACGCCGCAACAATTCAACACCTGGATCCGACCCCTGCACGCCGTTGACGATGGCGTCGCATTGCGTTTGCTGGCGCCCAACCAGTTTGTGCTGGACTGGGTACGTGAACGCTTTACGCCCTTAATTACGGGCATTCTGTCTACTTGCAACGGACCCACCCCCCATCAATTGATTTTCGAAATCGGTAGCGCCGCCGTTGCCCAGTCACGCAGCCGGGGCGACATCGCGGCAAGCGGTTTAACCGGCGCGGTATCCCGTGCGGCATCACCCAAAAAAGGCTTCCTGCGCAAAGAACAGCATGCGGATATTGATCACTTCAGCAACCTGCGCAATGAATTTACCTTTGATACCTTTGTCGCCGGAAAATCCAATCAACTGGCGCGCGCCGCCTCGTTGCAGATCGCCGAAAATCCGGGTGGCGCTTACAACCCGCTGTTTATTTACGGTGGTGTTGGCCTCGGTAAAACCCATTTGATGCACGCCGTCGGCAACCTGTTTGTGCAACGCAATGCCGCCACTAAAGTGGTGTATCTGCATTCCGAACAGTTTGTCGGCGACATGGTGAAAGCCCTGCAACATAACACCATTGACGAATTCAAGCGCTATTACCGCTCCGTCGACAGCCTACTGATTGATGACATTCAGTTTTTCGCTGGCAAGGAGCGCTCACAGGAAGAGTTTTTCCATACTTTTAATTACTTGATGGAAGGGCAGCGGCAAATTATCATGACCTGTGACCGCTACCCAAAAGAAGTGAATGGGCTGGAAGAGCGGCTTAAATCACGTTTTGGCTGGGGACTGACGGTACACATTGAGCCCCCCGAGCTGGAAACCCGCGTAGCGATTTTGATGAATAAGGCTGAGCAAATGCAATGCGCTTTACCCAATGAAATCGCTTTTTTCATTGCCAAACGCATCCGCTCCAATGTGCGTGAACTCGAAGGCGCGCTACGCCGGGTGCTGGCCAACGCGCGCTTTACCGGTAAGCCGCTGACATTGGACTTTGCCAAGGAAGCATTACGGGATTTACTGGCGTTGCAGGATCGGCTGGTGACCATTGAAAATATCCAGAAAACCGTGGCCGAATACTATAAAATCAGGGTGGTGGACCTGCTCTCAGAACGCCGCACCCGCTCGCTGGCGCGTCCCCGCCAGTTAGCCATGGCACTGTCCAAGGAATTGACCAAACACAGCCTGCCAGAGATCGGCAGTGCGTTTGGCGGCCGGGACCACACCACCGTATTGCACGCGCACCGTAAAATAGCGCAATTACGTGAAAGCGATAAACATATTAATGAGGATTATTCTAACTTGTTAAGAACCTTATCAACCTAATCTTAACCTGTTAGCGTTCTACCAATATCATGTTAATAAGATGTGGATATTTTCTTAAAAACTAAAAAATAATTAGTTATTAACAATCCATCCACAGTTTTACAAGGGTAATACCCCCTACTTTATAGCCTGTTTATACTTATCACAACATATTGTAATTAAACAAAATATACGGGTTATACACGGTTTTTTTGAAGCTAATTATAGTAATAATAAATATATTACTTAGGTTATTAATAATATGAAATTCTCGATACCACGTGAAAATCTTTTAAAGCCCTTGCAACTGGTCGCAGGCGTAGTAGAACGTCGGCAGACCTTACCGATACTCTCTAATGTTTTGCTGAAAGCGGGCCAAGAGGGATTGTCGATTATCGCCACTGACCTTGAAATTGAAATGTCAGCGCGTACCCCCCTCGATTGTTCTGATGAAGGTAGCGTGACATTGCCGGCACGCAAGTTCATTGATATTTGCCGTGCGTTGCCCGAACAGGCATTGATTGAAATTAGCACCGAAGACGCTGGCGGACGCGCCGTGATGCGCTCAGGTAAAAGTCGTTTTGTGTTATCAACACTGCCCGCAACAGAGTTTCCCAACATTGGCTCATTTGAAAGCCTGTTACAGTTTTCAATATCCCAGGTTGCGCTGAAAACCCTCATCAGCAGCACCAGTTTTGCCATGGCGCAACAAGATATCCGTTATTACCTGAATGGCCTGTTACTGGAAATGGCGAATGGCCGGATGCGTGCCGTGGCCACCGATGGACATCGTCTCGCGCTCAATGACGCCAGTGCGGATGTCAAGGTAAGCGAGGTGCAGCAGATTATCCTGCCGCGCAAAGCGGTAAATGAATTGTCGCGCTTGCTGGATGATTCCGATAGCCTGGTGGACATACAGATCGGTTCCAACCACATCCGGCTGGCGACGCCGACCTTAAGTTTTACCTCGAAACTGATTGATGGACGTTTCCCTGACTATCATCGCGTCGTGCCGCAAAACGGCGATAAAATTGCAACCAGTGACCGGGAAACTCTTAAGCAAGCTTTGGTTCGCACTTCGATTCTGTCCAATGAAAAACACCGCAGTGTGCGCTTGATGCTTACCAAAGGCAGCCTGCGCTTGTTTGCCCATAACCCGGAGCAGGAACAGGCTGAGGAGGAAGTGGCCGTAGATTACAACGGTTTTGACATTGAGATTGGTTTTAACGTTAACTACATGGTGGATGCCCTATCAGCTATTACCACGTCACATATCCGCTTGATTCTCACTGATCCGAATAGCTGTTGCCTGATCCAGGGAGTGGGTAAAGAAGACTGCAAATATGTGGTTATGCCGATGCGGCTGTAATTCAACCCAGATTTCCATGAGCCGCATAGGACAGTGTTATGCCCTGAAGCCAAGATTCATCACTGTTGCGGTGCATTAGCAGGCTGTTGAAAAACCCCCTGGAAGGGCTTTCTCAACAGCCTGTTAGATTTCTAGCTTAATTTAGAGCTAATCACCTAGCGTTAAAATCAGGAGGTAGCCCATGCAACTCACTGCTGTTTTAATCCCCGCCCAAGAGGGTGGTTTTGTGGCAATTAACCCCGAAACGGGCACAAGTACCCAAGGTGAGTCAATTGAGGAGGCTCTTGCTAATCTGCAAGAGGCTACGGGGTTATATCTGGAAGAATTTCCGTTAGCTTCCTATGGTCAGCCCCTCATGACTACGTTTGAAGTTCCTGTCCGTGCCGCCTAGCCTGCCACATATATCGGGTGCTGAGGCGATGTGCGCGCTTCAAAAGCTGGGGTTTGTAATCGTGCGCCAGAAAGGAAGCCATGTCATTATGCGACGAGGTTCCACAGGTTGTGTTGTTCCCAATCACCGTGAGATAAAGGTTGGTACGTTGTCGGGCGTCCTAAAACAAGCAGGTGTCCCACTCGACGAATTTATGTCCGTATTGTAGTTTCTTAACTGTAGCTTCGAGCGGAACCGTCCAAAAGCTGGATGATATACATCCCCATGAGCCTTTCCTCTCTCCATATAAAAAACCTGAGAAATCTTGCCGAAGTTCGTATTGAACCCGCTTCACGCCTGAATATCATTCATGGTGCTAATGCCAGTGGCAAAACCAGCCTTTTGGAAGCCATTTACTTATTGGGGCGTGCCAAATCATTTCGCAGTAGCCATCTTCATATTATCGAAGGGCCGGGTAAAAGCGGTTTTATGGTATTTGGGCAAGTGACGGGTGAATTAGGGATTCCCCAACCCTTGGGTGTCCATTATGAAGGGGGTAAAATCCATATGCGTGCCGCCGGGCAGGCATTGACGCAAACTGCCGAACTGGTGAAACGCCTACCGTTACTCTTAATTACCCCGGACAGCCATAAAATTCTTACCCTGGGGCCGCGACAGCGTCGTCGTTTCATTGATTGGGGTGTGTTCCACGTGGAACATGATTTTATTTTGGCGTATCGCCGCTATTGCCGGGCGTTACGGCAACGTAATGCGTCGTTACGCACACCGAGTCGCTTTGTACCGAGCGAAATATGGGATAACGAGTTGTACGAGACAGCCGCTCAGATTGATGGCTTCAGGCGTGATTACCTGCAACAATTTTTACCCCTTTTGATACATTTTGTGAAAAAGTTATTGCCTGCAGACTGGGATGTTTCGCTGCGTTATCTACCGGGCTGGGCGCAGGATATGACGTTCCGCGAAGCGTTGACGCGCTCCCTGGAGCGCGACCGGCTGCTGGGGTATACCCATAAAGGCCCCCACCGTGCTGATGTGGTGATCGAGGCGGCAGGTAAACCCGTGCAGGAGCATGCCTCAGGTGGCCAGCAAAAACTACTGATGTGCGCCCTCTACTTGGCGCAGGCGGCCTTATTCAAAGCACGCACCCAACGCCAGTGCATTATTTTATTGGACGATCTCCCTGCTGAATTGGATGCCGAGCATCGTTGCAAGCTCATGGAGTTGCTGTGCGAAATTGGTGTGCAGATAATAGTGACGACCACGGACAAAAATTTATTGCGGATACCTGAGGGCGCGGAAGCAAAATTGTTCCACGTGGAACATGGGGTGATTATGGAGCAGGGTAGTACCTGATTCTGTATTGTATAGGTGTCATTTCGACCGGAGGGAGAAATCTTCCGTGTAAAGGATTTCTCCCTCCGGTCGAAATGACAGACAGGACTGGAAAGCTGAAATGACAGGAATAACTGTAAATATGTTAGAATATAACATCTTGGATAAGACCCAAGGCCATAAAAGCCAAACCCCCCAGGACACCCCATGAGCGACGATAAAAAGGTTTACGATTCATCCAATATCAAGGTGCTAAAAGGCCTGGATGCGGTGCGCAAACGCCCCGGCATGTACATCGGCGATACCGATGACGGCACTGGCTTGCACCACATGGTGTTTGAGGTGGTGGACAACGCCGTGGATGAGGCGCTGGCGGGGTATTGCACGCAAATCAAAGTGATTATCCACAGCGACGGTTCTATTGCCGTGACGGATGACGGGCGCGGTATTCCGGTGGATATTCATGCGGAAGAGGGTCGCTCTGCCGCTGAGGTAATCATGACGGTGCTGCATGCCGGGGGCAAGTTTGACGACAACTCTTACAAGGTGTCGGGTGGCTTGCACGGGGTGGGAGTGTCGGTGGTGAATGCGCTGTCGGAACATCTTTACCTGACGATACGCCGCGATGGCCAGGAGTTTTACCAGGAATACCGTTTGGGCGAACCCGTGGCGCCGCTGCGCAGCGTGGGTGACAGCACCCAGACCGGCACGGAAATTCGCTTTACCCCCAGCCCAACGATTTTTACCCATATCGAATTTCATTATGAGATTCTCGCCAAACGCCTGCGCGAATTATCGTTTCTTAATTCCGGTGTGTGCATACAACTGATTGACGAGCGCAACGATAAGAGCGATGTGTTTGAATACCCAGGCGGTATCCGTGCGTTTGTTGGCTACCTGAACCGCAACAAGGCGCCGATTCACAACAGCGTGTTTCACTTTGTCGCAGAGCGTGACAAAACCGTGGTGGAAGTGGCGTTGCAATGGAACGAGTCGTACCAGGAAAATGTTTTCTGTTTTACCAATAATATTCCGCAGCGCGATGGCGGCACGCATCTGGCCGGATTGCGTGGCGCGTTAACGCGCACACTGAATCAATATCTGGATAAGGAAGCGCAAAAAGCCAAGGTGGCACCGATTGGTGATGACGCCCGCGAAGGCTTGACGGCGGTATTGTCGGTGAAAGTGCAGGATCCCAAGTTCTCATCCCAGACCAAGGAGAAACTGGTGTCTTCCGAGGTGAAAGCGGTGGTGGAGTCCCTGGTGTCAGAAAAACTCGAAGAGTTTTTGCTGGAGCATCCTGCCGAGGCGCGCATTATTACCGCCAAGATCATTGACGCTGCGCGCGCGCGAGAGGCGGCACGCAAAGCACGTGAATTAACCCGGCGCAAAGGCGTGCTGGATATCGCCGGGTTGCCCGGCAAGCTCGCCGATTGCCAGGAAAAAGACCCGGCGCAGTCTGAGCTGTTCCTGGTGGAGGGTGATTCCGCAGGCGGTTCGGCGAAACAGGGCCGTGACCGGCGTTATCAAGCGATCTTGCCGCTCAAAGGCAAGATTTTGAATGTCGAGCGTGCGCGCTTTGACAAGATGATCTCGTCGGCGGAAATTGGCACGCTGATCACCGCACTGGGTTGCGGCATTGGCCGTGAGGAATATAACCCGGACAAGTTGCGTTACCATCGTATCATCATCATGACCGACGCCGATGTCGACGGCTCACACATCCGCACCCTGTTGCTGACGTTTTTCTACCGCCAGATGCCGGAGCTGATCGAGCGCGGCCACCTGTATATCGCCCAGCCGCCTTTATATAAAGTGAAGAAGGGCAAGCAGGAGCGTTATGTCAAAGACGACATCGAACTCAATCTGTATCTTCTGCAAACCGCGCTGGATGATGCACGGCTGTTTGTAACCACGAACGCACCGCCGATCAGCGGCATCGCGCTGGAAGAACTGGCGCGCTCGTATGTGGTGGTGATGGCGACCCTTAAGCGCCTGTCACGCCGCGTCAGCGCCACGGTGCTGGAAGCCATGATCTATATGCCCCTGCTAAGTGAAGACGCGCTACGCGACAAAGAGCAGACGACCGCATGGTTTGCCGAGCTGCAAAACCGCCTGAATAATGATGAAGACCTGACGACCACCTATGAAATCCGCGTCGAGCAGGGCATTGAATCACCGTTGCACCGCGCCACGATCACGGAAGTGGCGCACAGCGTGCCCGCGCTACGTGAGCTGGGCGGCGAGTTTTTTACCTCTGGCGAATACCGCAGCATGGTCGAATTGGGCAAGCGCCTTGACGGCTTGTTGCAAGAAGGCGCAGTCATTCAGCGTGGCGAACAACAGCAAAAAATTACCAGTTTCAAGCAGGCGCTGGGCTGGCTGTTCGGTGAGGCCAAGCGCGGTCAGCACATTCAGCGCTATAAAGGGTTGGGTGAAATGAATCCCGCGCAGTTGTGGGAAACCACCATGAACGCCGAAGCGCGCCGCCTGCTGCAAGTGCGGGTGGAAGATGCCGTGGCGGCGGATGAAATATTCACCACTTTGATGGGTGACCAGGTGGAACCGCGCCGCGATTTCATTGAAAAAAATGCTTTGTCAGTGGCGAACCTGGATATTTAAAAAATAACCGGCCGCCCGATGAGAGCCTATTGAGAAGCCTTTTATCCCGGGCTAAGAAAAGCGCGGACTGGTTATGTAATACCATGATTTTAATGGTTATTATTGAAGTTCCTCTTTTTCCCGTAGGAGAGTGAAGCGAGCAAGGCGTTATCAACGCACAGACACTTCCACCCGTCGATTTTTCGGTTCAAAGGTGTTGTCCGGTGTTTGCACTAGCAAGTTGCGCTTGCCATGCCACTCAATAGTCATGGTAAGCGCTTTAAGCCCCTTAGCGCTTAACGATTCAGCCACCTTCTTTGCACGTTGAAGCGCCAGTTGGTCATTGTATTCATCCGATTTAAGGGTATCGGTGTGCCCAATTACGGAAAGATCGGCTGCGGGGCGACTCGCCGCTTCCGCGATGATGGCGGGAATCAATGCTGCCGATTCTTTGGTCAGGGTTACACCGCCGGTGAAATAAAGCAAAAACTGGGTGGGTATTTTCGGCCGCGCCGCAATGGCCTGGGCAAATTCCGCCATGATATCTTCTGTTTTCATGGGGCTGGCGGGCGTCGAGCCGTCGAGCGGCGCGCGCTGACCGGCTGTTGCCAGCGTTTGGGTTCCGCCGCTACCGCTTACAACGACCTGCCCCGTCGTGCCATCGGGACTTTGCAGTAATACAACGTAGGATTTTGGCGCGCAACCCGCCAAAATCAACAAAAACAGCGGTACAAGGAGAAACCGAACTATCGAAATGTTGCGGGTAGCCGCCCCCGCATTGACTATCCGCACGGATCACTCCTCCACAACCACCAAAAATTGGGTGCCACGCACACCGATATTGCCTTTGGGCGTCGCGACAACCACGGCGTCGGGCTTCAACTTCTCAATCACCCCTGAAACATAATTGAGGCTCCCCTTGGCGAGTTTGCTGGCAAACTTAAGCTTGCCTTGGGTCGGCGCGTAGAGAAACTCGTCTACCTTGAATACCGTGTCCGCGCCGAATGACATGACAGTCCCATCTTTGAACGTGACGCCCATGCTGCCTTTTTTGCCGGTCTCCATTAGACTGCCTTGGTACAGGGGCGTGCCGACCGCCGCCACAACCTTTTTGTCATCGGTTGTCACTGACGCGTCGCCGGTAATAGTTTTGACATAGCCGATGGGCTCCTCCCCTGCCGCCCCTACGCACGGAGCCAACAACAACGCCACCATCAGTATCAGCCCGCGCATGCGCATTACCCCTTAATTGAGACCGTGAAAAGTTTCTTAAAACGTTGTAGCTGTCAAGTATTATATACTGGCGCACAGGGCGCGCACGTATTTTTTAATCAACCGCGCGATGGCTTGGATCACGCGGCAACACGCATAATAAACCCAAATAATCCCACGTCGGGCAAGTGTAGAACTGACCTGTGGTCGAGACAAGGATTTCTCCCCCCGCTTTCGCGAGGGTCGAAATGACAAGGGGTTGTCATCCCGAACGAGAGTGAGGGATCTTGGTTTGAGCGTACTTTTCACGATAAAGTGCCTATTGGATTTTCCGGAATAAATTATAAATACATGGGAACGAATTTACTTAAACATCTCAGCTTGTTGCCACCCATAGTTTCCGTCGTGCTGGGCCTGGCGCTGCTTGTGGCCAACCCCGTGACGTTGCAAGGACTAAGTAACCAGCTCTTTGACCAATATCAACGTTGGCACCCGCGCAGCTATGTAGACGCGCCCGTGCGCATTGTCGACATCGACGAAGAAAGCTTGGCGCGTCTCGGCCAATGGCCCTGGCCCCGCACACGTCTTGCTGAACTCGTAAAGAAACTTAACGCCGCCGGCGCCGCGGCGATCGGCTTCGATGTAGTCTTTGCCGAGCCCGACCGCACATCGCCGCGCGCCATGCTCGATCTTTGGGCGCCCGATGATCCGATACGTAACGCCCTTGCAAAGCTTCCCGACAACGACGCCGTGTTTGCGGAAAGCTTGGCGGGCGCGGGCGCCGTTCTTGGCTTTGCCGAACGCGGCGACGGAAAAGCCGCTCAAACACCCGCGGGGACAATATCGGCTACCCTCCTCGCGCCAGAAACTTACCCGTTCCGGTATGTGACATCGGGCGAACTGGCAGAGCGATGGCTCCACCGCTTTAATAACCCCCTCCTGCCTCTCCCCGCATTGGCAAAAGCCGCCGCAGGCGTGGGGGCGCTCAGCTTTGTGCCGGACACTGATGGCGTGGTGCGCCGTGTCCCGTTGGTATTTCAGCTCGCGGGCGACCCCATTCCTTCGTTGGTGGCCGAAGTCCTGCGGGTCGCCCAAGGAGAGAAGAATTACTTTCTAAAAACCGACGCCAAGGACGCTGGCCTGGCGGAAATCCGCATTGGCCAATTCATTATCCCCACCACCCCTCAAGGGGAGATGTGGGTGCACTTTTCCCATGCAGCGCCTAACAGGTACCTGCCCGCCTGGAAAGTGCTCGCCGGAGAAATTCCCAACGCGCTCCTTGAAGGCCAGATCCTGTTAGTCGGAAGCTCCGCGCAAGGCCTGATGGACTTGCGGTTCAGCCCCTTCGGACAACTTATTCCCGGTGTCGAAGTGCATGCGCAAGCCCTCGAGCAGATCTTGTCCAAGCAAACCCTCCAGC
>JAGVME010000135.1 GCA_020053945.1 Gammaproteobacteria bacterium
CAACCACTTCGCCTTGCGCTCCAAGCTCTACATCAAAGCCATCAAGCTGGCCTATGATGAGCTGCTGAGTATGCGGGCGGCTGCGTAACATCAGTTACTATAAAAAAATAATATTGACATTCGTATGAATATTTTGTATTTTATCATACTCTAGTACGCAAGGGTGAAATTCGGAAAGAAAATCACCCTTTTATTTTGATGCAGGGTATGACGATTTTACTTTTCGTCATACCCTGCTGTCACAGTGGTGGATAACGATGAATATTCTCCCCAATATCCCTCGCCCATCATTCCAAGGATGAAGCATTGCCTCATGGACGGGGGCATTTTTACTCGGCACATCATAGAAAGGAGGTGGATACAATGGCTTGTGATCAATCCTATTTCCGGCGCCCCCAACAAAAAACAGGGGCACGCCCCGGAACAGTGGTACGGCTGGCGGTTTCTTGCTCCGAGCAAAAGACACGCGCCCCCCATGGCAAACAGAATTCAGTGATAAATCTCGGGCCTTTTCGTCCCAGGCCTGCTGAAAAAAACAAGATTCATATCCTATACTCCCACCCAGGGTCAGCTTATACTCTGTACGCTGCACCAAATTGGCGAGCCAAAAGATATGGCTAAGTCTTTCCGGGAACACCCATTGATTCTTTTACCTTAACTGCAAGGAGAAAACGACCATGGCTGACAAAAAAGAGCACGAACACACACATGAACATGCACATCAACACAAGCATGAACATGAACATCCGCACAAACATGACGATACCGTGCATAGCCACGAACACACGCACGATCATATACACCCACACCCTCACGCCCATAAACACCCTCATGAACACCCTGCCGACCCCGGCAGCCATGAACACCAGCACCCGGAAAAAGAACTGGGCGGGCACGAGCATACCCATCCGGACAACGAAAACGACCATCGGCACTCGCACTAATAAGGGTACCTCTAAAAATTCAACAACCGTCATTCCCGCGAAGGCGGGAATCCAGAAGTTATTGATTTATCATCTGTTTCAGAATGCTGGATTCCCGCCTTCGCGGGAATGACGAATTATTAGAGGTACCTCTAAGCCCTTTTGGGATCTCTGGGAAAACCAGGAGATCCCTCCTGGTTAGAATGCCAGCCTTGCCTGCACTGGGGGCATATCCGTGAATAAAGACTTCTTTTATCATACCGGGGATGAATGAGTGCCGTTAAAAGGATCACCGCAAACCGAGCCTGCCACTTCAGACTGGGATTATTCGCCACCCGATCACACAGCCGCCTGCTTGAAGAACCCGGAACTACTTTACCCTGCCGCCGCCCGCGAACGAAGCATGGAAGGCAGCGTACTGCTGGAGGTTCTGGTAAGCGCGGGAGGCAACCCTTTAATTATGAAAATCAAAAAAAGTTCCGGCCATCCCATATTGGACACCGCAGCATTATGGTCTATGGAACAATGGCGTTTCGAACCAGCGCGGCGGAATGGTCGTGCAGTCGAGGCCCTGGTCGAAGTTCCGATACACTTCGGGCGCGCAAACCCGCCAGAATGAGGCATCACTCACAAGACATGCCCCAATACTGTTCGGTTTAGCGGTTCGTGGTGAGCCTGTCGAACCCCCAGCCCCGCATCCAGATGCCCTTCGACAGGCTCGGGGCGAACGGGGGATGTATTAAGCGAACAGTATTGAGACATGCCCCCTGTTTCACAGCACCTCTACGTTTCCCGGCAAGTTTTTGACAGCTTCCCGGTTTAGCCAGCAACGTCGCATCACCCCTGCCCTGAAAACGGAGCATTCGCCAGACAGATTGAAACGTAAAATTAGGATATAATTTTACTATGTCCTCCGTCCGGTGGATCACGCTGACAAAGGAGCATCATGGAACGCCTCACCATATCCATAGAAGACCAGCTCGCCAAACAATTTGATGACTTCATCCGTGCGCGTGGGTATTCCAACCGCTCGGAAGCGATGCGCGACCTGATCCGTGAACGGCTGGAGGGCGAGCGTCTGGAAAACTGGGACGAAGGCCATTGCATTGCCACCCTCAGCTATATTTACAATCATCATGAAAGCGAACTGGCCAGCCGCATCACCTCGGTGCAACATGATCACCATGACCTGACCTTGTCCAGCATGCATGTGCACATGGATCACGACAACTGCCTGGAAGTGGTGATTTTGCGCGGCTCGATCCAAAGCGTGCGCACCTTCGCCAATCGGGTGATGGCGGCACGCGGCGTGCGCCATGGCAAGCTGCATATGGTGCCGGTAGAAATTACCCATCAACCGCACGACACCTCACCGGTGCCGCACACGCACAGCAATCCCATTACATAGGCACTCTTGATGCGCTCCAAAGAACCCAGCACCCGTATTATCTATGTGCGCCACGGCAAAACTGACTTTCCGCTGGATCGCATTTATTGTGATACTGCCGGCAATAAAAGTGAGGATCCACCCTTGAATGCAGACGGCCTCAGCCAAGCGGCTTACGCCGCCGACCTGCTGCGCAATGTCAAAATAGATTTAATCTGCGCCAGCCCCAGCGCCCGCACCCGCATGACCGCCGATGCCATCGCCATCAGCACCGGCGCGCCCCTGCAGGAAAACGCCGCGCTCAAAGAACGCCGCTTCGGTATCTGGGAAGGGCTTTACTTTAATGAAATTGAAAGTGGTTACCCCACCGAACATCAGCAATGGAAGAAAAATCCCACGGCATTTGCGCCCGAGGGTGGCGAGTCCATGTATGACTTGCTGGCGCGCGTCAAAACCGTGATCAATGAACTGATCATCATGCACGCAGGCAAAACCATTGCCGTGGTCTCCCATGTCGGCCCGATCCGCGTCTGCCTGGCGGATGCCCTGAAAATGCCGCTGGAGCTGCACCGTCAGCTCACCATCGACTACGCCTCCCTGTCGCGCATGGATTATGGCAAGAGCCAGAATAATTTCCATTACATGAATATCTCCAGCCAGAAAATCAGCTAATAGGGGTGATTTGTACAAACCCCCTTAAAAGGTTATTGTTTGAACATCTATTGTGGTTTATAGTAACGCCTTCTTCTCTTGGATTTCCCGGACAACACTTAAAACCATGCTCAAACACCGGTTGATGACCGCTTTATGGCTCATGCTGGGACTGCACTCCCTCGCAGAGGCGGCTACCGCCAATATCTATAGATGGGTGGATGCGAGTGGTCAAGTGCATTACGCCGACCATCCCAACCACGCCAAGGCGCGCCCCATTAGTTTATCCGTAGATGCGCCCCTGCCTGCCGTGGCTGGATCCATTCCGGCGCCCGCCACGGCGTCCTCAGCTACCATCTCCAAAGCAGCGCCACCCCAAGTCAACATCAACAACGCCGATACCGCTACCCTCGCGCAAAATCTCGAAGGGATTGGGGAGCAGAAGGCCAGCGCCATTGTGGCCTACCGCAAAAAACACGGGCCGTTCAAGTCAGTCGATGGGCTCGACCAAGTCAAAGGCATTGGCGAGAAAACCCTCGAAAAAAACCGCGCGCGGATTGTCCTTAAATAGAAAAAATCCCTAAATTACGGAAATAAACGCGCGGCTGATCGGCCCTTGTCAGGATGATTGTCTATTGCCGCCATTGTTGCTAAAGTTAATCTTTGTAATGTCCCCCTCAAGGCTCCCTCATGCAAATACATACAACATCGGCTTCATTCCATTCCACGCGTCGTCCTTTAACCCACTTGATGAAACTAGGTAGGATGCGGATACTGCCCGTCATTGCATTGTTATTGGCTTGTTGTGGATTCCCGCCTGCGGTATTTGCCGCAGACGACGCGCAGGGAAGAGCGCAAGTGAAGGGTTCCGCTAGTGCTGCGGAAGAGCGAAGCGAGGAGCCCAGGATGCCGGGAGCAGCCGACGCATCCGTTGCGCCCACCCCCCAAAGTGACCCTCTGGCAGATTTTTTACGGTCGCTTGAACCACGCCTGCAACAAGCCATGAGCGATTCCCTGTTCATTTACCGCAATGCGCCGCGCATCACAAAGCCCATCGATAAAAAACGGATAATTTTTGGCGAGCCTACCGCTCCGTTGCGTTTGATTGAATGGACAGACATTCGTTGCCCGCACTGCAAACATCTCGAAGACGCGTTAACTGAAATGCGCCGTATCGCGCCAGCGGGCTCGTGGAACGAAGAAGCGCGCCATTTTCCGCTTGATTCCGAATGTAATTCCCAGGTGCAACGTTCAGATGGGAGCGGCGTCAGTTGCCTGGCGGCAAAACTGCAAATCTGCCTAGTGGGGAACCCAAAAGAATTCAACCGCGTGCGCAACACAATGTTCAAGGAACAGCGCGCCCTCACGCGTGACAGAATCTGGCAAATCGCCACCAGCGATGCCAAACAGCGCAAATCACTCGAAACCTGCATCAAATCGCCGCAAACCGCAAAAATCCTGCGCGAAGACATTGACTATGCCATCCAACATAAACTCGAAGGCACCCCGCTGGTGGTGATCAACAACCGCAAAGCCACCGCATTACCGGCGATGATTTACACCATGATCATGGTCATGGGCCGGGACAACGACCCAGGCTTTAAGGCGCTGCCGCCACCTAATCCACAACCTTAGCCTGTGATGTTACGTGCATAGTGCGCAGGCATAATGGACTTTACCGATACTGCGGCCATATTACTTTTTATTGGCCTGTGCTGGTTTTGGTGGGACAGTTTAAAAGTCAGGGAACGGGCCATAAAACTGGCATCGCACGCTTGTCAGGGTGCGCAGGTGCAATTGCTTGATTCCACCGTTACGCTGAAAAAAATCAGGTTCGCACGCAAGCCCAATAGCCATATCGCCCTGTTGCGGTTTTATGAATTTGAATTCAGCAGCACAGGAACGGAACGCCGCAAAGGATTAGTGGTGGTATTAGGCATGGCGCAACAATATTTCTCCATGGATTTACCACAGAGCCGCACTATTACTATGGAGCGGGATGTGTAACGCCATAATTCACCCGAGCTATGCCTGTTTAACGCGCCAACGCGTTTCCATAAACCTACTTCTCCATAAATACCAGCCGCTCCGGAGGCACGGTCAATTTTATCCGCTGACCAGTCACTTTGACCACATAATCAAACCCTGTGACATGTCCTTGAGGCAGGATGATCAGCCGGTCTTGCCGCGACTCAAGATAGTCTTTGAATCCGGTAAGGGATAGGTCGCCATCATTCATTGCCAGGTAATCCACCACGCGGCGAAACAGCTTTGGCAAAATAACATTACGCTCAGTGAGTGCGGCAAGGTCTTTAACCAGGAATCCGGCGGTAGTTCTATCGTGGGGCCATAACCCTTTGCGGCGTGCGGACGCTACAGCACGCGTCATTTCCTGACGCAGGTCGGGGTACATTTTTGAATAATAAGTGGGGTAAGCTAATCCTTGGCTAAGCATATGATGATTTGCGCTTCTGCGCAGTAGGATCTTGTCGAGATAAATATCGCCACCATCAGTTTGGGCGATGTTCCCTTTGAATGCGAATGCCACGCAACGCCCATACACATCCGCAAAGCGCGTCAATATGAATCCTGCGGTCTGCTGTGGTTGGGCTGAAATTACTGTTTCACGTTCCCCGCGTACTACATTCCTGAAACCAAAAAACTTCACCAATTCTTCTGCGGCGCCTTGCGCGAACTGGGGCGGCTGGTGCAGCATGCCCAAGGTGGCCGGCGCAGGTTGATAGTGGGTTTCAAGTGTGTCGATGCCCTCCAGGCGTAGTTGTCCGCCACCGCTGTTATTGGTCCGCACGCCCAGGGGACGCCATAAACCTGGATCGTCGGGATAGAATCTAATCGAATCCCCATCGGGCGCGGCATTGAGTATGCGGTAATGTCCCTTGATAAGCATGAGTGGCATCGGGTCGTCCTCTTTAAGAATATATCCATATGAGATCCAAGAAACTATCTCACTTCCAGCAATGAGGGCCGCAAGTGATTTCTTTCCTTGAAACGTATCGCATCCACCAATGCCTCAGATTTACTGCGTGGATCCACGCCGTGAACAATTAAGAAGGCATCTTTTGTTTGCACGATCCTTGCCTGTGGAATGGTCCTGCCCAATATTCGCATCTTGGTGATGGCTTCATTTTCGGTTGCGGCTTCATCGAGCACCACCAGGTATTGGGGCTGGTTTATTTGAATGCCCATATTAAGTTCCGTCACCACCCATGGCAAGGGCGCGGCCGCTTCACTGGCATGGGCGGCGCTGATGCCGAAGATACCCAGGACACTGGCGCCCAGCATGTGGGGCGTACGTGCCGGGATCTCAGGTTCGCTGGCGCGTTGGACATCAGGCAACGATGAACTTTCAAGCAAAGGGGTGGCGCCTTCCCCTATGATTGGGGAAAAAGGACGTGTCGGGATATCCGCTTTTCGATCCAGCTCTTGGGTGATTTTATCGTTCTTCTCAACATAAGCATTGACCGTGCTAATGCCCGCCGTGGTATTCAACGCGCTCGCCAGCAATGCAGGGATACCCAACGCTTTTATAAATGTATCACCCGGTTTTTTTGGCTGCCGCCACTCCATGATCATGATGACAGCGCCGATCATCATGGCGAACATTAATGAAACAGCCATATAATCGAAACTGAAAAATATGATTTTATCGCCGGTGGCCGGTACTGTCAGGGCGGCAAGCATACGGGGAGCGATGACGGCGCACAAGCCCGCAACGAACCCAATGAAAAATTTCAATACCGGCCTGCAGACATCCAGGGCATGAACGTGTTTGATCATTTCCATGGTGACACCCCCTATTTTTGCGGCAATACCCCCAGCAATGGATTGAAGATGATGGGAGAACACTGCGGGTTTTCCCTGGCTCTGCGGCCATCGTGCCCCGCACACTCCAGACAGGATGCCGCAAAATTACCTGCTTATTACCGCACGGCGCGCTTCCTCAATATGTGATGACGGCGCAACCCCCAATACTGTGGAAAATACGGTATGGCAACGTTGATACACAGCCAACGCTTCAGCGCAACGCCCCTGCCGTTGATAACAGAGCATGAGGCGCTGATAAAGAATCTCGGCAAGCGGATCAATTTCCAAACCTTTACGGTAACTGTTAACCGCGATTTCCCATTGGCCACTATTTTCACTCTGCTTGCCCGTGTGCTCCAGGTAACGCAACAATTTGCTGCGCAGCCGTTCACGCAATGCCAGCGCCCAGGCATATTCATTGTCATCACCTAAAAAATGTCCTTGATAGATCTTCAGTATCTTTTCCATGAAGGATGATGCGGCCGGCGTGGCGGGTGGTTGGCCGAAAAATCGCTCTAACGCCCACACATCTACCCAGCAGCAGGAGGCGTCCAGGGTAAGGCTATTGTCACGCATAATAATGACCTTTTCATGACCCAGCATTTGGCGCAGGCGGTGCAAGGTAATGCGGAATACTTGATGGCCGGCATCACCTTCGGCATCAGGCCATAGGGCGTCAATGAGTTGGGTTTCATTGACATCGCGCCCCCCTAAGGCAATCAGCGCCTTGAGCAGCATCAAGGGTTTTCCTTGCGCTTTACTCCGCTCCTGGCCTTCAAAGTCCAGGGATTCACCCGCTTTGACAATACGGAAGTTGCCCAATGTATAAATTTTTATGGGCCACGGCCAGTCCTGGCACTCTACCGAGGGCGCCGGGGGTTGTAATCCATGTTTTTTTATATAGTGGCGTACGTATTCTACTTCTATGCCATTTTCCAGCGCCTTTTTGCACAACATGGCGATGGCGCAGGGGCGCAGCGTCGACATGCTGGCATAGCCGTGCTTTCTCGCCAACACAAAGGCCTTACCCAAGGCAAACACACCACGGTTCCCGGCGGTTCGCGCACCAAACCTGGATACACCCGCGCCAAGAAAGGGGGAGCGGCCGCCGCCCGCGTATTCCTGCATGTCGAATGAACCGATGAAGCGGAATTGCGATTCCTGCAGGAGGGCAAGATATTCTACATATTTGTCCTGTGTGGCACTGGCGTAACGACGCGCCTGCATAAGATGGCGCAGCGCTTCACGACGCCCGCCATATTCAAACAATACCTGCGCCAGCAATGCATGGCACAAGGCTTGCGCATAAGGCGCCGCGGCGGCTTCAGCGAGGGTTAATGCGAGCCGGGCATGATCAGTGGCGCTTGGCAAGTCATATTGGCTCGCGCTGCTCCACGCCAATAGATAGTGATAGTGGCTGGCATCAAGATGACGGGTGGCAATGAGCAAGGTACCGAGATTGCCTAAAAATCCCTGCGCGGCTTCGTGGCTTCCTTTTACCAACGCCGCCTGCACCCCGAGCGCATATAACTTAAAATCGCTGCTGTGCGTACCCGAATTACGTGCAATCTCCAAACCTTCGGTCACCGCGTCCAAACAAGCGTCCGCAGAAATATGTAACAAATTATAGAGCGCCTGACTGGCCTGCCATTCCACTTGGATTGCCGCGCTGGGGTTACCCGCCTGGGCTTTGAGCGTATGCAACACCCAAGAGGTGGCCGCCGTATCGCCTTTGTGCAGGCAATGCAAAAACAACCGGTTACCCAATATGAATTGGGTGTTAACCTCTAACCCACAGTGCAGCAATTGCCGGGCGCGCTGTTCCCAGAATGCCACATCAAGATGATGCGATCGCTTCTGATATTCTTCCCCGCGTGACGAGGATAAATACGTAACTGGCGTAGAGGACGAGACACTGGAAGCCACTGGCGCGGGGGCGGCCGGTGACGGCTGATACTGGGTCAACGCGCCGAGCATGGCCTGTGTAACGTGGGCTTCAAGCTCCAGTGATGGAAAGGTAGGGTGGTTACGTAAAATTTCATCCAAGGCCGCTACCCAGCGCGCCAGGGGGCTAAAATCCGTACGGCTGAGCAAAATGCTGTCTACAATGCCCACCCAAGCAGAGAGCATGCCGGATATGTCCTGGTGTGTGCCGCGGAGCGCTTGGTCATGGAATGACAAATAGGCTTGTTCGAAATCGGCGCGCCCCTGCTCAGGGTTCAGCGGCAGGCAACATGCGCCACTCCAATAGAGCAACCACGGGTTGGCTTCCAACACCTGGCGCGGCAGGCGCCGCAACCGGCCTTCCAGCGTCTGCATGCGCCCCTGTGCGGCCAGGCCAGCGGCCTGATGGCACACTACTTGGGCAACGGTCTGCCAATCTACCACCGGCACTAACTCGGCGTCTCGTGTGGCAGCTTGTCCACCCACAGTTTTCCCGCCCCCCTGCGTGGTGAACTCGGCGGCATGAGCCTGGTTATGATCACCACGATAGCGTGGCATAATACGTTTCGTCAGATTAGTCAAAGAAAATGTGTATTCCATAGTAATATCCCCTTCCCAAAAACCGTTTAATACCGTGGATTAAAAATAGCTTCAGGCAAGGTTCAACGGAAGGTAATATTACCGAACCGAAAAGTGATTTATTACCATGGCTATGACGCGACCAGTGCAAACAGTATACTTGGGCATAAAAACACCGTTTCACAAGCCAAAATACAACCACACAGAGAGGCCGGCAGAAGTGAACCGAAGAAAATAAGCGCGGCATGAATTTTTCGGTATTCCGCCGATCAAAACCTATCAAAACCTTTCGGAACATTATTATGCAGAACGCACTCACAGCGCTTAAAACACATATCGAAACCACGCTGGTTGGCCAAACCGTGCTGGTGGAACGCCTGCTGATCAGCGTGCTGACCAATGGCCATCTACTGGTGGAAGGTGTGCCGGGGCTGGCCAAGACCACGGCGGTGCGCGCCCTGGCGGAAGGTATTGCCGCACGTTTTCAGCGCATCCAATTCACCCCTGACCTGATTCCGGGGGACATCACGGGCACAGATATATTTATACCCAACGAAGGCCGTTTTCGCTTTGTCGAAGGGCCGATTTTTAACGACATTATCCTCGCCGATGAAATCAACCGCGCGCCGCCCAAGGTACAGGCTGCCCTGCTCGAAGCCATGCAGGAACATCAAGTCACAACAGGGGGTGTGACACGTAAACTTTCACCGGTATTTCTAGTGATGGCGACACAGAATCCGATCGAGCAAGAAGGCACGTATCCGCTGCCTGAAGCACAGCTCGACCGTTTTCTGATGAAAGTAGACCTGGACTATCCTACCGCCGCCGAAGAGCTCGAAATATTGCGCCGCGACAGTGCGCGACTGCAAGGGGCTGGCGTTGGCATCATCAAGACATCACCCGCGCCATTAACGCCACAGCACATCATGGACGCACGTGCAGCGGTAAATAGCGTTTATATGGACCAAATGCTGGAACGTTACATTGTCACACTGGTGGGCGCCACGCGTGACGCAACACGTTGGGATGGCCAGGCCACGCAATGGCTGGCACGCGGCGCATCACCGCGCGCCACGCTGGCGCTGGCGCATGCCGCACGCGCACGCGCGTATTTGTGCGAACGTGATTTTGTCGAACCGGGCGACATCATGGATTTGGCCTACCCTATATTGAACCATCGCATCGCCCTGAGCTTTGCGGCACGCGCCGATGGCATTACCCGCCAGCAAGTGATCGCGCGTTTAATCGAGAAAGTACCCGCGCCGTGATACGCACCTTGAAAAATAACGCCACTCGTAGCGTGCGCCATGCGCACGAAACCACTACAGAACATGCCTTATTAAACACGGCTGAATTAGAACAGTTACAATTTAAAATCCTGGAACGCGCCATGCGCCCCATACGCCCCGGACACCGCGTCACCTCACCCATCATCGGCCAGCACCCCTCGATATTTCGCGGACACGGCATGGAGCTTGAGGACATGCGCGCCTATCAGCCAGGGGACGATGTGCGTTACATGGACTGGCGCGCCACCGCCCGCAGCGGCAAACCCATCATGAAAGTATTCCGTGAGGAACGCAGCCAGGGCTTGTTTCTAATGATTGACCGCCGCCCCAGCATGCACTTTGGCACGCGCGGCGAATTAAAAGCCGCCACCGCCGCACGTAGCGCCGCGATACTGGCATTTTCTGCCCTGGCAGCGCGTGACCCGGTAGCCGGTATGGTCGTCGAAAGCGATGAGCAATTTTTTCCTGGTGCGCGTGACATTAATAATGTGCTGCAACTGCTGCGCGCCGCCAGCGCGCCATTACCCATGGCCAACACACACACTGCCACCATGGGCACACTGCTGGCACACACGATCGCGACCGCAGGCCGTGGCGCAGCGGTCTGCCTGATCAGCGACTTCAAAGATTTGCGTACCGAACACATTCCTGCATTGTTGCAGCTCACCGCCAGCCATGAAGTATTGGCGCTACAGATCATCGACCCCGCCGAAGAAACATTACCCGACGCTGGCAAGCTGCGCATGACATCCCCCGACGGAGAAACATTTGTGGTAGACACCGCTGATGCCGAATTGCGCACCCGCTACGCACAAGCCATGGCAACACAGCACGCTGATCTTGCCCAATTATTTTCACGCACTGGCATCTCCCTGCAACGCATATACACCCATAAAGATACCTTCGAACAATTAACCAGCCATGAATGATGCCGCCAACCCTGAAATTCTAAATCGTCTGGCAGATATTGAATTGCCTGCACCACCTGACTGGCAGCCGCTACTGATGGCAAGTGGCGTGATCATCATTGCATTGATGTTAATCATATTCACGCGCCTGTATATTCGTCATGGAAAGACATCCCGCACTGAGATTGATGCACACCTGGATCCGGCGTTGGCCGCGCGCCTAAAATTACAACAGCTCATCCAGGACTGGCAATCACAGGCCATCAGTGACCGTGAAGCTGCCTATCGGCTTACTACGCTACTGCGGTTAGGTTTGGATCTACCACAACTCACTCCTACCTGCCCACCACACATCGCGGCGGATCAGCATGCCTGGCAAGACACTCTCAGGCTATGCGCTAACCTGCGCTACCAAGAAACATCTGCCCTACGGCTGACACCAGAAATTTTCCAGCGCGTTGAACAATGGCTGGTTAAATCCTACCAGCCCAGCCAGCATAATGGTCGCGGTGTATAGATGTTAGAGCTTGCCGCGCCCTGGTGGTTACTGGCCGCGCCCTTACCCTGGCTGGCGTGGTGGGCTAGCGTGCGGTTTAAGTCCCGCAAGCGCATGCCGGCTACCCTCCCGGCCATCCGGCATGCGCAGGCGGATGTGTTGCTTCATCTCGTTGGCAACTCCCCGCCACACATTAACCGCACCCCTTGGCTGTGGACCATTGGCTGCGTATGCCTAGTGCTGGCGCTGACACGTCCGCAATGGATAGAGTCGGCGCCCAACACTTATAAAGGCCGTGATTTTTTGCTGGCGCTCGATGTGTCCGGCTCAATGCGCGCACAAGATTTCTTTGCGGACGGCGCCACGCTGAGCCGTCTCGACATGCTGAAAAAAGTCGTCAACCAGTTCCTCAGCGAACGTCACGGCGACCGTATCGGCCTGATCGTATTCGCTGACGATGCCTACACGTTATCCCCGCTCACCAGCGATATGAATGTAGTACGCAGCCTGTTGCTAGAAGTGCGGCACGGCATGGCCGGTGAAAAAACCGCGCTGGGCACGGCAATGGCACTTGCCGTAAAACGCTTGCGCGACAATGATGCAAAAGCGCGTATCTTGATCCTGCTCACCGACGGCAGCAATACTGCAGGCGAAATCCATCCCGACGCTGCAACAGCCCTGGCCATCGAAGAAGGCATACGCATTTACACGGTGGGCATTGGTTCGCACCAGACCGTGCCGTTTCCACGTGGTCCAAACGAAACACCTGCCTACACTGAAATGCCGCTGGATGAAAACCTGCTGCGCCGCATTGCCGAGCGCACCCAAGGCCGCTACTATGCCGCCGCGAATACTGCTGAAGTCCAGCGCATTATTAGCGATATAGAAAAACTTGAACAAATAGATATTACAGACAGCGCGTCGCTAAAACACACTGAATGGTACTGGTTGCCACTCATTGCCGGATTGGCGTTACTCTTGGCGGCGCAACGTCGTGCCCGCAACGAGGTGTTGCCATGATTCCACAACTAGAATGGCGTGAACCATTATGGTTGCTGTTGGCAATCATCCCCTGGTTGGGCTTAGTGTGGCGGTCGCTTCCGGCATCCCGCCTCTCACGACACTTGCGCCGGGCAGGATGCCCAAGTGCGGTGAGCGCAGGGATGCGTAAGAGCCGCCACATCCGTGTGCGCCGCACTAAAAAAACCTCAGCACCACAGGCACGTCGTAATGCCTTTGCCGACCCGCATCTATGGGAATACCTTATTTCTGGACAGGAAAAATCAAGCCGCGCTTTCCATGAAAAAAACCGGTTTGCATGGATAGCCGCATGGACATTGGCAGCACTGGCAGCCAGCGGCCCCTCCATAAAAACACAACTACCTGATACCACAGCGCGAGCCAGCGGCATTGACATCGCAGTGGCCATCGACATCTCGCCCTCCATGTCAGTACAAGACATTGTACCCAACCGCCTGGAACGCGCCAAACTGGAGTTGCGTGATTTCGTTAACCGCTTACCCCATCACGCATATAGCGACCGTGTCGCACTGATTGCCTTTTCTGCCAATGCCTACATTACCCTGCCACTAACGCCCGACAAAGAAGCCTTTCTGCATTTCACTGACCTGCTCGATCCGGGCCTGGTGATCAAACACGGCTCCAATATTGCCCGTGCATTGCTGATAGCGCGTCAAACTCTGGAAGGCGCCGAACAACAAAGCCGCGCCATAATATTAATAACGGATGGCGAATCCCACAACAGCGCAGCCGCCCTGGCAGAAGTAAACACGTTACGCACCCTAGGCATTCCCCTGTTCATTGTCGGTGTCGGCACTGAAGCAGGTGGCCCCGTACCCGATGGCAAGGGACACTTTATGAAAATAAAAGATGAACTGGTCATTTCACGGTTGGAACGCGCCACCCTGGCATCGTTGGCACAGAAGACCGGCGGGCTGTACGTTGATATCAGCAGCGACGACAGCGAGTGGCGGCAATTATTTACCCAGTTGCGTAAACTTAAACCTGCCCAATATTCACACGACACACCGGAGCAACATTACCAACTCTTTCCCTGGCTGATTGGAATCAGCCTGCCATTATTTATATGGGCGTTCCTGTGGGCAGGTGCGCGGCCAGGTACCGTCGCATTACTTACCTGGGCAATGGTGATGCCTATGATTGCACTGCCTGAGCAAGCTCATGCAACACCCTGGGCAGAGCAACGCGCTCTGGACGCACTCAATGAAAACAACTACGAAAAATCCACAGCGCTATATCGCGGCATAAAATCATTTAATGGCCTGATGGGCCTGGGCGCCAGCGCTTATCGTCAACAACAATGGGAAGTGGCATTGCGCGCCTTTCAGCAAGCATTGCGTAATGCCGACAGCGACACCGAGCGTGCCCAGGCCAGTTATAATGTTGGTAATGCCCTGGCAAAAATGAATCGCCTTGATGAGGCTGCGCGTGCTTATGAAAACGCACTGCGCTGGCAAAATAATTATCCGCGTGCCGCATTTAATCTTTCCCTGATCAATAAAGAAAATGAATTTCGTGCCCGCACCAGGAAAACAGGCGACCCGAAAAAAACACCAGACCTGGACACAGCCACCCAAGCGGCAAAAAATTATAGGGGGCTGCAACAGCAAAAAACAACTACTGGCAATCCTGCCCAGGATTCGGAGCAGGCGTCCAAAACATCACAAACGCGGGAAAAAATGCAGGCGCTGCGTGACAATTCCCAGGAACTATTGAGCAATCGTTTTTCTACCGCTGACAAATTCTCTGGCGTACTGGTAGTGGAGGATGAAAAACCGTGGTGAGAAAAGTAATTGGATTCATTGCCACCTGTATATTATGGGCCACCATGACGTCCGCACAAGCCGCCCCCACCCTCACCGCCAGTGTTGACCGCACCACGATACAAGTGGACGGGCATGTTGTATTTACATTATCGCTACACAATAGCGACACACGCCTGCGCGCTGAAGGCCTGTCACCCAACGTGGACTTAAGCGTACTTTCCCGTGATTTTGATGTAGGTATTCCACGTGCGGCTAACCGTTTTAATTTATCCCGTGGCCCCGATGATGAACGGAGTGGCGGCGCCGTCTCCAGCATTACTGTAGAGTTATTCCCAAAACGTACCGGGCGCCATACCTTACCCGTTTTCCAGGTAAACGGATATCGCAGCAAGCCTATCGCCATCAATGTCAGTGCTGCGCCCGCCACAGACACACCCGAAATATTGGTACGCAGCGGCATCAACAAAAAAACCGCATGGATAGGCGAACAAACCATTGTTTATCTTGAACTGTTACACCGCGTCAACCTTAGCACCGCCAGCCTGGGCGGAGATATTCAAACATCACCGGTGCGCATTGAATTACTTGATTACCGAAAACTGGCACAAATCGAACGCAAAGAACAGATTGCGGGCATCGCTTACAATGTACAACGCATCGCGTGGGCATTATTCCCTAATCAAGGCGGCACCCTTACCGTGCGCTTGCCTGATCTTTGGGCCATTACGGAGAAAGGGCGCCGTTTACGCTTGCCCGGGAAACAACATCTCATCCAGGTCAAGGCACTGCCCGTTGGTGTTCCTGCTGACCTGTTGATCGGCAAGCCGGAAATCAATCAAAACCCGCTCACTGATTTACCTGACATCAACAGCGTCACCTCGTGGAACATCACATTACGCGCCCCAGTGATGGATCACACGCTGCCCGCCAGCTTGCCCGGATTAACCGCCCCGCCAAACATCAAACTCTATCTCGACAAGGCGCAACGGCACACAGAAGAAAATGCCGATGGCATTATCAGTATCGCAAATTACACCGTTTCCGTCACACCATTGACCGCTGGCGAATTTCACATGCCCACCATTACTATCCCTTACTTCGACACCTTACGCGGCGTCATCGACAAGATCGAACTGCCGGGACAAACGCTTACCGTAAAATCGGGTCCATCTTCTGCCGTGGTGGCCTCAGCACCCAACACACCCACACAAAAAGAATCATCACTGCCCACACCTGCCTTATTATGGCCATGGCAGCTTGCCGCCCTGATCTTTGCTGTGCTGTGGCTTATCACATTAATCCTGTGGCAGCATGCACGTTCACACGCGGCGCACACACGACAAAAAACCGGCGACACCCAGATCTCCATCGAGCAACCCGCATATCGTGGACTACGCCCTTTACAAACGCTGTTACTGGAGGCGTTTGGCAGCCAGTCGCTTGAACAGGGCCTGAATGAATGGGAAGCCGCGCATGGCCCGGATCAGGAATTACGCAACACCGTACGGGCTGTGCAACGTTTATATTATGGCTATGGGAAAGAAAAAACCGATGATGCAGATTTACAGGAGGTGGTACATGTGGCCATTACCAAAATCCGCGCCGCCCCACGGCAAGATTACACCGCCGAAAATACATGGTCACCAGCGTCATTCACGCCGCGCCTTTGAACCCAACAGCAGCGTTAAGCGGTAGCCGTTAAAATCAGATAATTCAGAGTGATAATTGGTGTAGGCCTCACGATTCGGCAAGTTAATTAAGGCCTTGAGCCGAATACGTATATCAAGCAACACCGTTAAGAAATGCCGACTGCTCCCGCAGCATTGGTGCATCTGTACAGCACAAGCGGCGGGAAGGACGTAGCAGGGCGCCAAAACCAGAAAATATTCAATTGACCGAAGGAACATCTGGATTATTTAGTCGCCGCTGAAAAACCCAAATTTACACCCTCAAGCCAGCGCGGCTATACCATCACAGGGCATTAACATCGCCGTTAGCCGCTTCAATAGCTGTAAAAAAAATGACGCAAAAAAACAGTCGCATCCATTTTCTGAAGTTAAATGCAGCCGCCGCCATCAGGACATTAATCTGATCCCCGACGAACCCTTTTAGGTAACTTCGATTCAGGCGGTGATTCGATTTCACATGCCCAATCACGGGCTCATTCAACTTCTAATTCAATAAAGCATTAATAATCCACTCCCAAGCCACAAGGGACTTGACCATGGGTGCATTCCCCCCAAAGGTACGCAAGGCCACTTCGAGTTGATCCTCCGACACACCCAGCCTCTGGACAATCCGACGGCCTGCGCTGTTTGCTCCAGACTCATGCCGTAGTGGAGTGGCAAGACCACCGCCTGTGCTTGCCGTAGCTGCTCAATCGTCGTCGCTGAAGCAATGGCTTGGAGTGCGTTATCAATTACTTTTTGGCCTCGCGGTGGCCGTGACATGGCGCACCTCCCCAGTTTATTCAATGAGGTGATTATTGCACTGTTGATACGGAAATTGAATCAATATTCCAATTTTCGTTGCTTAATCTCTTTCGAATATGTGCGACGCAGTGGAAGGCCATGGACTTTGACGAGTCTTAAACAATGCACAATAATTTTTCGATAAAGTTTGGCATCCGTTGGGAAAATAATGGCTTTCTCCTGCGCCGTGGAATCAACACAGACTTCCTCTTCGATAGCCTTATCACCCTGAATCACCATTGACGCCGCAAAAATCTTTTCA
>JAGVME010000127.1 GCA_020053945.1 Gammaproteobacteria bacterium
AGGATTATTTACTAAAAATAGTGACGGGAAGACCGGTGAAAATAAAGAGGAAAACATAATGACATGTTTTATAAATAGTTTTTAATGCGATTGCCCTGCGTTTCTGCGGCCTGTCCCTTTCAAATATCCAGGTTTTCCTGGTTAATCGGTAGTAGCTACCGAAGTAGAGGTAATCAATCCTTTGGGGGTAGTAACCTTGACATTGAAAGTGCCTGCGGTCTTGGCATTGGTACAAACCAACGAGGTATCCTGCGTTGCGTCGCTGGCCATGGTGACTCCATAAATTGGAGGTGCGCCCACCGAGTCAGCCATTGGGCTCGGTGGCAAGGATTCTATTGTGCCATTGGTAGCGCTGAATTCTACTGTAGTGCCCGGCGCCATATAATTGCCATTAACATCAACGATAGTTACAGTAAAGTTGACAGGGGTATTGACGAATGGAACACTGTTTACGCAAGTAGCTAAATTAATCGCCGTCCTACTAATGTTGATAAATGCCGTAGATCCTGAAAAAACAATCACCAGGGATCGACGGACGTTGATAGTTTTTTGTGCGCTGCAAATTCCCGTACCGTCACACAATACACCATTATATAAGCCATCACCGGCGCTCTCAAAGGTGTTATTCACGTTAAAATCAACGAAATCTTCATTGGATTGCCTGAGACCATCTTCATTATAATCCACGAAGGCCTCACCCCTGTCAGTAGGAAGGCCGTTTACATCGAAAGCCTCCCCGGTATTCATTAAGCCATTCCCGTTATAATCAGTAAAACTTTCTTCGCCGATGGCATACGCCAGCACGGTGAGCCTGCCGTTGGTCGGGCGCAGGTTGGCGCTGGTGAGTGAAACGCTGCATGCGCCATCAGTGATGCTGCAAGAACCACCCACTTGCCCACCCTCGGAGCGGAAATTAACGATGGTGCCATCCGGAACCGGGTTACTAAAATGATCCGAGAGCCGGGCGGTTAATGTTGTCGTGACCCCATCATAATTCCATCCTTCAATATTAAGCTGCGTGGCACTTAACGAAAAACTGTCCTGGTCTGGAACACCCGTCGTAATCGTCAATTGATCCGACTGGGTAGTGATGGACGTGCCTACGATAGTGGCTGTCACCCGCACGGGTGTGGATACAGTACCTGACTGCACCACGGTTTGCGCCTGGCCATTGGCGTCTGTTCTGGCCGTGGCAGGACTTAAAGTTAAGCCACCGACACTGGTGGTAAGGGCAAATGTCACATCACGGTTCGGCACTATGCCACCCACCGAATTGAATACTTTGAAGATCACGGTGGATGTCTCAGATAAACCCGCGCCCCCGGTGCCTTTTAAGGTAATGCTCGGGGGTGTCGCGGAAACAAACTGAATAGACCCTAATACAGCGGGCAATACCGTGATGGTAGCAATGGCAATGACCGTGCCGCTATCCACGGTTGCCGTAGCGGTAATGGTATCTACGCCTTCACAGCCCTTGGCAACATAGGTGCTGACGGCGGAACCACCCGATGTGGTTATAGGTGATGTCACGGAAGCAATCTGTACTGAGGCACATGCCGAGGTAAAGGTAACATCTGTCTCGGTAGTGTAAGGAGTTCCGGAAGTGAGATCGGTAAGGACAGCGGTAACACTGGTGCTCCCCCCAGCAGAGAGCGTGCCAACGCCAACAGTCAATGTCATCTGAACATCCGTGGCGGTTCCGGCGCCTCCCGGCGGTGTAGTCCCCGGCGTCTCAAACGCATTATCCCCACCCCCACATCCCGCCAGTAGCAACACCATTACCAAAACTGTTAATTTTGCTACCATTTTATTCATTTCCTTAGTCTCCGGTACACTTTGAAATCGGTTCCATTACCCCGCCAGGCAACACGTTCACTGAAAAAGGGTTGTTGTATGGATTTATCGGCAGCCTTGCCAAAATCCTGAACTTCGTCATTACAAAAAATCCCTACAACGCACCGTAAAAATAATTTGGCGGATTCTCCACAAAAGTAGTTGCATTCACTAATGAGAATCATTATCATTAGCTATCACTAAATTCTTACACTATTAACAAGGGCTTTACTGGGAGACCCGCCATGACTCACCTTAAATTTAGCGTACTCGGTATTGCACTTTGTGGCTGGTTGGCACTGGTCACGGGCGCACAGGCGGCTGATGATCTGGTCGTCTATTCCGCGCGCAATGAGCAGTTGATCAAGCCGCTATTTGATGCGTATCAAAAGGAAACCGGCACCCACATCAAATTTTTAACCGGTAAGGAGGGTCCTCTGCTGGAACGCCTCAAGGCCGAAGGCGCGCGGACACCTGCCGATATTTTGATGACTGTCGATGCGGGTAATTTATGGCAGGCGGCGCAAAGTGGTTTGCTGGCCAAAGTCGACTCCAAAATCCTCAACGAAAATATTCCCGCCCATCTGCGTGATCCTGAGGGGCAGTGGTATGGCCTGTCGGTACGGGCACGCACTATTGTTTACAACACCAAAAAAGTGAAACCCGCCGATCTTTCCAGCTATGAAGCGCTGGGCGATGCCAAATGGCAGGGGCGGTTATGCCTGCGCAGCTCGAAGAAAGTGTATAACCAGTCAATGGTGGCGATGATGATCGCGCACAATGGTGAGGCCAAAACCGAAGCGGTGGTGAAATCATGGGTAAAAAATCTGGCGACCACGCCTTTTTCCGATGACGACAGCCTGCTGGCCGCACTGGCGGCGGGCCAGTGTGATGTGGGCATTGTCAACAGCTATTATTTTGGCCGCTTCAAGCACAAAACACCCGATGCGCCCGTGAACATCTTCTGGTCCAACCAGGCCAGTAACGGCGTGCATGTCAACGTCTCTGGCGCGGGCGTCACCCAACACGCCAAGCACCATGACGCCGCCGTAAAGTTCATTGAATGGCTGTCGTCCGATAAGGCACAAAGCCTGTTCGCCGACGCCAACCTGGAATTTCCCGCTAATCCCAAAGTGGCCGCGGCGCCTCTGGTAGCTTCATGGGGGCCATTCAAACAAGATACCATCAATCTTGCCGAGGCCGGTAAATTGCAGGGCAAAGCTGTCATGCTAATGGATCGGGCCGGGTATAAATGATAAGTCTTCATGATCACCCCGCCGCCCATTACTGAGCAGGCGCGCGCCCCGCATATTCTCCTTCAGCAATCCTGGTGGTGGCTGGCACGAAGGCGCTTCAGCCACCAGGGTGGCGCCTGGCGCCTGGTCAGTGTGGTGATCGCACTACTGGCCGCCCTCCCCTTACTCATGCTGCTGCCCGCTTGGCTCACCGCCGAGGACGAGATATGGCGGCACCTCGCCGACACTCTGCTGGTTAGCCTGTTACGCAACACGGCGGTATTAATATTGGGAGTGGGCTTAGGTGTCTTCGTCATAGGTGTGGGCTTGGCCTGGTTAACGGCGATGTGCGAATTTCCTGGGCGACGCATCTTCGACTGGGCGCTGATGTTACCGCTCGGCATTCCCACTTACGTGCTCGCGTTTGTCGCTATCGGTTTCCTGGATTTCAGCGGGCCGGTGCAAAGTACCCTACGCTCACTATTTGCCACTGACATGGGCACGGGCACACTGTGGTTCCCGCCCATCCGTTCTGAAGGCGGGGTGATCGCCGTGATGGTGTTGGCGCTCTATCCCTATGTATATATGCTGGCGCGCGCCGCGTTTCTCGGCCAAGGCCGCAATGTCGTTGAAAGCGGACGCGTGCTGGGGCTTAATCCGTGGCAGGCATTTTTTCGCATTTCATTGCCCATGGCACGCCCCGCGATTACCGCAGGCGTGGCCCTGGCGCTGATGGAAACCCTGGCGGATTTCGGCGCGGTGGCCATTTTTAATTACGACACGTTTACAACTGCGCTTTACAAGGCCTGGTTTGATCTCTTTAACCTCGCAGCCGCCGCGCAACTTTCTACACTACTATTATTGTTTGTTGCGTTGGCGCTGGCGGGTGAAAGGCGAAGCCGGGGACGTGCGCGCTTCTACGGCAGCGGTAAACGGCCCAATGCGCCACGTTATCAACTCACCGGCAAACATGCCTGGCTTGCCAGCGGCAGCGCGGCCTTGGTGTTGACGCTGGCATTTATCATTCCCGTCGCGCAATTGGCCGTATGGACCGCTACCACGGGCATGGCGGATTTTGACGCGCGCTATATGGAATTTGTCAGCCATACGCTCTTGCTCGGCGTCATAGGCGCCCTGCTGACCCTCACGTGCGCATTGCTGCTGGCCACTATCCACAAACAATGGCCGGACCGAATTACGCGTTATTCCACCCAGCTTGCCACCCTCGGCTATGCCATGCCCGGCGCGGTGCTGGCGGTGGGCATTATGCTGCTCTTCACTTGGATTGACAAAGGGATCGACAGGGGCATTTATGCCTTCACGGGGGGAACCACCGGCCTATTATTAAGCAGCAGCGTGATTGCCCTGTTATTCGCCTATGTAGTGCGTTTTCTGGCGGTGGCGCACGGGCCGGTAGAAAGCGCGCTGGAGCGCATCACGCCGTCCATCCAGCAAGCCGCGCGCAGCCTGGGCGCGGGCCACCGTGAAGTACTGTGGCGCGTTTATCTGCCGATCTTGCGCCCCGGCCTGCTCACTGCCGTACTGCTGGTATTTGTTGATATCATGAAAGAAATGCCCGCGACCCTGTTATTGCGCCCCTTCGATTGGGATACCCTGGCGGTCCGCATTTTCGAAATGACCTCCGAAGGTGAATGGGAACGTGCCGCCTTGCCTGCCCTCACCCTGGTGCTGGTGGGGCTGATTCCTGTCATATTGCTGGTAAGGCATTCCGGGAAATAGTACAATCACCCCATAACTGTACCCGTGTGGGAGAGATTCTGTGAGTGGAAACACTTATTTTTGGTGGCCGTAACCGTCATTGATCACAGAACGCCGAAGGCGCAAACCGCCCGGAATCGCTCAGGCAAAAGGACCGCACGGAAAAGTTACTCTGGAGAGAGGTTGGGCGCCAATAAAACGGGCGCGCCAATCCGCCGAAGGGGCTAAGCTCTCAGGCAAACAGGACAGAGGGGCGGCGTATGCGGCATATTTTATTATGCCGCATACGCCGCCCTTTTTTTATGCCCAAAACTTTGGAGAATTATGCCGCGCCTCCCCGCTTTAGAATTAAATGAGCAACCTAACGTCAGCCGCATGCCGCCGTGGATACGCCAAAAGTTGCATGGCGATAACCACACGTATTACGCGCTCACCGCCGATGCCGTGCGCAGCAATGCCCTGCACACCGTCTGCGAAGAAGCACGTTGCCCCAACCGGGGTGAATGCTGGAGCCGGGGCACGGCTACCTTCATGTTGCTGGGCGATGTCTGCACGCGCGCCTGTGGTTTTTGCGCGGTTAAAACCGGGCGGCCGGGCGGCTACGACCGCGACGAACCCCGCCGCATCGCCGATGCCGTAATGGGCATGGGCCTGGACTATGTGGTGCTCACCTCCGTCAACCGGGACGACTTGCCCGACGGTGGCGCGCAAGTCTTTGCCGACACCTTGCGCGAACTGCGCCGCCGCAAACCCGGCATCGGCCTGGAGTTGCTCACCCCGGATTTTCAGCAATGCCAGGACACCGCCATCGACACCATCCTCAGTACCGTATCGCTGCCGTGCATGGACGCACCAATGCCGCGAGCGGTCGCTCCCGGCATCGTGCCTTCCGCGACACTCGTGCTTCCATGCACATCGCAGGACGCGCGCCGGGCAGGAGGCCCAAGTGCTGCAAGTGCATGGACGCGCATGAGCAGCCAAGAGCGGCAACTGGTGTGGGGACACAACGTAGAAACCGTGCCACGCCTTTACCACACCGTGCGCAAAGGCTCTAAATATCAACGCTCGCTGCAACTTCTGGAAAAAATCGCGCGGCATGGATGCGCCAATGCCGCAGGAGGCGGGATGCCGGGAGCGGGCAGCATAGAAACAAAATCATCGTTAATGCTTGGGTTAGGCGAGAGCCGCGCTGAAGTACTGGATGTGCTGCGTGACTTACGCGCGGCCGGTGTACAACGCGTCAGCCTTGGGCAATATTTACGGCCCACGCGCCAACACTTGCCCGTGCAAGAATACATTACACCGGAAGCGTTTAACAGCTACGAACAAGACGCGCGTAACCTGGGGTTTTCATGGGTGAAAGCTGGCGCATTGGTACGCTCCTCATACCATGCGGAAGAACGGCAAAACCCGGCCGTCAGCATCCCCGGGGCATACCCAGGATAATAATTTTTTTATTTTAAATCTTGAATCCCCGCGGCTTGCCGCGGGAACAAGGCGAGGGGGGATTCTCAAGGGGGAGAGCGTAGCGAGGGATCCATTCCCCGTGCGCAGTCGGAACAATTAATATCGGAAGGATCGAATGGGCAAAAAAACACCCCTGTATGATTGGCATGCCGCAATGGATGGAAAAATCGTTGATTTCGGCGGCTGGGACATGCCGTTGCATTACGGCTCGCAAATCGAAGAACACCACGCGGTACGCCGTGGCGTCGGCATGTTTGATGTATCGCACATGACCATTGTTGACCTGGAAGGCACCCAGGTGCGCAGCTTCCTGCATTACCTGCTGGCAAATAATATAGACCGCCTGAAACAACCCGGCAAAGCGCTTTACACGTGCATGTTGAATGAAGGCGGTGGCGTTATTGACGACCTGATCGTTTACTTCATAAACGATCAATGGTTCCGCCTAGTCGTCAATGCCGCGACCCATGACAAAGACCTCGCTTGGCTTGAACGCCATGCCAATGCGTTTCAAGTGCGCGTCACCGAACACCAGGACTTGGCGATGATCGCCGTGCAAGGCCCCCAGGCGCGCGATGTTGTGCATACCGTACTGGGCACCGCTGTTAAAGAGGCGATAGCGGCACTCGCACCGTTTAATTCCAGGCAAGTCGGCGATATTTTTATCGCACGCACGGGCTATACGGGTGAAGATGGCTATGAAGTTATTCTGCCCGGGGATCAGGCCACTGATGTGTGGCGGCGCCTGCATGCCACTGGCGTCAAGCCCATTGGGCTGGGCGCGCGCGACACATTGCGTCTCGAAGCGGGCATGAACTTATACGGCGCCGACATGGATGAAAACATCACCCCCCTGGAATGCGGGTTGGACTGGACCGTTGCGTGGGAACCTGCCACACGCGATTTCATTGGCCGCGCCGCGCTCGAAACACAACGCAAAAACGGCGTGAAGCATAAACTGGTCGGTTTGATCCTGAATCAAAAAGGGGTGTTACGCAATCATCAACACGTCATTGTTGAAGGGCGCGTCTGCGGCGAAATCACCAGCGGCACTTTTTCACCCACACTGGGGCAGGCGATTGCATTTGCGCGGATATCCACCGAAAGCATCGGGGCTAACACGGACAATAGCTGCGAAATTGATATGCGGGGCCGGTTAGTAGCGGCCACTGTTGTAAAACCACCGTTCGTACGGCACGGTAAATCATGCCTGGAAGCACCCGCTTCTGGCGCATAGGACCAAAAAAACTAAGAGAGGGCACCACTATGAACATTGCGTCACTCCGTCCCGGCATACCCGGTGAATTAAAATATACCCGCACCCATGAATGGGCACAACTCATGGATGATGGCACACTGCGCATCGGCATCACCGAACACGCGCAGGATCTGCTGGGTGACATGGTGTTTGTTGAGCTGCCTGCGATTGGCCGCCATGTTGCCGCCGCACAGGAATGTGCCGTGGTCGAATCGGTAAAAGCGGCTTCAGACATCTACAGCCCGGTAGCGGGTGAAGTTGTCGCCATCAATGAAGCGCTCACCAGCCATCCCGAACTGGTCAATAAAGATCCCTATGGCGAGGGTTGGATAATGCGCTTGAAGCCGGGCAATGGCGCTGATCTCAGCGGATTGCTGACAGCCGCCGCCTATGCCGAACTGATTGCCGCCGAAGCGCATTGATGGCACATCAACGCAATAACAATAAAATAGTAACGAGATAATTTATGCCCTTTATACCCCATACCGAAAACGACGTGCATGACATGCTGCACGCCGTGGGCGTGCCCAGCATCGACGATCTATTTGATGAAATCCCCAAAGACCTGCGTACTACAGGAGGCCTGGCAAAAATCCCGGCCGGCATCAGTGAAATGGAGATTGGCCGCCTGATGATGGCACGTGCCGAACAGGATGGCCGTCCGCTGTGTTTCATGGGCGCGGGCGCGTATGACCACCACATTCCGGCCGCCGTGTGGGAGATCGCTACACGCGGCGAGTTTTACAGCTCATACACACCCTATCAAGCCGAGGCCAGCCAGGGCACGTTGCAACTGCTTTATGAATACCAGACCATGATGGCGAGCCTCACGGGCATGGACGTATCCAATGCGTCGCTATACGATGGCGCATCCGCACTGGCGGAAGCGGTGTTGATGGCGGTGCGCGCCAACCGCCGGGTGCACACCAAGCGTGTGCTCATGCCCAGCACCGTGCATCCTGTGTACCGCAAGGTGGTTCACGCCATCGTAAAAAACCAGGGTATCGACCTCATTGAATTGCCTTACTGCGGTGAATGCGGACACATTGTTCCCCAATCACTCGCAAAATATGCGGATGACGGCATCACCGCGCTGGTAATTCCCCAGCCTAATTTCTTTGGCGTCCTTGAAGACGTGGATGCGCTCACCGATTGGGCGCACCAACACAACGCGCTCGTCATTGGCGTGGTTAACCCGATCTCGCTGGCCGTGTTGGCATCGCCCGGCGAATGGGGTGGCGTGGGCGCGGACGATGCACATGGAGGTGGCGGCTCTTGCGCCTCCCTGCGCTCACCGCACTTAGGCATCTTGCCCGGCGCAAGTGCCGCAGGAGGCAGGAAGCCGGGCGCGGACATTGTGTGTGGCGAAGGGCAACCGTTGGGCGCACCGCTCTCTTCCGGCGGTCCCTACTTCGGCTTTTTATGCTGCAAGCAAGAGCATGTGCGCCAGATGCCCGGACGCATCGTCGGCCGCACGGTTGATCTCGATGGTAAACCCGGCTTCACCCTTACATTGCAGGCGCGCGAACAGCATATTCGCCGTTCCAAAGCCACTTCCAATATCTGCACCAATCAAGGCCTGGTGGTCACGGCTGCCACCATCCACATGTCATTGCTAGGGGCGGATGGCCTCGAACGTGTCGCCGCGCAATGTCACGGTAATACATGGGATTTAATAGGGCAAGTCACGGCTATTCCCGGCATCACCAAACTCTTTGACCGCCCATTGTTCCATGAGGCGGTGTTACAGTTACCGCGCCCGGCCGAGGAAGTCCTCGCCAAACTGGCTGAACAAGGATTAATCGGTGGCTATAACTTGCGCGACGATTACCCGGAACTGGGCCATGCCATATTAATATGTGCCACAGAAACTAAAACCGCAGCGGATATTGAAACCTATACCACCCATTTGCGCGCTATACTAACTTCCTAAAACCTAGGGCACCTCTAAAAATTCGATCAAGCCGATGATGGCACCAAAAGTAGGCGCCTCCAGGCGAGGCGCAAACGGGCGAAAAAGCGGAGTTTACACAGAGTCTGCCGCTTCCCGACCCCGCATTTTGAGCCCGTATGCAACGCAGCCAGCGCGGCTTCAGCGGATTTTTAGAGGTGCCCTCCAGTGAACTTAACCCATTAAGGAGACTACACATGGCAACTATTACATTGAAAGGCAATCCGGTTCACACTCAGGGCGATATGCCCAAAGTAGGCGCACGCGCGCCCGACTTTAACCTAGTGGATGGCAACCTGGGTGATAAAACCTTGGGCGATTATAAAGGCAAAAAGAAATTGCTGAATATCGTCCCCAGCCTGGATACCCCTACCTGCGCGCTGTCCACCAAAAAATTCAACGATTTCGCCAGGGATCATACTGACACCGTAATATTGATTGTTTCCGCTGATTTACCGTTCGCACAAAAACGCTTTTGCGGCAATGAAAACCTGGAAAATGTGGTTCCGTTATCCCTCATGCGCGGCGGGAATTTTGCCAAAGATTACGGCGTATTGATCCAGGACGGCCCCTTGGCTGGCATCACCGCCCGCGCTGTGGTGAGATCGGAAGAGCA
>JAGVME010000063.1 GCA_020053945.1 Gammaproteobacteria bacterium
GCCGATCACGGGTGCGCCGGGGACAACGACACCGGGGGCAACGGCATCAATGAGGGCCAGCGAGCGTGAAATCCGGGTGACAAAGGCATCACTACCACCACCCGCATAGGCTGGCTGCGCCCCGCCCGCAGTGGCGGGGAAGGTGGTCGAATCGGTAACACCCGCCACATACACCTCGCCGCTGGCGGGGTGGATGGCCAGGGCAAGGGCGTAGTCATTCCCCGCACCCCCCAGATAAGTGGATTGCGCGAGCGTTGTGAGGCTGGCGTTGAAGCGGCTGATAAAGGCATCACCGCCGCCAGCATAGGTTGGCTGCGCCCCGCCGCCAGTGCCGAGGAAGGTGGTCGAATCGGTTCTGCCCGCGACATACACCTCGCCGCTGGCGGGGTGTATGGTCAACGCCAAGACCTCTTCATCCCCCGCACCACCCAGATCAGTGGATTGCAAGAATGTCGTGAGGTTGGCGTTGAAGCGGCTGATAAAGACATCCGCACAGAGATACAACGCAGGCTTACCACAGGTCGCGCCGTCAGTGTTGGTTGTGCCCGCCACATGCACCTCGCCGCTGACAGGATGGATGGCAAGGGCGTCGGGGGATTCATTCCTCGCACCACCCAGATAAGTGGATTGCACGAGCGTTGTGAGGTTGGCGTTGAAGCGGCTGATAAAGCCGTCATAATAAGTCAACGCAGTATGGACTGGCTGCGCCCCGCCGCCAGTGCCGGGGAAGGTAGTCGAGCCAGTATTGCCCGCCACATACACCTCGCCGCTGGTGGGATGAATGGCAAGAGCATAGACGTAGTCATACCCCGCGCCACCCAGATAAGTGGATTGCACGAGCGTCGTGAGGCTGGCGTTGAAGCGGCTGATAAAGGCATCAGTGCCGCCAGCCTGGGCTGGCTGCGCCCCGCCGCCCGTGCCGGGGAAGGTGGTCGAATTGGTACTACCCGCGACATACACCTCTCCACTGAAGGGATGTATGGCAAGGCCGGCGTAGTCATTCCCCGCGCCCCCCAGATAAGTGGATTGCAACAGCGGATCAATCACCAGCGCCTGATCGGGGTTGTAATCACCCACGGTAAAGCCATAGCTGCGGGCGGCGGTATTGAGCGCGTAAGCCACTTTAATTTCGCTGCGCTTGCCGCTGGCATCTTCCTGATAGGCGATCGGCGCGGTGTAGGTCACTGGCCCGTTGCCGGTCTGCACGATCAATTCGCCGCGCTTGCCCAGCGCCAGTTTGTTTGCGCCCGCCATACGCAGGCGAATTTGTTTGGGATCCTGGTGCGGTTTGACGGTGAAGATTTTTTCGACATTGCTGCCGGTAGCGCGTAACTCAACTTCCACGCCCTTGAACACTTCGCCCAGGCGCACCCGCTCGAAACTATCGAGGGGTTTTGTAGGGCGGCTGCCTTGGGGATTATTGGCGCCAATCATGTAACTGGCTTTGGCCTGCGCGGGACGATAACCCGCAGGTTTCGCCGCGAGCGGCTGCTGGTTGGCGCCGATGAAGGTTTCAGTCAGTACCCAGCCGGGGGTGATTTGCTTGCGGAGGTGTTTGCCTTCGCCTTTACCTATATCAGCGGAACCCTTCATCTTGGGCTGAGCTGCCTTGGGCTTGCCGGGTAGGCTATAAACCAGCTTGCCCTCGGTGGTGACAAACAGCGTTCCGGCAAAGGTGTGCGCGGCGAACGCGGCTTGTTTATCCCACTGTCCACCGTTGGGCACAAACGGCACCTGCATGGTGGCGAGCCGGGCGGAGACTTCGCTTAGCGTATGTGCGGGCGTATGCGTGGGAGGGGTAGAAGCAGCGGCGACCGCGAGCGGAAACAGCATGGCGATCAGGAGGAAACCCAGCAAACGAAACCTGTTACGTAGTGAACTCATTGTTATATCCCCCAGCTCTATATGGCACGTTGCGTGCCCCATTTACCCAAACCCTGCCACGCCAACCCTCCGTGGCCTTGCATACAAGCAGATCGTTCCATAAAAACCGATACCGTTCGCCGAACGGTTTTTTTGTACTGGTTTTGATGGATCAATCTACTCGACCCAGTTTTCAACACAGATCGTCCACTACTCCCAAAACCGTTCGCCCTGAGCCTGTCGAAGGGCCGTTCATGGTTCGACAAGCTCACCACGAACGGCGATGTGCGCTCTCCTCGCCTAATGAACAATCTGGATTTAATACCGCTTACTTTTTTTATCAAAACTTTTGCAGTAAGCAGCCTGATGCAGGATAGATAAATTGTTAGCCACGCCACAATAGCCCATATGGGCTATTGTGGCGTTGTCAAGATAGGATACGATGGCAAAAAAATAAAAAGTGGGGGATAGTTATGACGTTTTCCGATGTGGAGTTCGACGCGCTGGCGCTTCGGCTCTATCGTGGCGTACGTAAGGTGCCGTTTGCGCAGTTCCGGGATTACGCGCTGGGTGTCATCAAACCCGCTCTGGGTTTCGATACGGCGAAATGGGGCATGGGGATACACGACGAGTGCGGCACGTTCATCAGCAGTGTCCATCTCTATCAGCTCCCGCCGAGCGTGCTGGAGGACTACGCAAAAGCGGTGGGAAACTACGATTATGCTGCGGCGCGTATCGCCGCCCAGTTTGGCCGCACGGTTTGTATTCCGTGGGACGACCCCGAAACGACCAGTGAGCAGAGTACAGCGCAACGTGCCTATCAATTTAAGTATGGCATATTGCACGTATTAAGCACGGCACTACCCGACCCGGCCTTGGGGCTGGGCCATTTTCTCAGCCTCTACCGTGCCGATCCAGCGCGACCGTGGACAGAGGCCGACCGTCAATTGAAGGAGCGGCTCTTTCCTCATCTGATCGAGGCTTTTATGCAGGCGCGCTGCCTGCATACGAAACAGGAAGGTGGAGCAGAGCGAGGCTACGCCATTGCGGATCGCACACTGTCAATCGCCAATGTCACGCCGCTTTTCAGAGAGCTGATGTTACGCGAGTGGCCCCACTGGAGGGGTAATCAGATGCCGCCCGAAGTGTGCGCCGTATGGTCGGAGGGTAAGCGCTTGTACTCCAGGGGCAAGCAGGTGGTCATTTCCATGGAACCCGACCAACAGCTCGTTCACCTGATGGCGCGGTGCTGTAATGCGCTGGATCTCTTGTCGGCTCGGGAACTGGCCGTGGCGCGGCTCTTCGCTCGGGGGCTGGAGCACAAGGATGTCGCCAAAGCGATGTGCGTTTCACCCCACACGGTGCGTAACCAGATCAAGATGATCTACATCAAGCTGGGCGTAAGCAACAAGACCGAGTTAGCGGCCTGTTTGGCAGATCTATCGTAGTTCATCTTGCAAGCAAATAAGCCAAAAACCTTAAAACCGCTTTTTGTCCACGAAAGACACGTTGCCACTAAATAAAAAAACATGGATTGCTTCGGCAATTCACCGGATGGGTGGCAAGTAAAATCGCGATATATATTTGAATATTTTCGTGTTTTTTCGTTACTTTCGTGGATAACTGCGTTTTTTAGGATTCTCCTGGATTTCGCATAAAACGCTCAATCCAGACTATCAAGTTTACAAGCCATACAAAATTTTGCCACGAAATGCTCACATACTGCGTGTATGCCCCGCTTTTTCATACGATTTTGCCTCATTGCGCCCTTTATGGGGTATGCACTACATCCCTTGATCGAGATCGTGAACGGATTCTAACGATCCGGCGCATTTACTAAGCGCTCAATCACCGGCGGACATCACTACTTTGCCGATAAATTTTCGGCCGATACTCGCCATAAGCCCGCAGACCGATTAACATATTAGGCAAGCGATGGCGCGCCCATCCGACCCTTTTTCTGTCAGGAGAATTGCATGACTTTTATCGTCGTTGAGAACTGCATCAAATGTAAATACACCGATTGCGTCGAAGTGTGCCCGGTGGACTGCTTCCACGAAGGCCCCAACTTTCTGGTGATCGATCCGGATGAGTGCATTGATTGCACGCTATGCGAGCCGGAATGCCCGGCGGAGGCGATTTTCTCTGAGCATGACCTGCCCGAGGATCAAAAGCACTTCCTTGCGCTGAATGCGGAACTTGCCAAGGAATGGCCGGTAATCACCGAAATGATTGATGCGCCGGAAGATGCCGACCAGTGGAAGGGCGTGAAAGACAAACTCAAATATCTTGAGCGCTGAGAAGCCGTGAAAAAATCAGGGGGCGGAAACACGCCGCCCCCTGAAATATGCCGGCCTTAATCCTTATCTTTGTCTTTCCCAAACCGTCGCTTGAGCTGCCCGCGTATCTCACCGGCAGGGAAAGCCTGTGTATGCACGTTTACATAAGCATTTCCCCAGAAGATATTGTTGATCACATCCTCCAGGGTATTCACACCCAGGCCAGGCTTGGCCTCGACATTGGCAGCGGTCAATACCCCGCTTAGCATCCCGGGGAATTCACCTTGTGTGGCACGGCTAAACAATGTAATCAATACCGGCCCATTTGTCCCTTTCGGCCCAAGATGAATGTGCGCGGCGCCGACTGGAGTACCAAAATTGGAGGCGTGCAATCGAAACTCCAGGCTTTGTCGGTCTTGCGCAAGCTTGACATGCACTATGCCAAACGCACCCGTGGCGACAGGGCCATTCACAATCGCTACAGGTTTACCGTCAGCGCCTGAAACACTTACCGTCGTCACCTCCTGACCACCGCTCAGATCAGCGACAAATTCCGTACCACCTGGCACAGTATGGGCAAACGAAGGCGTCGACGTTAACAATAAAAACGCTGCCGTGAATACTGTGGAACTCAGTCTATTCTATCTATCTCCTTTTAGATTGAAAACACTACATCCTACGCCGCATTGGGGCACCAATGCACTTTATGAAACAAAAGCCCCTATGCACCATGATTAGAACATAGGGGCAGACATCGTAATTGCGGGCAAAAGGGCCACTAAAACCGTTTCGTCACACCCAATCCAAGCAGTTGCGCACTGTTCTCGTATTTGCCGTTGTACGCCACCGTACCGTTCGGATCTTGCGAAGCAACGGAAGACGGTGAAGGAGTGAACGGCGTCGTCGAGACGTAATTCCTGTCGTCGAATCGTACATACATGTATGCACCTTCTAGCTCCCAACCCCCGGCAAGTTTGTGCCTGAGGCCCACACTAAAAAGATTTCTGTCGGCATCGGGCACGCGCGCACTGAAA
>JAGVME010000003.1 GCA_020053945.1 Gammaproteobacteria bacterium
CCGCTATGCGAAAAACGTGTCCTCCTTTATCGCGGCCGTACAAATTCGCTGCCTTTCCCTGTGGCTGGCTATCTCGTGACGACACTATCTAGCAGGTTGTTGAAAAAGCCCTTCCATGGGCTTTTTCAACCCGTAAAGCGAAAAGTGTGATTTTCACTTTACTTCAGGAACAAAGCGATCCCGTAACGTGGTAAGACGGACACCCAAGCCATCGCGTTGGGTCTAACAGGCTGTTGAAAAAGCCCATCCGTGGGTTGCACGCAGGCGGTTTTTCAACAGCCTGCTAAAGCATTTTTTAAACTTTGACCATCCGCTCATCATCATTGCATCCAATGCACGTTTGTTTCAAAATAACCGACTTCATACATCTTCCATAGGAACCACCCATGGCCGGTACCGGCTTATTAATCCTGCTTGATGATATTGCAACCATCCTCGATGATGTAGCCCTCATGACCAAAACCGCCGCAAAGAAAACGGCGGGGGTTTTGGCGGATGATCTTGCGCTTAACGCGCAGCAGGTCGCCGGCCTTAAGGCGGACCGGGAGTTGCCGGTAGTCTGGGCGGTGGCGAAAGGTTCGTTAAAAAACAAGTTTATTCTGGTGCCTTCGGCCCTGGCCATCAACGCGTTTGCGCCTTGGGCGGTGACGCCGCTCCTGATGCTGGGCGGCGCTTTTCTATGTTATGAAGGTTTTGAAAAATTGGCGCACAAATTTCTCCACAGCAAAGCTGAAGACAACGCCCGTCATAGCCAATTAGTCGAGGCACGCGTTGACGCGACGATCGATATGGTCGCCTTTGAAAAAAATAAAATACGCGGCGCAATTCGCACTGACTTTATCCTGTCCGCTGAAATCATTGTCATTACCCTCGGCACCGTCGCCGCCGCATCATTTGCCATGCAGGTAACGGTATTATCAGCCATCGCACTTGCGCTGACCGTTGGGGTGTATGGCCTGGTAGCAGGCATCGTCAAATTGGACGATGCAGGGCTTTATCTCAGCGGGAAAAAGGGTGGCAGCGTGCCGCATAAAGTGCAGCGTAATCTCGGCGCCTTCATCGTGAGGGCGGCTCCCGTCCTGATGAAAAGTTTGTCGGTTGCCGGCACCGCGGCCATGTTTTTAGTAGGGGGCGGCATTTTAACGCACGGCATGCACTGGGCAGACGAATGGATCGCGCAACTGGCAAACAGCGCCAGCAGTATTGCGGCCATCGGTGGCATTCTGCACATCATCCTACCCCCTTTGCTAAATGCTCTGGCAGGTATTTTGGCAGGTGCGGTAATCCTGCTCGGAGTGACCATGGTGGAACGTGCATGGCGGGGGATCAAAAATTCTCGCGCCTGAATCCCCTCTCCCTTCGTTATGGCAGAAAAACAACCCTGCCAGTGGCAAATCACCGGATTTAAGGTAAACTTAATAAATTATTATAAATCTCGCAAACTTTTGATTTCATTAAAACGATATAATAAAAAATTATATTTATTTATCATAATCTTAAATTTTATAGATTTGCCCCGAACATTAAAAATCGGCTTTTTAGGGAAATGCACCAAAAATATAAAATAATCATTTTCAGCAACAGCATCCCACCATCCGTTATCGACATTACTTAGGAGTCAGCATGGAGTTTACAGTAAAAAGTGGCGATTCAGAAAAGCAGCGCACGGCCTGTATCGTCATGGGGGTTTTTGAGCCACGGCGGCTTTCGCCGGGCGCGGAACGGCTGGATGAAATCAGCGGTGGTTACATATCCAAACTGATCCGCCGCGGCGACCTGGAAGGGCGCATCGGACAAACCTTATTACTGCATGATGTTCCCAACACTTTATGTGACCGTGTGCTATTGGTGGGTTGCGGCCGTGAACGTGACCTGGGTGATAGCCAATATCGCAAAATCGTTGCCACCGCCGTAAACACCCTGAATGAAAAAGGTGCGATGGAAGCGGTGTGCTACCTCACTGAGTTGAACGTAAAACATCACGATATTGCCTGGAAAGTGCGTCAAGCCGTTGAGACGGCGCAGAGCACCCTGTATCGCTTCGATCAAATGAAAAGTAAAAAAGATACCGAGCGCCGCCCATTACGCAAACTGGTGTTCAGCGTGTCAAGCCGCCGTGAATTAACTGAAGGTGAACAGGCGCTCGAAGTTGGCCTGGCCATTGCGCAAGGCGTAGAGCTTACCAAAAATCTGGGTAACATGCCTGCCAATATCTGCACGCCCGCTTACCTTGCCGATCAGGCCAAAGAGTTGGCGAAGCAATACAAGTCCATCAAGGTAGAAGTGTTCGAAACCGCAGACATTGAAGAGCTGGGCATGGGTTCATTTCTCTCCGTCGCGCGCGGCAGTGCGCAACCGCCTAAATTAATCACAGTGGAATACAACGGCGACAAAAAACAGGGCAAACCTGTGGTATTGGTGGGCAAGGGCGTGACGTTTGATTCAGGCGGCATTTCCATCAAACCTTCCGAGAAAATGGATGAGATGAAATATGACATGTGTGGTGCCGCCAGTGTCTTAGGCACGCTCACCGCCATCGCAGAAATGCGTTTGCCAATTAATGTGGTGGGCGTGATTCCCGCCACGGAAAACATGCCCAGCGGCACTGCCACCAAACCCGGCGATGTCGTCACCAGCATGTCCGGCCAAACCATCGAAATCCTCAATACCGATGCTGAAGGCCGCCTGATCCTGTGCGATGCGCTCACCTTCAGCGAGCGCTACGACCCGGTAGCGGTCATCGACATCGCCACGCTTACTGGCGCCTGCGTGGTGGCCCTGGGCAAGCATGCGATTGGCCTGCTCAGCAACCACAGTCCACTCGCCCATGACCTGCTGAATGCTGGTAAAGTCAGCGGAGATCGTGCCTGGGAATTGCCATTGTGGGATGAATATCAAGAACAACTTAAAAGCAATTTCGCTGACATGGCCAACATTGGCGGGCGTGAAGGCGGCACGATTACGGCGGCGTGTTTTCTCTCGCGCTTCACCAAGAAATTTCATTGGGCGCATCTCGATATTGCAGGTACCGCATGGTTGTCCGGCGACAAGAAAGGCGCGACTGGCCGGCCCGTACCGTTACTGACACAGTATTTAATGGACAGATGCGCTGAAAAAGCCGGAACCTAGTGGATCATCCCCTCCCCCCGCACGTGGGGAGGGGGCAGTTGCCAATAATATGACCCGAATCGACTTTTATATACTTGCGGAATCTGCCCCACGCAGCAGGGCGTTGTTCGCATGCCGTTTGGCGGACAAAGCCTATCGCATGAAACACCCTATCTATATCCATACAGAATCAGAAGAACAAGCGGCGCACATGGATGATTTATTGTGGACATTCAGCCAGGGCAGTTTTTTGCCGCATGCTTTGTCCCACAAGATAATGGAGGAGGATGTTGTGCCGCCAATCATAATTGGACATAGCAACGAACTGCCCACCACGATCCAGGCAAGTGTGCTCATTAACATGGCAAGTGCTGTACCGCTTTTTTTCAGTCACTTTGAACGTGCCGCTGAAATCATCGATCAAAGTCCCACGCAAAAACAGATGGGCCGGGAGCGCTACCGGTTTTACCGTGATCGCGGTTACGAATTGCAGTCCCACAACATTACCGCATCTTCTGACGCAACCGTATGACCCCCACTGACACCCTCCCTGAAGATGACCTGCCAGTGCTGGACGACGTGATAATGTTGGGGCCAAATGGTGTCCATCACACACCGCCCTCCCCTATTACAAGCGTGAAAACGCAAAGTAACCCAAACACCGAGTTACAGCACACTATTGCGCAGCAGATAGAGGCTTCAGTCAGCAGCGCCATTCATGCCTCGTTACACCAGATGGCTGCCACATTGAAAAATGACCTACGCACCGAGATCAATGCCCAGATACGGGAAATCGTACAGAATATCCTCATTGAAAAAGGCCTCGATAAAAATAGTAAGCCACCTTTACTATCTATTCCAGGCACGGATCATCGCGTGGAATCCACGAATTCCACCATCAACACTCACGAAAAAGATACCATGGAAAAAACCTATAACCCCAACACGATGGAACAACGCTGGTATGACACCTGGGAGCAACACGGCTATTTCAAGCCCGATAGCGCCGTGCAGGGAAGAGCGAAAGCGAAGGGTTCCGCAAGTGCTGCGGACGCAGGATGCGCAGGAGCAGCCACCAGCACAGCAACGCCCTATTGCATCATGATTCCACCGCCCAATGTCACGGGCACACTGCACATGGGGCACGCCTTTCAAGACACCTTGATGGACATCCTCACCCGTTATCACCGCATGCGGGGCAACAACACGCTGTGGCAAGCGGGTAGTGATCATGCCGGTATTGCCACGCAAATGGTAGTGGAACGCCAACTCGCGGCCCAGGGTAAAACCCGCCATGACCTGGGCCGTGATGCCTTCATCGAACAGGTATGGAAGTGGAAGAGTGAATCCGGCGGCCACATCACACGCCAGTTGCGTCGCCTTGGCACATCGCTCGACTGGTCACGTGAACGCTTCACCATGGATCCGCAATTGTCGGAAGCGGTGCGCGAAGTATTTGTGCGCCTCCACGAAGAAGGCTTGATTTATCGTGGCAAACGTCTGGTGAACTGGGATCCAGTATTGCACACCGCCGTCTCTGATCTGGAAGTAATCGCCGAAGAAGAAGACGGCTTTATGTGGCACATCCGCTATCCACTGGCCGATGGCAGCGGCTATCTCATCGTCGCCACCACCCGCCCGGAAACCATGCTCGGCGATGCAGCGGTGGCCGTAAATCCCAAGGATGAACGCTACTGGTTACTGGTGGGCAAAGAAGTTGAATTGCCGCTCACCGAGCGCCGCATACCGATTATTGCGGATGACTATGTGGATCCGGCGTTTGGTACCGGTTGCGTCAAGATCACGCCTGCGCATGACTTTAACGACTATGCCGTGGGGCAGCGCCACAATCTGCCAGTGATGAACATATTCACCACCGATGCGCGCATTAATGAAGCCGCACCCCAACAATATCAGAACCTCGATCGTTTCGAGGCACGCAAACGCATCATCGCTGATCTTGAAGCACAAGGCTTGCTGGAAAAAATCGACAATCACAAGCTCACCGTGCCACGCGGTGACCGCAGCGGCGCAGTGATCGAACCCTTCCTTACCGATCAATGGTACGTAAAAGTCGCGCCATTGGCGGCACCTGCCATCAAGGCGGTGGAAAATGGTGATATCCGTTTTATTCCTGAGAATTGGAGCCGCACTTATTTCGACTGGATGAACAAAATCGAAGACTGGTGCATTAGCCGCCAGATCTGGTGGGGACACCGCATACCCGCGTGGTATGACGACGCAGGCAACATCTATGTCGGCCGCAACGAACAGGAAGTGCGTATCAAGCATCATCTCGACGACAGCCTTGCGCTCAAGCAAGATGAAGACGTACTCGATACCTGGTTCTCATCCGCGCTATGGCCGTTTTCAACACTCGGCTGGCCACAACAAACACCTGAGCTGAAAACATTTTACCCCACCAGCGTGCTCGTAACGGGTTTCGACATCATCTTTTTCTGGGTGGCGCGCATGATCATGATGGGGCTTAAATTCACTGGCGAAGTACCGTTCCGTGAGGTGTATATCCACGGCCTGGTGCGCGATGCTGAAGGCCAGAAAATGTCGAAGTCGAAAGGCAACGTGCTTGACCCGATAGACCTGATTGATGGCATTGAACTCGAAACACTGGTAGCCAAACGCACCACTGGCCTCATGCAGCCTGGCATGGCCGCGAAAATCGAAAAAGCGACGCGCAAACAATATCCAGAGGGCATTCAATCTTATGGTACCGACGCGTTACGTTTTACCTTCGCCATGCTGGCATCCACTGGGCGAGACATACGGTTTGACCTGGGACGCATCGACGGCTACCGCAATTTTTGCAACAAGCTGTGGAACGCCGCACGTTATGTGCTGATGAATACTGAAACGCATGACACGGGCAACAACGACGCACCGGTAGAATTGAGCCTTGCGGACCACTGGATCATCTCGCGGCTGCAAAGCACCGAACAAACCGTCAATGACGCGATTGCGGGTTATCGTTTTGATCTTGCCGCACAAGCGATTTACGAATTCACCTGGAATGAATACTGTGATTGGTATCTGGAATTATCCAAACCCGTGCTATTGTCAGTCGCTCCTGGCATCCTGCCTCCCGCGACATTAGCACTTCCGTGTGCGTCGCATAGCACGGCTGCTGCACAACGCGGCACGCGCCGCACGCTGGTGCGCACGCTGGAAACTGTATTGCGGCTTGCCCACCCTTTCATGCCCTTTATCACTGAAGAGATCTGGCAACGCGTTGCGCCTTTAGCGGGTAAGCAGGGTGATACCATCATGCGGCAACCCTACCCAGTGGCGCAACCTGAAAAAATAGACCAGCACGCCATCACCGAAATGACTTGGGTCATGGATTTCATTGTGGCTGTTCGTCAAATTCGCAGCGGCATGAATATCGCTCCCGGTAAACCACTGCCGGTATTACTGGACAATTACACGCCTGAAGACACGGCGCGTCTTGAACGCAACCGCCACTACTTCACCAGCCTCGCCAGACTGGAATCCATTACCCTGCTGCCACCGGGCAGCATCGCACCTGAATCAGCAACGGGGCTGGTCGGTGGACTCAAGTTGCTCATCCCCATGGCAGGCCTCATCGACAAAAACGCTGAAATTGCACGCCTCAGCAAAGAAATTGAAAAACTCCACAAAGACATTGAGCGTGGCGACCTCAAACTGTCCAACGCCAACTACGTGGAACGCGCCCCGGCAGACATCGTTGAAAAAGAACGCCAACGCATTAACGACCTGCGCTCGGCACTGGAAAAACTGCAAGAACAAAGCAAGAAAATTGAGATGCTGTAAGCGGCAATATCAAGGATGACTCCGCCACCTTAACCGATAAAGATCGACACTTGCGCCAATTCTCATTAGAAGTGCCTATATCTTTCGCAGATGTTGTTTAACCTGTCATTTCGAGCGTAACGAGAAATCTTTAAGATTCCTCACATTCGTTCGGAATGACGGGGGTTGTTTTTAACAAGAATTGGAATTACTGCTAATGTAACCAATCAAACACATCCTTAAATCGTTGCTTGCCACCCCGCAAAAGTATCTCACCATGAGACATGATCACCGTCTCAAAATCCCATCGCAGTAAATACTTGATAGATTCCCGAAAAGCCTGTTTATCCTTTACAAACGCCTTGAAAACCCGAGTTGGCCCAAAATTTTTATAGGCACCATTTAGCCACAGGAATAATGTTTCATATACGGAATCAGGCTCAGACATATTAAACACTACATCCGTCACTATCAGGGTACGGCTGCTTTTGTGGAAAAAAACTACCTCATTCAAACGCGGCAAGCCTTGAATAATATGTTGTTCAATTTCAGCGTGCCATACTGAGGGTGCATCATTACTTATAGTTTTTAGCTGGATGGGCGATGCCTTTATTTTTGGCATTCCCGGAGGGTGGTAATATGTCGCATCAGGATAGGCATTTATCCATTCATCGAGAAATAAATTGTGCATGCAATTGGGCGCCACGATTGCACATACCTTCCCAATGGCATCAAGTTGCGCTTTTAAGCCATCTTCGTATGCGACAGGCGAATGCAACAGCAAGCCATCCGCATCGAGTTTAATAACCGTCATGCGCGCGCCCAGGTTCACACCCAACAGGCGCAATGGACGCTCAACCACCCAAAGATTGTCATAAATTTTCTTCATTGTCACCCCAAAAAACCGCGGGATCCAGGATCATGGTTTGCAGTCCTTCCCCAGCAAGGCCAATAAATTTTCCCTTAAATTTTCATAATTGTGGGTGCCCAATAAAATCTCATAATGCTTTTCAATACCACCTACAATAACAATGGTTTTCTGCATAAATTTCTTACCCTTGAGGGTATACGTCACCACTTTGGCGCGGCCATCATGCTTGTCTGCCTTGACTTTCAAATAGCCTTTTTCCTCAAGATCCTTCACCATTTTTCCCACCCCTTGCTTGGATAGTCCCGCATGTTCCGCAAGCGTGGTCAGTTGCAAACCCTGGGGATCCAGGTGGCGCAGCACATTAAAGTCGGCCAGCGTAACATCCGTAATCCCCTGTTTTTTCAGGGTACGCAATAAATCACGTTCAAACTTACGGAAGGCGAGAATCATTAACCGCGCCGTAGGTTGCATGTTACGTCCCATATAATTTCCAGGGAAATCCATATTAAAAACGAAAATCCGACGTGCGGGGAGCGTGCTCCATTTCAATAACCAGCCCACCAAGCCATTCTGTTATATAGTAAACTATATTTACTATATATTGTAAACATGGCTTACTATTAATTAGGGTAATTTTACCCGTAATTTGTCGAGCAATAAAGTTTAATTATGATTCCTTGCCATTTCCGCCCAGGCCGCAGGCATAAAAACCGTGACGCCCTGCCCGGTAATGGGCTGTTTCCGCCATCATTGCATGGCGTTGCTGGGATGCCGGCAACCTTTCATGCCCGCTTTTTGCGCACACTATAAAAAACCCGAAATTTATGGTATAACTGCCTTCCTATCCATGTAGGGGGGTGCCGCTATGCAAAATCCTTATCATGTTCTTCCGTCTTACAAATTCCGTCGATCCACTTCGTTTTACCGTAACTCTCAAGGTGTGCCCGAAACGGTGCGTTTAAGCAGCCCAGCACTGGACGCCATGACAGACTTGCGGCGCGTTAAAGCCGTGACGATCGCGCCCACAACGCCCGTCAATATTGCGCTGCAAAAAATGATTTATGCCGAAGTGCGGTTGCTGTTGGTGACTGATGCCGATGACATTATTCTCGGCGTGGTTACGGCGCGTGACATTATGGGTGAAAAACCCGTAAATTATGCGGCGGAATCGCGCGTACCACGGGATGCGGTGCTGGTGGAACACATCATGACATCCGCTGAACATATGCAGGCGCTAAAAATCAGCGATGTGTTACGCGCCAGCATTGGGGACATTATCCTCACGCTCAAAGAAGCGGGCCGCCAGCATGCGCTGGTGGTTGAAGCCGTGGCGTCCCCACACGTGCCGGGCAGCCATGCGCCCCACCACGAAATTGTACGGGGCATTTTTTCCACGTCACATATTGGCAGGCAATTGGGCGTGGAAATCCAGCCTACCGGGAGGGTGCAAAATTTCGCGGAACTGGAAGCGTTGTTAAATGCGGAGCGGCCACCACAATACCTGGCGCAAAGGTCAAGCTTCAAGCTACCAACATCCTGACGCCCAACATCACCAGGAAAATTGCGAAAAGCTTTTTGAGGCCGCGATGGAAAGCTTGGCGCGCGCCGTCCTCATCACGAGATGCCGGGATCCCAAAACTATTTCAGTTTCGGCCAGGCCCGCCGCCATAGGGCAAGCCCTAACTCAGCGCGATCGCTATAAATAATATATACAAGCTACCATTGACAAGCACATGCCATACCTTTAGTTGCCCATATGAGATCATGAAGCGTAACCATAACGCGCCTCCTAAAGCGATCACAATGCCTGCCAATACTTCCGGGCGGGGTGCCCAGGGGGTGAGGGTGATGCCAATGGCGGGTAGCAGGGTGCCCTGGAACACCATGGCGCCAGTGATATTGCCAAACGCCATGGTGTCTTTATGGCGGCGTATCCATAGGATACTGTTGAATTTCTCAGGCAATTCCGTGGCGATGGGGATGATCAGCAGGGATAACATCAAGGCGGATATGCCCAAGATGGCGGACGCTTCTTGAACCCCGCCAATGAAGCCCTTAGCGCCAAAGATCAACAAACCCAAACCCAACGCAAGCTGGAGGACGATGGTGATCATGTTGGTGGGCAGGCCAATGCGATTTAACATCATCGGCGAGTGGGCTTCAGTAGCATGGCCTTCTTCGACGAGTTGTTTGGAGGCGCGCAATGTCATCATGACGTAGACAAAGTAGGTGAGTACCAGTGATGCGCCAATGAAGACGCGCAGGTAACCCATGTCGTGGGGGATGAACATGGCGACAGCGGCCAGTGAGAAGGCGAACAGGAAAAAGTTGAGGTCGCGCTTGAAGCCGGTTTTTTCCGGTGTGAAGTGGCCGGAGAACGTGCGTTTGCGAAACGTGGCGATCGCCAGTAATGACACCGACAGTGTAATCAGCATCAGCGGCGCACCGAGAATGGCGCCGACACCAATTTCTTCATTAAGATGCTTGTCATCGGTTCCGGCAAAAATCGCCAGCAACGGTACCATGGTTTCTGGCAATGCCGTGCCTACGGCGGCGAACAGCGAACCCGTGACCCCTTCGGAAATTTTCAGCTTCTCGCCAAGATGTTCCAGTGCGTTGGTGAAGACTTCCGCGGCAATTAAAATGATGACAAGCATTATAAATAGGGTGACAAAAACTGACATTGTAAAAATATCCTAAAGGGGTTAGAAAAAGTTCGGTTACTGTGATAAATCTAAAAAGGATTTGAACCACCGAGGACATAGGGGAGAAACCAAGCCTTGCCAAGGCTCTCAGGCGAACCCCCTGGATTTCCTCTGTTCTCCGTGCCCTGCGTGGTTCAACAGTTTTTTAAATCGCCAGTTTGCGGTATTTGATGCGGTGTGGTTGATCCGCATCAGTGCCGAGGCGACGGTGTTTATCCGCTTCGTAATCCGCATAGTTGCCTTCAAACCAGGTGACCTGGCTATCACCTTCAAAGGCCAGCATGTGCGTGGCGACGCGATCGAGGAACCAGCGGTCATGTGAAATCACCACGGCACAGCCGGGGAAGGCCAGCAAAGCGTCTTCCAGGGCGCGCAGGGTTTCGACATCGAGGTCATTGGTTGGTTCGTCGAGCAGCAGTACGTTGCCGCCGCTTTTCAGCAATTTGGCGAGATGCACGCGATTGCGCTCGCCGCCAGAAAGATCCTTTATAAGCTTTTGCTGGTCGGTGCCCTTGAAGTTAAACCGACCCACATAGGCGCGCGAGGGCATTTCAAATTTGCCGACGGTGATGATGTCCAGCCCGCCAGAAATTTCTTCCCATACGCTGTGATTGCCATTGAGGCTGTCGCGTGACTGGTCTACATAGGCGAGATGTACGGTGTCGCCAATGCGTAGCTCCCCTACGTCAGGTTTATCCTGGCCAGTGATCATGCGGAACAAGGTGGTTTTACCGGCGCCGTTGGGGCCAATGATGCCGACAATACCTCCGCGTGGCAGGTTGAAATTCAAATTATCAATCAGCAGGCGCTCGCCGAAACCTTTGCGCACACCCACCGCTTCGACGACCAGATCACCCAGGCGTGGGCCGGGCGGGATGTACAGTTCTTTGGTTTCGTTGCGCTTCTGGAACTCCTGTGAGGCCATTTCTTCAAAGCGCGCCAGACGCGCCTTGCTCTTGGCGTGGCGGCCTTTGGCATTGCTGCGCACCCATTCCAGCTCATCTTTCATGGCACGCTGACGGGCGGATTCCTGCTTTTCTTCAGTCGCCAGACGTTTTTCTTTTTGCTCCAGCCAGGAGGAATAATTGCCCTCCCACGGGATGCCGTGGCCGCGGTCAAGCTCCAGAATCCAGCCTGCGACATTATCGAGGAAGTAGCGGTCGTGTGTGATGGCGACCACGGTACCGGCGTATTCCTGGAGGAAACGCTCCAGCCACGCCACGGATTCGGCGTCGAGATGGTTGGTCGGTTCGTCGAGCAGCAGCATGTCAGGGTTAGACAGCAGCAGTGTGCACAAGGCCACGCGGCGCTTCTCACCGCCGGAGAGCTTGCTAACATCGGCGTCCCACGGCGGCAGGCGCAGCGCATCGGCGGCGATTTCAAGTTTACGCTCCAGATCCCACGCGCCTGCGGCTTCGATTTTATCTTGCAGATCGGCTTGTTCAGCGAGCAGTTTGTCAAAGTCGGCATCGGGGTCGGCAAATGCGTCGCTGATGGCATTAAAACGGGTGAGCAGGGCTTTTACATCCTTAACACTTTCTTCGACATTGCCGCGCACGTCTTTGCTGTTATCGAGTTGCGGTTCTTGCGACAGATAGCCGATGCGGATGCCGGGCTGCGGGCGTGCTTCGCCCAAATGTTCTTTGTCCACGCCCGCCATAATGCGCAGCAGTGTCGATTTACCTGAGCCATTCAGTCCTAGCACACCGATTTTAGCGCCGGGAAAAAATGATAACGAGATGTCTTTGAGAATTTCACGCTTGGGCGGCACCACCTTGCCCACGCGGTTCATGGTGTAAATGTATTGAGCCATGGGTTTTCAGGTTTCCGTGAAGTAGTGTTTAGTATGGCGCCAGCACAAAGCGCCATCAACCCAACTTATTATTATAGCAAGTAAAATAAGAACAAAGAAGTGCCAACTAAACATCAGGCAAAGGGGTCGGGGATTCCCGAAAAAATGATTTTCAGGTCGGTTTACCGTTTTTATTTTTTAGGCCCGTGCCGTCATGCATAATCCAGCGCACTTACTGGCCGCTAAGCCGTTTGGCGAAAGAAACGGCATAAGCGGGGGAACGGAATAGCAGTATCGGATCATTCGTAGGCGCGATTCCTTTGCCCATCACCAGCGGATCATAGTTGATTTTCTCGCAGTCAGCCCCTTTTTGTGGCATGGCTTTGGTAATGCTCAAGGTGCCGGCCTTGATTTGTTTGCGGCTTGCGGGCCAGGTAATTGTCGGGTTATCTTGCGTATCGCTGGGTTCCCCCAGCGTCACTATCATGTCCCATTTAATGGCGCCTTGCGTGGCTCGCTTAATCAGCGCCGGTTCAAGAAAGTTTGCGGGCGCTGATTTGAGCTCTGGCTCATCAAGTTGTTTTTCACCATCTTGTGGAACGAAGTGCCAGCGCACTAGCGTGGCCTCGTCTTTCTGGTTAATGAATTTGAAGGTATGAATGCCAAAATACGCGCTATTTGCGTAACTGCTGGGCGGGTTATTGCTAGACAAAAAATCTGCCTGGGCCTTGTTGTCGGGGTGGCTGGCTTTAAAGGCCTTAATGCGCGCTGGGTCAGGTTTGCCAGTAGCGGGATCAGGTTTCATCGCCACCATCAGATCAAAAAAAGTGCGCGGTTGCGCCGCCCCGAATACAGGTGTATTGAGCATGGTCATGTGATGCAGGCTGCTGTCGGGCAGCTTGAATTCCAGCGCCATCCCGCGCCCACTCCTGGCCGTATCCGGTGCTTTGGGATTGCCGCCCGACAACGAGAATCGGGCGACCACAGGGATTGGTTTGCCGGAAAAGAGCGCGGAATGGCTGAATTTGGCGGCTTCTCCCGCGCCGACAAATTCGCCAATGGCGCATGTCCCTTTAATGTGATTGCGGCGCTCAGCCGGGGTTACGCCAAACGTCGCTTCAATGGCATCCACCACCTGTACGGGCGTCACTTCGCCCTCGCCTGCCATCACGACCGGCACACTCAATGCCATCAGGCTTCCTGCCAGCCATTTTTTTAAATCTCTATTGGTCCGCATCTGTGTTTCCTTTCTGGGATAGGGGGAATAACGCGTTATGCTTTTACAAGGATATCATTCTCCGGCTGGGTAGATATCACAATCAGGAAAGCTGTTGCCTACGCGTACGGCTGACGCGCGAACTGACGTAGGCCTGTGTAAGTGCGTAAGCTGACGGCCGTTTTAGCGCGTACCCTGAGGGCAAGGCAAGTTTATGCCGCCTCGGTGCGGCAGGTAAAGTTGTTTTCGATTGCTTCAAGGGTCTCGGAATTGGTGAGAATGTTATTATTGCTTAGGCTTTGGTGGAGGGCGTGAACAATGGCGCAGATGTCTTCGAGATCCATTTTGACCAGCTTTCCCTCGCGTGACGCCTTAATGAGCGCTTGAATGTCAACCTTCTTCAGGGTCATCTGTTTCAGCAGCGGTTCATAACGCCACAGGTTACCATCCCCGCTTTCAAAGGCGGTGATATGGGCGCGGATATCTTCGCGGATCGGGAATTCGCGGCGGTTGCCGCTCAGCAGGAAAGCGAACACCCCCACCGCCGTGGCAGGAATCATGAAGATAAAGGCAAAAGTATTGAAGAGGGTGGTGTCAATGTTTTGTTGGGTCCAACTGTAATAGGCCAAGCCAAAACCAACCAGGTAAATGCCCCCCGCAAAGAGCGCCCCCGTCACTTTAGCCATGTCTCTTGCTGGTTTGCTACGGCGGCTATAATCAAGGCGCTTAAGATCGAACTGCCCCTCAAAACGGCGCAGCAAGATTTTTCGAATGTTGCGTTTGTTGGGTTGTTTACCGCTCATATTGGTTTTCTATTAATCAATAGGATCAAACCGATCGCCCTGGAATTTTTGGCGCTTGGCGTTCCAGATTAATCTTTCTAATTAGAAATATTCCCGATGGATGAATGCCGCATCATCCTTTCCGCTTTTCGCTTGACTGGAAGAGCATCATACAACGCTCGTCAGCGACAATCAATCAAGCGCCGTGTTAAAGCCCCTATCCGGGACTTTAAATCATGTCATCCTTACCCAATATCAAACGTGATCCCCTGCGCCAGCATCGGCTTGTTTCCCCAGTTAATCGTATTAGTCTGGCGCCGCATATAGGCTTGCCATGCATCTGAACCGGCTTCGCGTCCGCCACCCGTTTCTTTTTCGCCGCCGAAGGCGCCACCGACTTCTGCGCCGGAGGTGCCGATGTTGATATTGGCGATGCCGCAATCGCTGCCGACAGCAGATAAAAACCGCTCGGCGTTTTGTAGTTGCGTGGTGAATAGCGCCGAAGAAAGGCCTTGGGGCACGGCATTTTGCAGGGCGATGGCTTCATCAAGCGTGGTGTAGCGCATTACATACAGAATGGGCGCGAAGGTTTCATATTGCACCACTGGCCAATGATTTTCGGCGCGCACGAGGGTAGGTTCAACAAAGTGGCCGGGGCTTTGCAATACGGTGCCGCCATACAGAATTTCACCGCCTGCGGCGAGGGCGTCTGCCAGTGCGCGGCGATAACCTGTTACAGCGTTTTCATCAATCAATGGCCCCATTAATGTGCCGGGCGTGAGGGGGTTGCCAATGCGCACTTGTTTGTAGGCATGAATCAAACGCGTGATGAGTTCTTCATAACGGGATTCATGGATGATCAGGCGGCGCGTGGTGGTGCAGCGTTGCCCGGCGGTGCCGACGGCGCCGAAGACAATGGCGGGTACGGCAAGCGTAAGGTCGGCGCTTTGATCAACGATAATGGCGTTATTGCCGCCGAGTTCCAGCAGGCTTTTGCCCAGGCGCCGTGCGACAATTTCTGCGACATGACGCCCTACTGCAGTAGAGCCAGTGAATGAAATTAAAGATACGCGTGAGTCTGAAACGAAGCGTTCTGCAAGCGTGTTGCGGTCAGTGATAAACAGGGAAAAAATGTCGCGATAGCCATGTTCGGCCATCACATCATCACAGATTTTCTGTATGGCGATAGCGCACAACGGTGTTTTGGGTGACGGCTTCCACACCACCGTATTGCCGGTGATGGCGGCGATGAAAGCATTCCACGCCCACACTGCCATGGGAAAATTAAATGCGGTGATCACGCCGACCACGCCGAGCGGATGCCATTGTTCATACATGCGGTGCTGGGGGCGTTCGGAGTGCATGGTCTTGCCGTAGAGCATGCGTGACTGGCCGACGGCGAAGTCGGCGATGTCGATCATCTCTTGCACTTCACCGTCACCCTCGCTTTTGATCTTGCCCATTTCCAGCGATACCAGACTGCCCAGCGCATCTTTGTTGGCGCGCAGGCGTTCGGCGATTAAACGTACCAGCTCGCCACGCTTGGGGGCGGGTACGTTGCGCCATTGCTGAAAAGCCTGGGCACTGCGGGTGATGATGGCATCATAATCGTCATCTGAACATAAGCTGGCCCGGCCAATCAGATCGCCCGTGGCCGGGTTGAAAGAATCGAGGCTATTTTCACCTGGAACGCTGTGGTTGGCACTGCCAATACCCAAGGTGTTCAAAAAAGCTGTGGTTTGCGGGTTGCTCATGAAGGCCTCTGCGTGTTTCTGCGTTGTGTTGTTGATAACTTACCACTAAAATGAGCCGTGTTGCTACGCTGAAATTGACTGCTACGCAACTCCCGGTGGGTTTTCAACCCACCCTACATTTCAGGCAGAGGAAGGCGATTATACGGTGCCGCATAACGAACCTTACATTACCTTTGCCCGCCAGCAAGTGGTAGACATTTTGCAACATGAACCAGGTTGGCAACCATACCCTGCGCAGTCGTGCAAGCTGCTGATAACCAATGAGAGCGGCGAAGAGGTGAGCCTTGACCTTACGCCCGCACATGCCGCGCCACAACAACCTACCGCTGCTGCTTACTTTGACACGGTGCGCACCACCGCGCAATTACTGGATGCTTATACGCAGACACGCCGTGCCTACCGTTTTGAGGATGAGCTTGAAGCGCCGGTGCCGGTTCATCCCTTTGCCCATGATTTTGTTGCCGCTATTCTGCAACGTGTACGCGCCAGCTTGAGCGATGACGATGCCATCAGCATTGCCCAGTGGGTGAGGCATCTTGATGTCTATACGGCGGTGAAAGCTGTGGAAGCGCTGTTGAACAGCAATGCGGATCTGGCGTTGTTGAAGGTTGCGGCGGCGCGCGGTTGGACGGTGCATTTTGATCATGTTGCGATTCGTTGTGGATCATCGCGCGAGCGTGCTGCCGAGCGTGTGGTTGAACTGCTGGTTGCTGAGCATGGCTACATTGCTTCACAAGTAAGTGGTGAAGAGTTTTATAGTTTTCCGGATGGCTGGAACGCCTATCCCCTGTATAAAATGCTAACCAATGGCCAGATGTTACGCTTGTTCATCGACCAGTCGGATGCCACGCATCCGGCGCAGATCATTCAGCATTGGCATTATGTTTATGGCTACACAGCGCATCACATGGCGCTGCGTGCAACGCGCCAACTCAATGGCGAACGTGTGGCGGTGCCGCTCGCCGAGGTCATGGCGGCGCTGGCTGGACACGGCGTCGAAAGCATGGCGCCGACGGGTGGGTACACGCAGGGTTTGTTGTTGCAGGTGTTCACGCGCCCCGAGCGCAACCCGCAGGTACCCGATGATATCAAAGAAGCGTTGGCGCAAATTGACGCCAAATTGCCACGCGCCATCGAGAACGGAAAATTACTGGAAATTGTATCGCGCCGGGAAATGGGCGCGGCGCATGCGCGCCAGTGGTTCGCGCTGTACGGGCTTGAATATCAGCCGCACAACCCGCTGCATTCAGCACCGGTGTATGGCTACTTTCTGCCTGCGCAGGCGGCGCATGTGATCAAAACATCGGTGTAAAGACACCTACCCTACATCAAGCGCGGGAGGGGCGCTGCCGATCCAGGCGCCGATACGAAATGGCTTCTGCAAGGTGGGCGGTCATGATCTCTTCGCTGTTTGCCAGATCAGCAATGGTGCGCGCTACTTTTAAAATGCGGTGATACGCACGCGTTGATAGCCCGAGCCGTTCAATGGACTGTTCCAGTAACTGCGCGTCAGGCTTGCTCAGGCGACAGGTGCGCTCAATTTGCCGATTGCTCAACACGCAATTAGGTTTGCCCGCACGCTGCGTTTGCCGTGCGCGTGCCGCTTCAACCCGGGCGCGTACCGTGTCACTGGTTTCTTCGCTGCGGCCCTCGGCGCCCGCATTGAGCAGCTCACGCGGTAACCGGGGTACTTCAATGTGCATGTCAATGCGATCCAACAACGGGCCGGAGATGCGCCCCCGGTAACGTTGCACCTGGTCTTCGCTGCAATGACAGCGACCATTAGGGTCGCCTAAATATCCACACGGGCACGGATTCATGGCGGCGATGAGCTGAAAGCGCGAGGGAAACGTGGCCTGCCGCGCCGCGCGTGAAATGGTGATGTGACCCGACTCCAAAGGCTCGCGCAGCACTTCCAGTACGCGCCGGTCAAACTCCGGCAATTCATCCAGAAACAACACGCCGTGATGCGCCAGTGAAATCTCGCCGGGACGTGGCTGCGAGCCGCCGCCGACTAACGCCACGCCGGATGCTGTGTGATGCGGCGCGCGAAACGGGCGTTTGCCCCATAGGGCGGGAGTGAAGCCGGCATCGCTGATCGACATGATGGTCGCCGCTTCCAGCGCTTCTGCTTCGCTCATGCTTGGCAAAATACTGGACAGGCGACTGGCTAACATTGATTTGCCGGTGCCGGGTGGGCCGATCATCAGCAGGCTGTGGCCACCGGCGGCGGCAATCTCCAGGGCGCGCCGGGCGTGTTGCTGGCCGCGTACGTCGCTCAAATCTGGGGTTTCTGAAGCATCATGCGGCGGTTGCGGTGTAAGGGGTGCCACGTAGGGCGCCAAAGGCTGCGCGCCCGTCAGATGCGCGCATACCTGAGTAATATGGCGTGCGGCGAACAACACACCCTCATTTACCAGCGCGGCTTCAGCGGCGTTATCCATGGGCACCAGCAAGCAGCGCTGCGCATCGCGCGCACGTACCGCCGCCGATAATACTCCACGTATCGGGCGTAACTCACCACTCAGCGCCACCTCGCCGACAAATTCATATTGTTGCAGAACTTGAACTGGAATCTGCCCTGACGCCGCCAGAATGCCCAGCGCAATCGGTAAATCAAAACGGCCACCTTCCTTGGGAAGGTCGGCCGGGGCAAGATTGACGGTGATACGCCGCGCCGGGAATTCAAAATGCGCATTCAGCAATGCCCCACGCACGCGGTCTTTGCTTTCTTTCACTGCCATTTCCGGCAAGCCGACAATCGACAGGCTGGGCAAGCCATTGGAAAGATGCACTTCCACCGTCACCAGCGGCGCATCAATGCCGTTTTGCGCGCGGCTATACACAATCGCAAGCGACATGAATTTATTCCGACCGCCACGGATGGCGGTCGCTTCCGGCATCCTGCCTCTGGCGACACTTGTGCGCCGGGCAGGATGCCCAAGTGCGGTGAGCGCAGGGATGCGCAAGAACCGCCATCCCTGCACGGCGGAAGTGTCGGAAATGCGCCGGGCAGGGATGCACAAGTGCGGCGAGCGGTCGCTCCCGGCATCCTGAACCCCTCGCTTCGCTCTCCCGCAACACTAGTGCTTCCATGCACGTCGCAGGATGCGCAAGAGACGCCAGGAGCAACTTTCCGACCGGAGCTACGTAAGTGTCGCGGGTCACTTCGCCGTGTTCTTCAGCAGACTTTCCATATCAGCCACTTGTTTTTCCAGCGCATCTACCTTGGCGCGGGTACGGGCAAGCACTGCCATTTGCACCTCGAATTCTTCGCGGGTCACCAGATCCAGCTTGTTAAATCCCGCTTGCAGCGCCGCGCGGAAATTTTTTTCCATATCGCGTTGCAAATCACGAATGCCTGAAGGCAGCGCATCGGCGAGGCGTTTTGCCAGGTCATCCAGTATTTTAGGGTCAATCATCGGTAAAAGCCTCCTGTTTCTTGCGCCATAGTAGCAAAAGTTGCGCCCGAGGTGAGGAAATTTGAGCGTAGTGCGGGGACGTTGCGGTTTTCAGCGAAAAATTTGACGCTGGTGGATGATGCCCGTAAAATTCATAGGTTACATCGGGCGATTAGCTCAGCGGGAGAGCACTGCCTTCACACGGCAGGGGTCGCTGGTTCGATCCCAGCATCGCCCACCATTTACCCGAACGCCGATAACCATAGCTACCTTTTCCCGACCGTTTTTCATTGCTACCCCACTATGTTATGAATTTATACATGCAGGCCATTGTTGGCGGTGGCTTGATCGGTCTCTCTGCCGCGTTGTTATTACTGTTTTCTGGCCGTGTGGCCGGTGTTAGCGGCATTTTGGGTAATGTCGTGGTCGGCGCGTGGGGCAGCCGGGCATGGCGCGTATACTTTTTAATTGGGTTGTTAGCCGCGCCACTGGTTTACTGGCTGCTGGGTATCCCTGCGCCGCATGTCGACATGGCAGCCAATAGCCTCATACTGCTGGCTGGCGTGCTGGTGGGTTTTGGTGCGCGTCTGGGGGCGGGGTGCACCAGCGGACATGGCGTGTGTGGCATTTCAAACCTGTCGTGGCGCTCGTTGGTGGCCACGCTCACCTTCATGGGCGCGGGCGCGCTGACGGTGTATATCATGCGTCATGGGGTGGCTTGAAATGCAGCCTGTTATGTGCGGCATTGTGGGATTGATATTTGGCCTGGGATTAATGATCTCCGGCATGACTGACCCGAGTCGCGTACTGGCCTTTTTAGACGTCGCAGGTGACTGGAACCCCCTGCTGGCGTTGGTGATGGCTTCTGCAATTGCCGTTGCGCTGCCTGCTTACAGCTATTACAAACGCCGTGGCATACTATTGAGCGGCAACACGCTGCCCCACCGCGCGCTCCTGCGCGAGGCCGGCGGCACGTGGAACCGGCTCGACCAGTGCTGGGATTTTGCCGCCGAGGATCCGACGGCCAGATCGGAAGA